>CAZHET010000434.1:0-5653 GCA_964531585.1 uncultured Planctomycetaceae bacterium | reverse complement strand
CACGGGTTAAACGAGCGTGTTTTCCGGGGGAAAAACTCTTAACGGCGTTGCGCTCAGGGGACGTGCCAAGCTGCTGACAAAGCTCCAACGTCGTGCAGGGATACGGCGATAGTTCGCTCGATTGAGTCGGGTCGCCGAGGTGCGGAGGCAGAACCAGGTTGTGATCAAAGGTTGGTATGGGCATAGGTGACGTCACTCTCTTTGTCGCTACAGTTGTCCGCTGAAGGCTTGGTGCAGCAGCGACTGTTTCAACTCGTCGAGCGCGGCGAGTTTGCGTTCATTCATAATTGTCGGCAGCCCTCAACCACCGCCTTCAGTTCAGCGACATCTGTTCCCTTTCCGTCCATCCGATGCAGCATTCTATGGCAGTTTGAACAGACAGCGATCAGGTCTTCCAAGGTAGTTGTCACTTCATCAGGCAGACTGGCAAGTGCAATAATGTGATGGGTCTCCGCGAAGCCTTTCCCCAGAGTTCCGCAGACCGAGAGAAAATTGAATCCGCAGACCTGGCAAACGAAGTTATCCCGTTCTTTGCACCGCCGGGCAAGAAACTGGCTGCGTTCATGCTGCAGGTGTGACTTGACTTGTCTGCGGTTCTCGTGGCGGTTGTAGACTTGGCGTCATCATCTTGCCTTTGCGTAACGACAGCCCGTAGGACATCAAGAAAGAACGCAGCCGCTTCTTTGGCGAATCTCTGCTCGTCACCGCTCGACTGGCCATCGTAAAGACCACAAAAGTATTCACTCTGATCACGATATGTCTCCAACAGCGGTACATCGAGGCCCACTGCGGTCAGTCTGTTTTTCAACTTCCATACAGTGGAATCAGCAAGCTCGGTATCAGCAAGTCGTCGCCGAGGCACTGCAGACTTCGACGAATACGCAAGCCATTCGATCAGCGTCTCCTGGTTACTTTGGAATCCGGCATAAAGTCGTCGGTTCACATGTCGTGAGAATCGATCAAGCCAGACTTCGATCGTCGGCTTGTGCACTGCAAGGTGTCCAATGACAGTCATCCAGCCATCCGACTGGGTTTTTTACGGGCAACGTGGCTTTCGGACTTTCACATCCATGCCACGAAGTGCCGGTTGCAGAAGATCGACCACAGAGTGAGCCACACGGAGTACCTTCTGGTCGTCACGACTTTGTTTCACTCGCATATCAGAGTTTCCCCGAGAACGCCCGGTGCAGCAACGACTTTTTCAACTCGTCGAGCGCGGCGAGTTTCCGCTGGTAGATGGATTCGAGACGTTGGGTTTCTTCGCGCAGAGCATCAAGTTGGGCGACGATCGCCTTCCGTTGTGGCTTCGGCGGTGCGGGAAGTGGGATCGAGTTCAGCGACTTTTGATTCAACTTCGGTTGAGCCATCCCGCTGACGTATGGGTCGAGTTTGATCGAATTCAGGTAGAACTCGATGAATCGCTGTGATGCCGGGTCAGGGAACCGCAGGACGTGGGCGTGGTTGTTGACCCACACTTTCCCCGAAATGGAAAAGGCAATCGGATAGGTTCGCGCCAGCAGGTTCGCGCCGTCTTCCGACACGAGAAGCAGGTCTTCGTCAAAGATGTAGTCGTCCACGTAATCAACGATGCCGGATGCGCCGTAATACGGAAATTCGCCGGCAACTCGCTTGTTCTTCGTGATGGGGACTCGCTTGCTATCGAGATTCTCGCACGCCTCACCCAGCGTCGTGTCGTTCCAGCCGTCGCCGCGTTGGGTGAAGACGGCGTTGAGGTGGCTTTCAAACAGAGCACGGGCGTTTTGGAGGTTCTGTTCGGCTTTGGCGGTGGCGAGGCCCTCAAACGCTTCGTCGAGAATCCCAACAATCCGCCGCTGCTCGGCAAGTGGGGGAAGGACGATCGGAAACTCGGTGATATCCCGCTGGTAGAGGTGAGGCGTCGTCGCCCCGTTCAGTCGAGATTGTACGATCTGCTGAAAGTAAGGGCTCTCCAGACAGCGATACAGAAACTTTGGCAGGATGTCAGCACCACTGCGGATCAGGAGAAGCGAGGAGTTGATGGTGGTCCAATCTGGAAGATCTCCAAGTATGCCGACTTTGCCGATTCCCGCGCCGTCCTTGCAGATGAGCACGTCGTCCTTTTGGAGCATAATCTCAGGACTCTCAATGTAGCGTTCTTCACTGATGTGGAACGCATCCCTGAAGTCCACATAGTCGCCGTAGTTGAGGGAATGCACCGACAGGAAGAGCGGCCCTTCCTCGGTGTATTCCTTGGCGGTTAAGCCACGCCAGCCGATTCGTCCTTTCAATTCAGCCAACTCGCCAAGTTGTCTTTTCTGCCATCCCTTCTTCATAGCAGCCCCCGGATGGTTTGCAGGACTTCGGCACTCTCGGCGGCCAGCGTGGCGATTGCCGTTGTGCCCAGCTCGTTTGTTGTGATTCCGCGCGGCTGGCACCCCGGGCGGGCAACGCCGTTAAGAGTTTTTCCCCCGGAAAACACGCTCGTTTAACCCGTGGCCGAAAGGCCAGGCCGTCACGGCTTGCACCAACCTGGCCTCTCGGCCACGGGTTAAACGAAAATAAACTCTTAACGGCGTTGCCGGGCGGGGTGCGTTCGTGGGCGGCTTCATGTCCGGTGGTGTCGCTGTGCTCAACCACCGGCTAATGGCTGGCATCCCTCCGGGATGAACGCGGACTGGCATCCGGGCTGAATGAACGCGCGGCGGCACTGTCCATTGTCCGTTGTCCATTTTCAATGGCTGTCGGTTCATCATCACTTGCTCCCCGGCAGCCTGGGGAGGCGGTGGTCGGTGGTGAGCAGCTTCATCTGCGCGATGGCAATCTGATTGAGTCGCAGCAGCCGATCCGATTGCGAAACGTTCTCGGAAATGAACAGCGCGTTGAGGTTTTCCAGGTTGGACAGGCACACGAGCTGCGCGGAGTTGGCTTGGTCGCGGATGTTTCCCTTTTCCTTGGGATTCTCCGCTCGCCACTGCGCGGCCGTCTTGCCGAACAACGCCATGTTCAGCACGTCCGCCTCGCTGGCGTAGACCAGGGCGGCCTGCGACTTCGTCAACTGCGGCGGGATCAGATGCGTTTGGATCGCGTCGGTGTGGATGCGGTAGTTGATCCTGGCCAAGTTGCGACGAATGTCCCAGCCGAGCGTTTTCTGCTCCTGCTCCTTGAGCCGCTGAAACTCTTTGATGAGGTACAGCTTGAATTCGACGGAAATCCACGAGGCAAACTCAAAGGCAATGTCCTTGTGCGCGTACGTCCCGCCGTAGCGGCCAGCCTTGGACGTAATGCCAATCGCCCCGGTTTTCTCGATCCATTGCTTGGGAGTCAGGGTGAAACTGTTGAGTCCCGCTTGGCTTTTAATCCCGTCGAATTCGACGGGATTAAAACTTGGGTTGTTGAGCTGCTCCCAGATGCCGAGAAACTCCAACGTGTTCCGGTTCCGCAACCAGTTCCGAACCAAGTCGTCGGTCGCATCCTGGTTCTTGTACCGAGCAATGTCGGTCAGGCAGATGAAGTCTTCCTCCCGCACCGAGATGATGGAAACGTCGCGATCCAGAACCTTAATTTTCGACATCGTTCGGCTCCTGTTCGTCAAAGAAGGCTGCGGATGGTTTGCAGGACTTCGGCACTTTGGGCGTCCAGCCCCGCGATCTCGTCCATGATCTCCTGCGGGCTGCGATGCACAACTTCCTCGCCGGTGTTCGGGTTCTTCACCGACAGGTCGAACGTTGTCTGGTCGATCGACCCGGCGTCGATGCTCCACGATTTGTCCGAGTCGGCGAACGTCTGCTGCAGCGTGACGAACTCGGACAGGTCGTCGTCGTTCAGCGGGTTGGTCTTGCCGAAGCTGCGACCGGGGTCGAGCTGGTAGTACCAGACCTTGCGGGTCGGCGCGCCTTTCTCAAAGAACAGGACGACGGTCTTCACGCCCGCCCCCTGAAACGTCCCGCCGCTTGCGAGTTCGCAGCAATCGCCAATCGTGCTCCAAGACCAACCGTTCTTTGCTGCAACCTCCGGATTGTCGTCTCCACTTCTGCGCCTGCTGCGCGGCTTACTACTGGCGTTACTCATCCTTCGCTTCCTCCTCGCGCACCCACTCGACGAGCTTGTTCTGCAATTCCTCTTTGCTCGGCAGGTAAAGCTGGTACTCGCGGGCGTGGATGCTGGCGCCGGCGGGGAGCGTGATTTCCACCAGGGCTTCGTTCTTCTGCCGGCACAGAATGATGCCGATCGTCGGAGTCTCGCCGTCGACCGTGACCTCGCGGTCGAAGTAGTTCACGTACATCTGCATCTGACCCAGGTGCTCGTGGGGCAGCCGCCCCAGCTTCAGGTCAATCAGCACGTAGCAGCGCAACAGCCGGTTGTAGAACACCAGGTCGATGAAGTAGTGCTCGCCGTCAAACGTGAACCGCCGCTGCCGGGCCTCGAACAAAAACCCTTTGCCCAGTTCCAGCAGGAAGTGTTCCAGCCGGTCGAGGATCGCCGATTCCAGATCGGACTCGGTGTAACGGTGCCGCTCTTCCAGCCCGAGGAATTCAAGGACGAGCGGTTCCTTCCACAGATCCTGCGGCTGCGTCACGGTCTGGCCTTCGCTGGCCAGCCTGCGGATGCCGTCCTTGTCGCGGCTGAGTGCCAGGCGTTCGTACAGGCTGCTGTCGAACTGTCGCTTCAGTTCGCGGACGGTCCAGTTCTGGTCGGCGGCTTCGATCTCGTAAAAGCTGCGTTCGTCGGAGTTCTTGATGCTGAGCAGGAAGGTGTAGTGGGTCCAGCTCAGAGTGAAGGGACGACCGGTCGAGGGCGAAGATTTCCCAGTCAGTGACCGGGAAATTGGTGGTCCAGGCGATTCTGTAATCGCTGGCTGCAAAATCCCAGTCGCCGACTGGGAAATCAGTTCCCGGTCCTGGTACAGCAGGAAGAACTTCCGCATGTACTCCAGATTGCTTTGGGAAAACCCGCGTCCGAATTCGACGGTCAGCTTGTCCGAGAGCGCTTTCAGCACTTCCTTCCCGTATGCAGCCCGGTCTTCCCCATGTTGTTCCTGCTCGACGATGCGCCGACCGATTTCGAAGTTCGTGCGGACCTGAACCAGGTCGACGCCCTTTCTGGCTGTGGCGCGGGCGGCGTGGATCAGTTCACGAATCTCTTCGAAAAATGCTTTGGTCAGGTTCATAGCAGCCCCCTGATCGTCGTCAGGACTTCGGCGCTCTCGGCGTCCAGTGCCGCGATCTCGTCCATGATCTCCTGCGGGCTGCGATGCACAACTTCCTCGCCGGTGTTCGGGTTCTTCACCGACAGGTCGAACGTTGTCTGGTCGATCGACCCGGCGTCGATGCTCCACGATTTGTCCGAGTCGGCGAACGTCTGCTGCAGCGTGACGAACTCGGACAGGTCGTCGTCGTTCAGCGGGTTGGCCTTGCCGAAGCTGCGACCGGGGTCGAGCTGGTAGTACCAGACCTTGCTGATCCTGGCTTCGTACAGGTGCGGCAGCTCATGCTTCTCGGCCTGAGAACGGAACCGCAGTTCGTCGATGTGGTCTGATGATCTCGCGCAGGTTGTAGCCGCTGGAAATCTTGTTCTTGATCGCGCCGAAGATTTCACCGATCTTGTAATCGATCGTATTCGGCCCGGTGGCTTTTAGCTTGGCCGTTCAGGTATGGGAACAGCTCTTGATCGACGA
>CAZHET010000433.1:0-5659 GCA_964531585.1 uncultured Planctomycetaceae bacterium | reverse complement strand
GGACTAACGACATGCAAGCCCTTGAGCTGCAGGTAAGCGTAAATCCCGTTTACCGTAACCGCGCCGCCGAAAACGATCGGCATGACCAGAGCCGTGTTGCCTTTGCTCGTGATGACAGCATTCGTTAGCGACAGAGCGCCCAAAGCTCCCAGCGTTCCGGCCCAGAAACCCCAGTTCATGGCCGGGAACGCCGCGCCTGTGTAAACAAAATTGTCGCCTTTGGCCTTCATCGCCAGCAGGCCGCCGACGATTGCCCACACAAGGTAGGCCACGCCGATAAAGACGTAGGGCTTGAATGGGCTCCATTCGCCCGCGGGAGCGCGGGCTTTGCTGAGCGTCGGGCCGTAGAGCCCCCAGCAAGTGGCAGTGCCCAATGCGAACAGAATCGGAATCAGCAGTCCCTTCATAGCGTCCTCGACAGAGTAAGGCGTTTCGGGCGGGCAACTTCCGGCAATCGATTTCGGAAAATTCCGATCCGGCACACGTCACAAGAGTGGGCGAGGAACCGGAGCGTCAGAAGTCCGCGCCAGGGAAACGCAGTGCGGTCAGATTGACACGGTCATACAGATACGGCAAACGGACGCTGCGTGAATGACCAGCGCCAGGGAAGTGCCATTATAACGGTCGCCGCGCCGGACTGCATCCAATCCCAAAGTCGGTAAAGGCACGAGTTTTGCGAAATCACTCAGAATCGCTCTTTTCGCGGAAATTCGGCAACGATACGATTCCACGCTTCAATTTCGGCGGCGTCCGGGCACACGTCACGCTGCGAACAGGTGTTTCGCCCTGCCACCGATACAGGAAACGACCAATGCACAGACGGCTTTGCTAGCGTTTTCCGGAAGCCCCAAAGCTCCGGCAGTGAATTCCCCGATTCGGCCGACGATGGGGTAGTCGCTGCCGACCGGCCACCGTCGATTATCGTGAGGCCGGGTTGCTTCTTTGCCAAGCCTGCCGTTTCCGGCGAAACTTCGCAGGCGAAGTGCGGTTTCCGCGGCAGTACTTGTTCCGGTTCCCTTTTCTGTGTGACTGTTCCCCACAGGCCCACTCTTTGACCTTCGTTCGACACTCAGGACGGCTGGAGAAATGACTGACCTTCGTCGTGTACGCAACATCGGAATTTCCGCCCACATCGACTCTGGAAAGACGACCCTGACAGAGCGAATGCTCTACTACTGCGGTCGGATTCACAAGATTCGGGATGTTAAGGGCGGCGATGGCGGCGCGACCATGGACCACATGGAGCTGGAACGCGAACGCGGCATTACCATCACGTCCGCGGCCACTCGCGTCGCATGGAAGAACGACAAGCTGAATATCCCCGAACACGTCATCAACGTGATCGACACACCGGGACACGTCGACTTCACCGTCGAGGTGGAACGCAGCCTGCGCGTACTTGACGGGGCGATTCTGGTCCTGTGCTCGGTCGGGGGAGTGCAGAGCCAGTCACTGACCGTTGACCGCCAGATGAAACGCTACGGCGTTCCTCGAATTGCATTCATCAACAAGATGGACCGCACCGGAGCCAATCCGAAAAAAGTCATCGCTCAGATGAGGGACAAGCTCAAGACGAACGCCATCGCCATCCAGGTTCCGATCGGCAAAGAATCAGAATTTCAGGGCGTCGTCGACCTGATCCGCATGGAAGCCATTTACTTCCTCGGTGACGAAGGAGAAAAGGTCGAACGCAAAGAAATCCCGGCCGAACTGAAAGCGGAAGCCGAAGCCGCCCGCATGGAGATGCTGGAAGAACTGTCGCACTTCGACGACGGACTGATGGAAACCCTGCTGGAAGAGGGCGAAGTCTCCGAGGTGGATGTTCGCCGCATCATTCGTGAAGCAACGCTGGCTCAGCAGGTCACTCCCGTCCTGATGGGAAGTGCCTTCAAGAATAAAGCGGTTCAGGAAGCGCTGGACGCCGTCACGATGTACCTGCCGTGTCCTACGGACGTCGATGTGTACGCCAACGACAACAGCCAGCCCGCCGACGAAGAAGGCAAGCATCCAAAAGTCCGGCTGACCAACGACCGCAAAGATCCGATGGTGGCCATGGCCTTCAAGACCGTGGTGGAAGCTTTCGGCCAGTTGACCTACATGCGCATTTATCAGGGAGTCATCACGAAAGGCGACACGTACGTGAATGCCCGAACCGGTCGTTCGACCCGCTTCGGACGCATGGTGCGTATGCATGCCGACGATCGCGAAGATATCGACGAAGCCTCTGCCGGCGACATTATCGCCGTCGTGGGTGTCGATTGCGCATCCGGCGATACGTTCCTGGGTGGCGGTGTCGAGTACTCGCTGGAGAACATCTACGTCGCTGAACCAGTGATTCGGTTGTCGATTGAACCGAAAAAACGGGACGATGCCGACAAACTCAGCAAGGCACTGGAACGGTTCCGTCGCGAAGATCCCACGTTTCAGGTGCAGACCGACGAAGAGACGGGCCAGACACTGATCGCCGGTATGGGACAGTTGCATCTGGACGTCTACGTCGAACGCATCAAGCGCGAGTACAAGTGTGAGTGTCTGACCGGTGAGCCACGAGTTTCCTATCGGGAACGGCCGACGAAGCCCGTCGAGTTCAACCACAAGCACAAGAAACAGACCGGCGGTTCCGGACAATATGCTCACGTGGTCGGCCTGATGGAGCCTCTCCCGGAAGACTCCGAGGTTCGCTACGAATTCTCCGACGAAATTTCCGGCGGGCGTATTCCTCGCGAATACATCGGATCCTGTGATGCCGGCTTCAAGATGGCTCTCGATAAAGGACCGCTGGGCGAATACGAAGTCGTCGGCGTCAGGATGTGCCTGCGCGACGGCAGCTACCACGATGTCGACTCGTCAGAAATGGCTTTCAAGATTGCGTCCCGCGACTGCATGAAGGACACGCTCAAGAAGGCGAGCATGGCGCTGCTGGAACCAATCATGAAGCTGGAAATCGAAACTCCCGAAGAATTTCAGGGAGCCGTCACCGGCCACCTGTCCAGCAAACGCGGTATCGTAACGTCGTCAGAAGTGAACGACGCCGTGTGCATCATTCTGGCAGAAGTACCGCTGGCCGAAATGTTCGACTACGCCAACGAGATTCGTTCCATGACGCAGGGTAAGGGGACGTTTAGCATGGAATTCCTGTGCTACCGGCAAGCCCCCCGCAGCGTTACGGAAGAAGTTCTGAAAAGGCGCCGCGAGGAAAAGGAACTCGTGAAGAAGTAGCCGCAGGAACGTCTCCCCCTCATCAACGCTGACGGAACGCGGGTCCGCGTTCCGTCAGCGTTTTCCATTGGGTTACACCCGCGATTCCTCCCGGTTCAGCCGCAATTGCCCGCAGGCGGCGTCAATGTCGGCTCCTTTGCGTTTGCGAACGGTGGCCGGAATGCCGCGCTGCTCCAGAATCGACCGAAACCGCTGTGTCATTGGATCACCCGGAGCCGTCAGCGCGAGTTCGCTTACCCCGTTCATCGGGATCAGATTCACGTGAGCGTTCCGGCCTCGCAGCAGCCGCGCCAGCTGCTCTGCGTGCTCCGGCTGATCGTTGACGCCCGACAGCAACACGTATTCGTACGACACGCGGCGTCCCGTCACTTCAAAGAAGTCATCCGCGGCCGCAATGATTTCTTCCAGGCCGATCTTACTATTGACCGGCACGATCCGGGTCCGCAGTGCATCGTTGGGAGCGTGCAGTGACACGGCCAGGTTGAACTGCTTTCCACTACGAGCGAATTCGCGAATCTTATTCGGCAGGCCGACGGTCGACACAGTAATCCGTCGGGCTCCGAGCCCGAAGCCGTCGTCGGAACTCAGAAACTCGAGCGCGGCCATCAGGTTGTTGTAGTTCGCCAGCGGTTCACCAATCCCCATCACGACAACGTTTGTGATTTTTTCGTCGTCATCCATCAGCCGGTGCAGCACCAATACCTGTTCGAAAATCTCCGCGGCAGTCAGGTCGCGTTTCACCCCAAGTAGTCCGCTGGCACAGAATACGCAGCCCATCGCACAGCCGACCTGAGTGCTGATGCAGACGGTTCGCCGTCCCGGATCGCGCATCAGGACACATTCCACGAACTCGCCGTCTCGCAGCTTCAGCAGCAACTTTTCCGTACGGTCCGATGCAACCTGATGCTTCACGATTTCGAAGCTGGAAAAGCGAAACTCCGTCGCCAGCTTATGCCGCAATGCCGCCGAAACGTCCGTCATTCCGTCGAAGGACCGGACGCGCCGCTCAACCAGCCACCTGCGGATCTGCCGAGCGCGAAACTTCTTCTCGCCGACCGATTCCAGCCAGGCGACGAAATCATCATCTGGCACCGCCAGAATACTACGTCCGTCAACGGGATCGCGCTGAAGTGAGACAGGTTGAACTGGAGTTGGGAGCACGAATGTGTCGTCCGAGCGGCTCACAGGAACGAACAGATGTAGTCCGTGACGGCGGCCACCTTCAAATCAAAAGCAGAATTCCCCGGCACGTGAAACGTCTGACCGCCGCGAACTTCCTGCCAGTCTGACTCTCCCGCCTGACGCCACATCAGCTGCCCGGACTGAATTTCCATCAGTTCAGGCTTGCCCGTGTTGAATGTGTATTCCCCTGGAAGCAGAATCCCCAGCGTCTTGACGCTGCCGTCCGGGAACTCCACGGTTCGGCTGGTGACGTTGCCATCGAACTAGATATTGGCGGCCTTGACCACCGTGACGGATTCAAATTTACTCATCGCTGACTTCACAGAGACGGGCGGACGGGAAGAACCGCAGGCAGTGTACCGAGCCATTCAGTTGCATAACAGGCACCGCTGATTCCTGAGCCCGGCAGCCTGCCCGCGGCATCCCGCCGCGCTTGTTGAGTCCATGCCGCCAGGTAAAATCACCGGCGGCCGAATACGGCACGTGCCAGTTGTGCGCCTGCTCCTTCGGCTGCTTCATTTCCCGGCCCTGTCGTGATCGGCGTTCGTTGCCTGTTCACAAGTCACACGGACGGGCACCGCACCTGTTCGTGGCATGGAAGACCGGATATGCGCCCCTGGCTGACAACGATTCTGCTGCTGAGTTGCAGCAATGTGTTCATGACGTTTGCCTGGTACGGCCACCTTCGCAACCTCTCGACGCGGCCGTGGATTGTTGCCGCGCTGGCCAGTTGGGCGATCGCGTTTTTCGAATACATGTTGCAGGTTCCGGCCAACCGCACAGGCGCGTCCGTCATGAACCTGGGACAGCTCAAGATCCTTCAGGAAGTGATCGCACTGACCGTGTTCGTTCCGTTTGCGGTTGTCTACATGAAGGAAAAGCTGACGCTGGACTATCTGTGGGCATCGCTGTGCCTCGCGGCGGCTGCCTGGTTCATCTTTCGACGGGCGTGAACGGAACTGCGACGCGACACGAGACGTGCGCCGGCCCGTCAGACTGACTGCACCGGACCGGCCCTCACCGCGGCCGGCCACGAACACCGCCCTGGCCGGTCCTGTCCAACCGCTTCATCCTCTGGAACGATCGAATCGCTCCGCAACTGCCGGCCGTTCCGACAATGTCGATGCGTGGCGTTTTGGCATCATCGCGCGTACGGCATGCCGTTGTTGCCGCGGCACAACAAACCCGCAAGTGAAGGCAATACAGCGGCACCATTCCCGTGGCAGAATTTTGGGCTGCATCACGCAGTTTCGCCGGG
>CAZHET010000432.1:0-5680 GCA_964531585.1 uncultured Planctomycetaceae bacterium | reverse complement strand
CAGCCTTCGCACTTTTCACCGTCAAGCTGCCCCTTCTGATTCAGCTTTTCGGCCTGCTGCAGAGTCTTCAGCGCCTCTTCCAGCTTCTTCAGATCTTTGGCCGACCGAGCCACCTGTTCCAGTTCCTGCTCGGACAACTGCAGCGATTCCTTCAGAGCTTCCATGGCTTCCTGAGAAAGCTTTTCGCCCTTCTTGTCCGGGTCTGAAGCGGCCTGCAGGGACTTGAGGGCCTTGTCGAGTGCCGCCTGCAGTTCCTTCGAACCGGCTTTGTCCTTCGAGAATTTTTCCAGATCCTGCAGTTCGCGCTTCAACTGACTTTCCAGCTTTTTGCGTTCTTCCGGATCTTTGGCTTCCATCATGGCCTGCATCGTTTCCTGAGCTTTGTCGAGCTGCTGTTTCAGGCTTTCCGTTTTGCCCTCTTTCAGTTCCTTAAGCCATTCGTTCATTTTGGCGCTGCGGGTTCCGCCAAGCTGCTGTTCGGAAATCGGCTGGTTCATCAGCTTGCGCAGCTGGTCGTTGCTGGCGGCTTTCCACTGTTCGTTAAGCCCCTTGCGCTGGTCGGAAAGCACGCGTGTATTAGCATCACTTTCCTTTGGCTTCATCTGGCGGAATGCGTTCTGCAGTTCCTTCAGTTCCGCCTCAATTGCATCCGACCGTTCTTCAGCTCGCTGACTGCTTTTCTTCAGTTCCTCTTTACGTTCGTCGGTTGCCTTTTTGATGGCGGCAACTTCGGCCTGCTGCTTATGTTCCTGCAGCGAAGCTTCGACATTGCCGAACGGATCGAGCTGCGGAGTCAGCCAGATGACCAGTCCCAGCACGCCGGCTGCAATCGCCACATCACCAATCTGCCTGCCGAACCGAAACGGTACGACGTCCAACGGCACAATCTTCTCCGCCTGTTTCTCAGCCGACTCAGCAACCAGCGGCTGATATTCCCCGGCCGATTGGTCGAGCGACGAGTAGGTCAGAAACAGGTCGTGCGTGTTGGCATGTCTGTCAATCGCGGCAGCTGCATTCGACTGTTTCACGCGACGATGAAACAGTCCGGCGCACGCCGCGATCAGGGCCGGAACCGCCAGCAGATACACCGGTTGCTGCTGAGTCGGCGGCAGCGCTCCCAGCAGGCGAATCGCCAGAACCGCCAGAATACAAACCCCCAGAATCACCAGGCTCCAGACATAAGCCGCCTTTGCGAACGATTCCGTTGTCAGACGAGCCTGAACGCGATGCAGCAGACTGTTTGCTTTGGAAGTTTCCGACATGATCGATTCCTTCGAGCGTTTGGTTCGCACGAGCGTCTAGGTCGTGCGGGCATTGAGGGCGCATGGGCACTGAGGACGGACGACCGGTCGACGGCAGCATTGTCGCAAGTCTACGGCGGAATTCAGCACCAATCAATCTGATCTGCCGCCGTCGACAGTTTGTCTAAGTTTTTCGCAACGCCTCCGACAGCAGCGAGGAAACGGTTATCATAGGAATCAGTGAACGCTACGATCCAAAATCGCAGCTATTGTCTGAATTCGCTGTTGTTTCCAGGCCGACCTCATGCCAATCCACGACTGGACCCGGGTGATTCCCGGAATCTTCCACGATTTTCATCACGAGTGGATCTCCAGGATCAAGCACGCGCTGAACGCCGGGCTGCTGCCGGAGGGACACTACGCTCTGGCCGAACAGATCGCCGGCGGTCTGGGTCCGGACGTGCTGGCACTCGAAGCTCAACGGGATCTCATTGAACCGATGGAAGAATCCGCAGGCGGAATTGGCCTGCTCACCGCACCGCCAAAAGTGCGTTTCACCGCCGCGGCGGAAATGGAACACTACGCTCGCAAACGCAGCCGCATCGCCATCCACCACGCCAGCGACGACCGTGTCGTGGCAATCATCGAAATCGTCTCACCGGGAAACAAGTCGAGCCGGCTGGCTCTAAAGGCGTTCGTGAATAAAGCCGTCGAATTGCTGGACGGCGGCATTCATCTGTTGGTCATCGACCTGTTCCCGCCGGGACCGCGTGACCCGCGGGGCATTCACAATGCAATCTGGTCGCAAATCGATTCACACGACACGTTTCAGCTTCCCGAAGAACAGCCGCTGACGCTGGTTTCGTATTCTGCCGGAGAAGTTCGGGAAGCGTTCATCGAGGCCGCAGCCGTCGGTGAAGAACTTCCCGAGATGCCGCTGTTCCTGCTGCCTCAGCGATACATCAACGTGCCGCTGGACAGCACGTATCAACAGGCGTTTGCCGAAGTGCCCGAACGCTGGCGCAGGGAACTGCCTTCGCCGAACGCTCAGAAGTGAGCCTGAATGCCCAGCCCTGTTGTGAATTCGCTGCTGCGACTTTGATCCGGCCCCATTCCCGGCGGCAGGCGTTTGGTGATCTCGTTCGCGCCGATGTTGAAATTCAGATCCACGGAGCCCTTGTACCCACCAGGTCGCGCGTATTCCGTCAGCTTCAGATCCAGGCTTCCCTTGCCGCCGAACTTCGTCGTGTCCGCGTCCTGAGTCGCAAACATCATTGTCTGCAGCGATAGCCGGCTGACGCCGAATGCCTTCTTGTACGAGATCCCCAGTCCCAGATCGTAGCGGTGCTGATTCTGCCACGGCGCGTCGGGGTTGGGAGCCTGCCACGAATAACCACCATGCACTTTCAGATCGAGTCCCTTGATAATCTTCACCTCGACTTCGCCGCGGACATTGGCCTGAGCAACGCTGGTGTCCTGGAACGTGATGCCGGCTTCGAACTTGACCTTCACGCGTTCCCATGTCGCGGTGGTCATCATCGTGGCACCGACCTCCCGCTTGGACGGGACGAATTTGATCTCCTTCGCTGCGATTTCCACATTGCCCAGCACCTTGAACTTCACCAGGCCCTGAGTCAGCTTCAACAGCGGCCCGGTAATTTCGTCGCCCGCTTTGAAGTGATACATCACGATCGCGCTTTCCAGCGCCAGACCGGCTCCGACGACGTACAGCAGCCCCTTGTGCTTATCGACCCAGATTCCCACCGGAGACTGCTTCCAGGCACATTCCAGCTCCTTCAGGCTTTGTTCCAGCTTTCGGTATTCGGCGGTGCCCTTGGCTGACTTTTCCAGTTCCTTGAGCCCGACTCCCTGCAGCGGGCCGGCAACGGCTTTTCCAAGTGCAGCGGCCTTCGCCTTCACGTCCTCCGAACTGACAGCCTGCCCCTTGCGCTGCTTTTCGAGCAGTTCTTTGGCCTGCTTGGTGGCAGCTTCTTCGATGGCTGTTTTGACCTTGGGATCGTTCAGGATTTTCTGGATCGTTTCGGGAGAATCCAGCAGCGTCTTTTCCGCCACCTGCAATGCCAGAACGAGCGATTCCTGAACGGCATCGAGAACTCCGCCACATTTTCCGTCGGCCATGGTTGTATCCCTGACTGTAAATCGTAATTCGCGAGAGGCGGCTAAATTTCACCGTCAGGAACGCCCGGCACCCGCCAGTCAACCACCGGCCGGAAACACCGGCCGGAAACACCGGCAGAAAACGCCGGGACGCTGAGCGCAGGCTGTTCCTCAACGGCCCATTATCTGCGAAATGACGCCACGGTTGCGTGGAATTCTCGACGTTCATTCCGCAAGATGTGGCGAGAAGCTACGCAAACGTTTCGAGGAGGTTCATGCATGTCACGCCGACACCGTACCTCGTTTGTCCTGGTCGTCTTGTCCATGGCCCCTGCAGTCCTGGCAGTTGCCGCAACTTCCGACGACTCCGTGCCGCCGCAGGAAAATGCAGTCAGCGGCTCACCTGACACGAATCGTGTTGCCCCGGAGACCGCGTCGCCCGACGCGCTTCCTGCCGGTGCAGTTTCGCGACTGGGCAGCAACCGCTATCGCATGGGCGGCCTGGCAGCCGGATTTCTTCCCGACAGCAGCCTGATGGTCGGCTCAACTCTGAGCGGCGAAATCGGTGTCTGGGACGTGGCCACAGGCAGGATGCAGTGGACGATCGCTCGCCGCGAGCGAAGCACACAAATGCTCAAGCTGAGTCCTGACGGCAAGACACTGGCGGTGAGCGGCTTTGAGCATCGCGATAGTGGTGAAGCAGATGTGACTTACATCCGACTTTATGAGATGCACGGGAAACGAGGATCTCTGCTGAAGCTTACAGAACCGACTCAAATTTTGACCCACCTGGAATTCACAGCCGACAGTACCAGGTTCATCACGGGAAGTTCTGAGCGCGGCTCACGCGGCAACGCCTTGTTGCAAGTCTGGGACGTGGAATCGAAAAAGCTGCTCAAGTCGCAGCAGATGCAGTGTTCACATATTGAGGCCATTGACGTTTCACCGGATGGAGCAACGCTGGCCGTTCTGGACAACAAGCGGCACATCTGGATCTGGAACATCACTGGCCAGGATCCTCCTTCGCAGGTTGAGCCGATCAATGCGGACGGACGCGTCGCAGCAATTCGATTCTCGCCCGACGGACGCCTCCTGGCAATCGGCGTCAGTGATCCGGATCGCATCCTGCTGCTCGAAATGGCGAATCAGAAACTGGCCAGGATTATCGAATATGACGGCGACCTGCGACTCAGCGGCTACTTCACCCAACGCGGAAACGAGATCGCCTGGTCGCCCGACGGGCAATTCGTTTTCGCAGTTGATGGTTCGGAGGAACTTAATCGGATCGCCGTATTTGGAGTCGAATCGGGTCGATTTGAACGCTACCTCAAAGGCATTCCACCTCCGGGCGCGCTGTTTGTCAGTTCCGATGGTCGTTGGCTGGTCGCGGAAGCCAACGGCTTGTTGACGACCGTGTTCGATTTGCACCAGGGGATCGCGACCAGTCAGTTGGACGGACACTTTGTCTGGATCAGCGAGCTGCAATTCCACTCCGATGGCACATCCATCCTGACGGCAGGCCGCGACGATACGGCTCGCATGTGGGAGGCAAATACCGGCCGGGAGATCCACACGTTTCAACACGAAGTTAACGTCAGGAATGGCGTAACCGCAATTGCCTCATCGCCGGATGGTTCACTTGTGGCAACTGCAACAAGCTTCGGAACGACCACTATTTGGGACGCCAAATCCGGTGAACGACGCATAGAATTTCCCGGCCAGCGCAAAGACGGGCAGAACATTGCGCTTGCCTTTTCCCTTGACGGAAGCCACCTGATCTCGCTGAGTTCCGATCGTCAGCTAATCGTTCGAGACGTCACCACCGGCAATGTACTGCAACAGAATGTACTTCAGGGAGCTGCGATTCCTGCAGGCGGACCGTTTCGTTGTTTGTCACTTCCTGACGATTCGTTGGTTTTAGTTCATTCGGGCAACACGTGCGGCGTGTTCGACGTGAACACAGGAGTGCGGCACACGCAATTCTCGGCTCCCGGCAGCGGTGCAGGTGCAGGCGTGTCAGAAGACGGCAGCCTGCTGGCAACTTTTCTGGACAGACATCCGGAAAAGAACGTCGGTGCGCAGGAGAATCAGCAGGTTCGTCTGCCCGGATATTACGCCGTTCTTGTTCACAGGGTTGCTGATGGCAGTTTGCTGCACATGCTTGAAACGAACTTCTACGGCGTCCGTCGGACAGCGTTTTCCAGTGACAGTCGCTGGCTGGCCGTTAGCGGCTCATCGAGCGCCGGCATTCCCGCCGACGTCCAGGTGTTTGACTTGGCGTCCGGAGAGCTGCGATTTCGCATTCAATCGATTTCGCAGCC
>CAZHET010000431.1:0-5704 GCA_964531585.1 uncultured Planctomycetaceae bacterium | reverse complement strand
GCGAAATTCTGACTCGCGGCCCGCACGTCATGCAGGGCTACTGGCGAGACGCCGACGCCACGGCGAAAGCCATCGTCGACGGCTGGCTGCTGACGGGCGACGTCGGCCACCTGGATGACGACGGCTATCTGTTCATCACAGACCGCAAGAAGGACATCATCGTCACGTCCGGCGGCAAGAATGTCGCTCCGACAGAAATTGAACGCCTGCTGATCAGCGATCCGTTCATCGATCAGGCGGTCGTTTATGGCGACAATCGCCCGTTCATCACGGCGCTGATTGTTCCGAACAGCGGGCTGCTGAAGGAAGAAAGTGAGCGACAGGGATGGCCGCAGACCTTTGACGGCGAGGTGATCGCAGACGCGGCCGTTCAGGAATTCTTCGCAGCGCGGGTTGCCGACGTGATGCGGGATGTCAGCCACGGCGAACGAGTCCGCCGGTTCCTGCTGCTGAACAGACCGTTTTCTCTGGAAGCCGGCGAACTGACCGCCACACTGAAGGTCCGCCGCAGATTCATTGTCAGCCAGTTCGAACAGCAACTGGCCTCGCTTTACGACGCTGGCTGAGCCCGCCGGACTTCGGCAACGCGGACGAACGCAGTCAGTGGCATCACGGATGCATGACGCCGCACACCGGTGCCGGCCACGGCAGGCGCGAGTGTTCCAGCAGCCAGGCGTCAATTCGGGCGGCCACTTCAGCGGGAAACGGCGATGTGCGGCGAGTCGACATGTCAATGTGAGCGCCGATGCTTTCTTCCGTCGCGCACAGGCGGCTGTCGTCGTCGCGGATCAGGAAGTGCATTACGTGAAACAGCTTCGCGGAACGGCCAAGGACGCGGCAACGAACCGTGATGCGGTCTGCCGTGCGGACTTCCGCCAGAAACCGCGTGTGAGCTTCCAGAGCAAACGAGCCGGCGTGGTGATCCGCGAAGTACCGGGGAGTCATCCCGAATTCAATGAACACGCGCCTGGTCGATTCGGCAAACAGGTGGGTATACCACATGACGTTCATGTGACCCATTTCGTCGCGGTATTCGTCGGGGATCACCGCGCGGTGAGTCACCGGCAGCGGCACAAGGTCTGTCATCGGATCGGGGTAGTCCACGGTCGCTCACAGCCGAAAGTAAATGTGATGGCGATCAAGATGTCGCACAAACGTCCACACGACAGCAAAGAACAAAGACAGACTGCCCGCCACATACCATGCCGGCGAATCTCGCGGAACAAAAGGATGCACGGCGTCCATCACCAGCAGGTGCAGCACGTAACCGGCCAGAGCATTCATCCCGAACACCCGAAACACAAACCACCGACGCTGCCTGACATCACACACGAAATGAAACAGCGAAAACACAGCCAGTGAAAAGCCGGCGGTGAACGTCAGATACGACAGCGTGCCCGCTCGCTGGCTCATCATCCAGTAGTTCCACCTGCGATGACTCTCGTGCGGCGGCGGAACGAACGGAGGTTCCGCGAAACCTCGAAACACTCGGTCGTCGGCAGCGGGAAGCACGGGATTCGCCGCCAGTCGCTCGTGCTGCCGGTCTTCCACACGGTCTGCGGGAACGTCGTAGAATCTTGTACCACACGACATCACCCATCCCAGCAGCATGAGTGCGACCGAACCGCCAATCAGTCCGGACCAGCGCTGTCGGGAATTTTCGCACCGAACGAGATCACACGCGACAGTACCGGCGATCGCCGGAATCGTCCACGTCAGAAACCCCAGCGGTCCGCCGTCGATTGCGTTGGGATCAGTGTTGCACCAGGTAAAGTTGAACCACCACGACAGCGCAACATGCAGCACAGCGGACGCGGCGGCAAACGTCAGACGAACGGATGTCGCCGCGCGGATGACCGGCAGAATCCACAGCGAAGTGGCCGCGATGTGCATCAGCGTCTGGAACCAGTCGCGCTTCAGGGCTCGCGACAGAACGTTCCACGGCCCGAGTTCCCGCAGTTGATCCCAGTTTCCTGCCGGCGGGCTCACCGAATAGATGACCAGCGACAGCAACACCAGACCCAGCAGTCGCGTGACGACTCGCCGATACGCCGCGGCACGCCCTTCCTTCTGCACGCGGCGTTCGAACGTCAGCCGAAACGCAAAGCCGACCGCGAACAGAAACTGCGGCATGATCGTGTCGGCATAGCTGCAGTAATTGTTGTGGTGCTTCAGAATTCCCGGTGTAACCGCGAATCCGCCGACATAATTCACCAGAAACATGCCGGCCACCGTGTAGCCCCGAAACTGGTCCAGCGACTGCAGCCGCGGCAGTGTCGGTGATGTGCCGGCAGCGGGCGAACCTGGCGGATCATGCATCACTGTGCAGCCGACTTGCCGGACACCTGCTCGCGGAACTGCTTCCAGCTCAACAGTTGAATGTCCTGGTCTTTCAGAAACTGCCGCATCTCGCCTGACGAAAAGATTCGCCGGTCGCCGTCCCGGCGAGCCGCGCTGTTGGTGATGGCCCGCAGCTCGTCATTGTCGACACCGCAGTGAATGATCAGCTCGCTGACGCCCGGTTTCAACTTCGTCAGCGACTCATAGTAATTTGACACGCGCTGTTCGTGAGTGTCACCGCCGTAGAACTGCGACAGCGAATCCAGCACCGGCAGGCCCTTCGCGTCCAGAGCCTTCACGATCTGTTCGGCGCGTTCCTTCATCGCCGGGTACTGAGCCGCCGTGGCGTCATCAAGCCTGCGGATGAACAGAATCGGCAGGTCGTATTCGATCCCCAGCCGGGCGTAGACTTCCACCAGATCCGGCCGGCTGACCAGTGCTCCCATGTGCGTGTCGAGGTGCGACAGAGGAACACCGAACTGCTTCGCTCGTTCGATCTGCGCCCGCAGTTCCAGTTCCACTTCGTCAGCACGAACGTTCGCCGCAACCTGCGGAACGTTGTCCCACAGATAACCGTCCTGATCGATCAGGCTTGGCACTTTGTCGCGCGATGCCACCGGCCCCCAGCGATAGTGCTTCCATTCGGAATTCAGAGTCAGATGAATGCCGTAGTCGTATTCCGGGTGAGTCCTTGCGTACTCAGCAAATTCGGAAAACCACGGGCACGGCACCATGATGCTGGCGGACGAGACAATGCCCGACTCGAGTCCCTCGATCGTCGCAACGTTCACGGAATGCGACATTCCCGCGTCGTCGGCGTGAATGATCAACTGCCGGGGCTGAGCACTGCATACCGGCAAAATAACCATCAGCATTGTCGTGAAGGTCCACAGTCGCAGGGGTTTCAGATGCATTTGCTTTCGGCCATCGCGTTGATTAACGTCATGCGTTCATCGCCCGACCGACCGGAAGGTCGGTTCGACGGCAGCAAAGCAGAATGAACATCACTTTGCAAGGTTCTGCAGACACGCATGACATCCGCATCTCTTGAAACACTGCCGCTGGGAAGACCGCTGGAACGGGATCGCACGTCCGAAATCTATCGGGCGGCGGCGGAACTGATCGTTCAGAAGGGACTCGACGCGACGTCGATGAACGACATCGCGCAGGCCGTCGACCTCACCAAGCCCGGTCTGTACCACTACATCACGGGCAAGAAGGACCTGCTGTTTTCGATCATGCAGTTTGCGATGGACACGGTGGAATCGTTCGTGATCGAACCCGCTCGGGAGATCCACGATGCCGAGGAGCGGCTGCGGTTCATCCTGAATCGTCACGCCGGGATGACGGAGTCCGTGCGGGAAATCACGATTCTGACCGAAGAACTGCCCGCGCTGACTCCCGAACACCGGCAGCAGATCATCGTTCGCAAGAGAAGGTATCTGGACTTCCTGCGGGAATGCCTCAACGAACTGAAATACGAAGGCAAGCTGCGAAACCTTGATGTAAACATCGCGGCACTGAATGTCCTGGCGACCGTGCTCGGAATTTCACGCTGGTTCGATCCGGAAGGACGGCTGAGCGCCGAACAGATCGCGCACGAAACAAGTCGCTTCATTCTCGCCGGCCTGCTGCGGAGTGAATGAATTTTGGGTGAATGATATCTTCCGGCCACGTATTCGCCGTCTGAGTCCCGGGCAGGACGAACGCGATTGCTGATTGAAGTCGGTTGTCTTGTTGGGTATCCTGATTGAGGCCGACCGACCGGTCGGTTTTGGATTTTTTGACTTTCCTGACCAACGCATTGCTCGTCAGTAACGCATTGTCAGTATTGCCTGACTTTTCTTTTTGAGGCTCCGATACATCACCTCCTTTCCAGCGACCTTTTCAGGAACGTGCGCCATGCGACTCAACGTCACTTCCCGTCACCGCACGAGAGGCTTTACTCTCATCGAACTGCTGGTGGTGATTGCCATCATCGCCATCCTGATTGCCTTACTGCTCCCGGCCGTCCAGCAGGCTCGCGAAGCTGCCCGCCGGACTCAGTGCAAGAACAATCTAAAGCAGATCGGTCTGGCAATTCACAACTATCACGACGTGCATCGGTGTTTCCCATTCGCCTGGATGCTTGGCGCTGACTTCAACTCGTCGGTCTGGGGCGTCCAGATTCTGCCGTACATGGATCAGGCCAATCTGTGGAATCAGATGGATTCCAGCATTCCTGCCTACGACCAGGCGGCCGGCTTCGGATTTGGTCCGGCGGACGCTGTCCAACGGCAGTTGGCAGCGATCAGGACACCGCTGCAGGTTTACATGTGCCCGTCAACGCCCGCGGAGGTGCTGAGTACTTACGACCTGACACCCGCCGGATTTCCATTGACCTGGACAGCCGCACGCAGCGACTACACTCCCACGACCGGAGTGCGGGCAGCATTCGCGGCCATTGCCTATCGAGGCAATGCCGGTGGACAGCGCGGTGGAGCGCTAAATGCCGTCGGTGTCGATCCCGGTGATCCGACCAGCGCAAGCGATCCGATCACAAGGATCAGTCAGGTGACTGATGGCACGTCCAACACAATTGCCATCGGTGAACGAGTCGGGGGCACCAGCATCTACGATGCCAGACGCCAGATTAACGGGACGTTCACGGCAGCTCTGGGCACAACAAACGGCGGTGCCTGGGCCGATCTGCTGAACGGCGAAAACTGGATTGCCGGAGCCCTGTACGATGGCACTCCATCTCCATTCGCCCCCAATGGCGGACCGTGTCCGGTGAACTGTTCCAACTATCGAGGTGGCGGGCTGTACAGTTTCCATGTCGGCGGTGTTCAGATCCTGCTGTGCGACGGGTCCGCTCGTTTTATCAGTGCCAACATTGACGCCGGCACGTTCGCCGGCCTGATTACACGATCGAAGGGTGAAGTGCTCGGCGAGTTCTAATCGTCCATCGCGTCAGAATGAAAGCAGATCCACCGAATTCGGCGGATCTGTCCGACAGGAGCGGCGGAGGAGACAGATCTGCCTGTGCTGGCAGCCTCAGCCACGTGGCGGACGCTGCCTGCATCCGCAATGGGAGATGCTCATCAGCCGCTCAATTTGTAAACGCCTGACAGAATCGGGACTGGCTCCCGGACGAAGCAAACCTCACTTTGCATGATTGACTCGCAAGGGTGTCGCCGGTTTTGTTGGAGCCTCTACGACTTCAGGCCCGCTTTGGAACGGACGTGCGCGGACTGTCGCCCGATGTCGCTGAATATGACGCAGTGGCGGGATGCCGCTGAATCCAATTGGTGGATCACTGCAACTGTGAATGTGTCCTGCAATTCACTCTGACCACTTTCATCATTCGAGTAGCGTTCCGTTA
>CAZHET010000430.1:0-5707 GCA_964531585.1 uncultured Planctomycetaceae bacterium | reverse complement strand
CTGAAGGAGAAGCCGCGGTTCAATTTTCTGGTCAACGCGGGCATCTATCTGCTCGATCCGGCCGCCCGGAATTACATCCCGGAAACCGGCCGCTACGACATGACCGACCTGATCGACAAGCTGTTGAAGCATGGCGAGATCGTGGTCGGTTTTCCCATCATGGAATACTGGCTGGATATCGGCCGCCTGGATGATTTTCAGCAGGCTCAGAAGGACGTCACTGATCGCCGCTGGGCCGCCTGACGATGCGTTCTGTATTCACAGGCCGGACGGCGGAGCGGCGGTCTCTTCCGGCAGCCACACCGGCGATTCGTCGTCGCTGACGTAGTGCTGCAGAAATTCGTGCGGCCGAAAGCGGTTCTTGTAATTCATGGAGCCGCATTCGCGAATGTAATAGCCCATGTACAGTTGCGACCTGCCCGTGCTGCAGCCGGTCGCAATCTCGGCCAGAACAGAGAACGTGCCCAGCCCGGCGTCGCGGAATTCCGGGTCGTGAAAAAAGTAGATGCTGCTCATCACGGTATCGGTCATGTCGACGATGCCGACAGCGATCAGACGATCGTCCAGCCAGTAGCGGAACTCTCGCGAGAATGGGAACTGTCCATCGAGAAACGATTCCCAGTATGTCTCTGGAGTAATCGGGCGATACGGCCAGCCGCGCCGGGAATGCATGTCCCGGTGATATTTGTTGTACAGCGAAATGTGCTGCCCCGTCACTTCCAGCGGACCAATTTCTACGTGGATGCGACGGTTGCGATTGCGGCAGCGGCGCTGGCTCTTCGATGGGTGAAACCGATCCAGAACAACTCGCAGACTGCGGCATTCGGAACACGCCCTGCACTTCGGACGGAATATCGTGCGACCGAAGCGGCGCCAGCCGCGAGCCAGCAGCTCTTCGTACCGCCCGGCCGACAGAGTCATCGCCAGCCGGTACTCCATTCGGGAATCTCGCCCCGGCAGATAGCTGCACGGCGATTCTGATCCCAGCATTGTCAGTTCCGATTCCGATTGCGGTCGCTGCGCATCAGAACTGCTGTTGTTGAATTCGTTGACCAGGCAACCAACCCGTTTGGGGGACGACAGGACTGTGAGACGTTTCAGGCGCGATGTTCTCGAATGCTGACCGCGGCCAGTCTGCCGACAACGATATGATCCAGAACGCTGATTCCCAGAATTTCTCCGGACGATTCCAGCCGGCGCGTCACCGCCAGATCTTCCGGACTGGGCGTGGGGTCTCCAGATGGATGATTGTGGACCAGAATGACAGAAGCTGCAGCATCTTTAATGGCCGGTCGGAAGACTTCACGAGGATGCACCAGGCTGGCGTCCAGAGTTCCGACCGTGACACAGTGGCTGTCGATGATCTGGTTCTTCGTCCCCAGCGTCACGACGTGAAATTCTTCCTGACAGCCGTCAGCGGCAAGGCGGGCAAATTTCTGCCGGCAGTACTGAATCGCCTGAGCAGATGAGGTGATCTTTGCCGCCACGGCTGCTTCACTTCTGGCGGCGATGCGGCGGCCAAGCTCAATGCCTGCCATGATCTGGCAATAGGCCACCTTGTCGACGGCGGAACTGATGTGTTTCAGTTCGGCTCGCGCCGCGGCGGGAAGGTCCTGCAGCCGTTCGCCGTATTCCTTCGCCAGCTTCTGGCCGGCGTTTACGGCAGATTCTCCCGGCCGCCCGCTGCGGATCAAAATGGCCAGCAGTTCGGACAGGGTCAGACCCTCGACGCCGGTTGACAGCAGGCGTTCGCGGGGACGTTCCTGTTCCGGAGCCACTTTGATCTGGACTCCGTAGATGCGCTCATCCAGCCAGTGACCGGGGCGGAACTGCCCCCGGCCGGAATTCCAGCGATAGGTCACGTCGGCCGTCTTGCGCTCGCGACTGTCGCTGGCAGCGGATTCTTCCCGAACAAGCCAGCCGTCGCGTTCCAGCTCGCGAACGACTTTCGCGACGAATGCCGGACGTTCGTCCGCACACGCTTCCCGCACGTCACCCGCAGCGAACTGAGCGTGCTGTGTGAGGAAGTTGACGATTGCCCGATAGCGTTCGTACCGCAGATCGGAGGATTTTCCGTTCGAAGTTGAGGAACTCATCGCCTGCCCCGGAAGGCCAAACCGGTCTGAACCTTCTGTCAGAATTCGCCCGATTGGTCTTCTTAAGTCTGACCGGGATCAGATTCAAGCGTGCGGCTGTCTGACGTCCTGATCGACGTTTTCTCTCCAACAGCACGCGCTGTGACGGCAGAGACGCGAACACATGGTTTCGCTTAGACTCCGCGGCCTTATGGATTTCGACAGCCAGACGGCAGCGGACGTTTGCTGTTTCTCACGGACTCTACCGGAAAGTTTGATCGATGAAGGTGGCGATTCTTTCGCGCAGCGCCAAGTGTTACAGCACCCGACGCCTGCGCGAAGCCGCCGCGGGCCGCGGACACCAGGTCAAGGTACTGGACACTCTGCGTTTTGCCATCGATCTGCAGGCCGGCCAGCCGGATATCAACTACAAGGGCAAACAACTCAGTCACTACGATGCCGTGTTGCCGCGAATCGGTGCCTCGGTCACGTACTTCGGAACGGCGGTGGTCCGGCAGTTTGAACAGATGGACGTCTTCTGCGCCAATTCTGCAGCCGGGATCGCGAATTCCCGCGACAAGCTGCGCAGCCTGCAGATTCTCAGCCGCCACAATATCGGCATGCCGGACACGACGTTTGTCCGGGACCGCGCTGATGTGCTGCCGGCGATCGAACGCGTCGGCGGATCTCCCGTGGTCATCAAGCTCCTCGAAGGTACCCAGGGCATCGGTGTGATCCTTGCCGATTCGCGGAAGGTGGCCGAGGCCATCATCGAGACGCTGCAGAGCACCAAACAGAACGTGCTGATCCAGCGATTCGTTTCCGAAAGCCGGGGCCGCGACATTCGGGCAATCGTCGTCGGTGATCAGGTCATCGCGGCGATGCGTCGAGTGGCGCAGGGCGATGAATTCCGCAGCAACGTCCATCGCGGCGGAGCCGTTGAGGCCGTGCAGCTTTCCGAAGAGTTTCAGTCAACGGCTGTGCGAGCCGCTCAGATCATGGGCCTGCGAATCGCCGGCGTCGACATGCTGGAAAGTGATGAGGGCCCGCAGGTGATGGAAGTGAATTCGTCGCCCGGGCTGGAGGGCGTCGAATCCGCGACCGGTCTGGACGTTGCCGGTGCAATGATTGACTACGTGGCGGCTCAGGTCGACTTTCCGGAAATGGATGTTCGGCAGCGACTGACTGTCAGCCGCGGCTATGGAGTCGCCGAATTGTTCATCCCCGACGGGTCAGACTACGTGGGCCGCACAATCACGAATTCGGGACTGCGTGACAAAGACATTAACGTGCTGACGCTGTACCGGGGGACGACAGTGATCCCCAACCCGAAGCCGTCGCGTGAGCTGGAGCCCAATGACCGGTTGTTGTGTTTCGGCAAACTTGACGCAATGCGCGATCTGGTGCCTCCCAAGGTCAGAAAACGTCGCAGGCCAACCGTGGGAGAACTTCCGCATCCCGACGCGTCGCGTCCGTAGCCGCGCGCGAGGCCGGCGTTTCCGATTCGTTGTGTGCCGCTGCAAGTCATTTTCGAATTCCCATTTCCTTCAGACACAGAAATCCCATGCCAAGAATTCTCTGCACCGCGTTGAACGCGGAAACCGGTCCTCACTTTGACATGCTGAAGGCCGCCGGCTTCGAATGCGACGTTGTGCCCCGCAGTCTGGATCTCTGGAACACAGAGGCTCTGACGAAGGCGGTCCAGGGCTATCACGGGATCCTGGCCGGGTCGGAGCCGATTACGGCCAGCGTGATTGCCAACAGTCGCGACCTGCGAGTGATCTGCCGCGCAGGAGTCGGCTTTGACGCAGTCGACCTGGTGGAAAGCGATCGTTGCAAGGTCGTCGTCGCGACGACTCCCGGAGTCAACCATCACTCCGTCGCAGAACACGCGATTGCGATGCTGATGGCGCTGGCACGCGGCTTTCCCCGACTTGATCAGGAAGTCCGTCGCGGCGAATGGACCCGCGTTGCTCTGCCCCGAGTGATGGGCAGCACACTGGGGCTTGTGGGCCTTGGCCGAATCGGTCAGGCCACCGCCACGCGCGCGATCGGCCTGGGAATGTCGGTCATTGCCGCCGATCCGTTTGCTCCCTCGGAATTTGTGAAGGAACACAACATCCGGCTGGTTTCTTTCGACGAACTGCTGTCGGAGTCCGATTACGTTTCGCTGCATGCTCCCGTGGTCCCGGAAACGCGGCACATGATCAACACTGCCTCGATCACGTTGATGAAACCAACCGCCGTGCTGATTAATACCTCCCGCGGCCCTCTGATCGATGAACCCGCGCTGATTGAGGCGCTACAGACCGGAAAACTGCGGGCCGCAGGTCTGGACGTTTTCGAAACCGAGCCGTTGCCGAATTCCAGCCCGCTGCTGCAGTTGCCAAACGTTATTCTCAGCGGTCACGTCGCCGGCATGGACCAGGAATCCCACGCCGATACCTATGCCATGGCTGCCGACACTTTCATTCAACTGCGCGACGGCAAGTGGCCGGCGGAACGCATTCAGAACCTGAGAGGAGTGGCTGGCTGGAAGTGGTAACGTCGTCGTAATTCGGCGACCGCAGTCACCCGTGGATTGCGATCAGGCCCGAGGCCGCGGCATCGGAAACTGAACGCCGCATCGGAATCTGAACGATGTCAGTCGCCCTGCCGCTTGCAGCAATCAAGCGGCGACTCGGGATTCATTAGTAAATTACTGGGTCACGACCGGCCGCGACCATCGTCGTTGTACGTGAAGCTGAACGTCGCGAAGGCGAAATGCCATTGCGGGCGCCAAATCTCCAGGCGACCGGTTCAATACCAGCCGGGTGTTGCACGCACTGATGCTCGAATTCTGCAGCCGCGATGCTGCGGCGCTGTGCGTTCTCCGTCGCTCAGAACTCGCCAACAACTTCGCCGCCCTTGATCGTGGCCAGGCTCTGGTACACAGTGTGATCGATACTGTCGCTGATGAAATGCACCGAACCGTCTCCGAGCACGAACTGGGCTCCGCCGACGTGATGACTGCTGAAGTCGTCCAGATGCAGGTCCGGGTGGTTCGGCGTGTGGTCCGTCGATCCCAGAATTCGGGAGAATGCTTCTTCGCCTTCGGGCACCATGCCTGACCAGGTCGAATACCACTCGAGACCCGGCAGCGTGCGGCGTTCACCGACGATGGTCGTGTTCGATAAACCATCGATGAAGTCTCGGAATCGCGTGTTGCTGTTGTGGTGGAAAGCTCCGTCACTGGAGCATTCGCCGTCGATTTCTTCGCACACATGCAAATCGTTTGTGCCGAAGACTCCGACGTAGTTCGCCGTGGCCAGTTCGGCGAGACTGTCATGGTCGTCCTGCATGGCGATCACAGCATCATGATCGTTCGAATGGTCGGCTTCGTGAATCCACCAGGTTTCCGGCTGAGGATCCGACGGGCACGAATACGCTGCGAGTCGCTGTCGAATCAGTGGTTCGTTGTCGTGATCGTTCACGGCCAGATTCAGATCGAGTGCGTCGTAGAGATTCTGCTGTTCGAGATACGGCAGAATCATCGTTGCCCACCCGAAGCCGCTTAACCCGTCGTGAGGGGCCGGCTGACCGTCCTGCACGGCGATCCAGCCGGACGGCAGAACCTGATGAACATCGTGGTA
>CAZHET010000429.1:0-5713 GCA_964531585.1 uncultured Planctomycetaceae bacterium | reverse complement strand
CCGAAGCACATCGGCACCAGCGGCCATGACGATCCGTATTCCTGGAACTCCACAATTAACCCTCGCGGGCGGGACGTTGACGACGAAGATCAGATCTTCAGCCTGCGACCAGGCAACTTCGGCGGTACGCTCAGCTGGCTGGCGGCAAACGGCACCGACGAAGAACAAACCGACGGCATCGCTGCCGCCGAAGCTGCCGGCCAGCTTCGAAAATACGCCGACAGCGGGACACCGTTCTTCCTTGCCGTTGGTCTGTACCGTCCTCACACACCGTATGTGGCTCCGAAGAAGTACTTCGACATGTACCCGGCCGCGGACATCCATGTTCCGGAGGTGCCGGCGAACTATCTGGATTCGCTGCCGGAACCGGCAGCCCGGTCTCTGTTGCAGAAAAAGGAACAGGTCAACCTTGAGGACTCCGTCGCGAAGCAGGCGATTCAGGCTTATTACGCGTCGGTCACATTTGCGGACGCGCAGGTGGGCCGGATTCTGGCGGCACTCGATCAGGCCGGACTGACGGACAATACAATCATCGTCTTCACGTCGGATCACGGGTATCACATGGGTGAGCACGGCTACTATCAGAAGACCACACTGTTTGAGAACGCGACGCGCGTACCGCTGATCGTCGCCGGTCCCGGTGTCACAGCGGTCGGCGAATCGGCCCGTACGATGGCCGAGATGGTGGATATCTACCCCACAGTGACAGAACTCGCCGGTCTTGAAGCCCCGCCGTCTGTGTCGGGAATCAGCCTGGTGCCGGCACTAAAGGATGCTCAGGCGCTTGTGCGGGACTCGTCATTGACGCAGTATCAGAACGGCTACAGCATCCGTACGGCAGAATTTCGCTACACGGCCTGGGGCTCCGATGGCGAGCTTGGCGACGAGTTGTACGATCGAAGTCAGGACCCTGCAGAACTTCAAAATCTGGCCGGCAACGCCAGCTACGTTGCGGCACGACAGAAGCTGGCGACCATGCTGCGCGAACGAATTGCCGCCGCGAAGACGCCGCCTGCCGGCGTCACGCAGATCACCGTCGACAGCAAACGTCGCGAGCGCTGAACGGCGTTGCTGCTGAACGGCGTTCCGGCAGCACTGTGTCACGGCAGCACTGTGTCACGGCAGCACTGTGTAAACCATCCAACCTTCACAGAAACCGCGGGCCGTCCATGTCCGATGACTTCCTGAATCACATTTCCGCACAGCTTGCCGACATCCGACAGCAGGGCCTGTTCAAGGGCGAACGTCTGATTGATTCGCCCCAGAGCGCAGACATCCGGCTGGCAGACAACAGCCACGTGCTGAACCTGTGTGCGAACAACTATCTGGGACTTGCCGACCATCCGGAAATTGTGCAGGCCGCGCACGAAGGGCTCGACCGCTGGGGCTATGGAATGGCGTCGGTCCGTTTCATCTGCGGAACTCAAAGCGTTCACAAACAACTGGAACGCGGGCTGAGCGACTTCCTGAAGATGGACGACACGATTCTGTACAGCTCCTGCTTCGACGCGAACGGTGGGCTGTTCGAGACGATCCTGTCCGCGGAAGACGCGGTCATTTCGGACCAGTTGAATCACGCCAGCATCATCGACGGCGTCCGGCTGTGCAAAGCTCAAAGGTTTCGCTACCGCAACAATGATATGGCGGATCTGGAAGAACAACTGCAGCAGGCTCAGTCGGCGCGGTTCCGGCTGATCGCAACGGACGGAGTTTTTTCCATGGACGGATACCTGGCGAACCTGCCCGACATCTGTGAACTGGCGGACAAGTACCATGCTGCGGTGATGGTCGACGACTCGCACGCCGTCGGTTTCATCGGCGAAGACGGGCGGGGCACGCCGGAACACTACGGCGTGATGAACCGCATCGACATCCTGACGGGGACGCTGGGTAAGGCTCTCGGCGGAGCCAGCGGCGGATACACCAGCGCTCGCCAGCCGATCGTCGACCTGCTGCGGCAGCGGTCCCGACCCTACCTGTTTTCCAACACGCTCGCACCTGCGATCGCTGCAGCCTCGCTAAAGACGCTGCAACTGCTGACGGAATCCGGCGATCTGCGAGTGCGTTTGCGCCAGAACACGCAGTGGTTTCGCGACGCAATGACGCAGGCCGGCTTCCGGATTCTGCCGGGAACTCACCCGATCGTGCCCGTCATGATCGGCGACGCGGCTCTGGCCACGAAGTTGTCGGAGTCACTGCTCCGCAAAGGCATCTACGCCGTCGGCTTTTCGTTTCCTGTGGTGCCGAAGGGCGAGGCCCGCATCCGCACGCAGATGTCGGCCGCTCACACACCCGAACAACTGCAGCGGGCCGTGCAGGCCTTCACCGAATGCGGGCGCGAGCTGAGCCTGATCTGATTCGCCCGATTTGCTGTGACGTTCTGATCTCGGCTGCTACGGGACGTGCCCTCAGGATGACCACCGTAAACGACCGCAGATCCTGGCAGCCGTGAAATGCAGTCGAGCCGGCAATGAATCACTCATTGCCGGCTCGACGCAGAATCTTCCAGACTGTCGCGGGCGGTACGATCAGTTGCCAAACACACCGCTGTTGTTGCCGGTCGATGTTGTCACGCCGCGGCGGCGGTTGGAGTACGCTCCCGAGATGGAAGCTGAACTCGAACGACCCGGAACTGTGGCATTCAGACGGCTGCTTTTTGCGCCGTTGGACAAAGTGGCCGGAAATGGCTGACCGGGAGTCCAACTGATCTGCTTTCGGCTGTAGCCGATGTGTTCCAGAAACGCACCCAGACTGATGACGTAGACGCCGTGATTGTCCGCTTCGTTTCGCAGTGCCGCTGTGCTCAGCTTGATATCGCGGTAGGCCGCCAGCAGGTCGGTGTCGTTGGTTTCGTTTGCGTCACCGGTGTCAGCAATGACAAGGTAGCGGATTTTCTCAGTGATGCGGTCCTGAGCTTCCTGAGATCCGATGGCTTTGCCTTCGCCGTCTGTGAAGCGACCGTCCTTGTCAACCATGACTGCGATATCAGCACCAGCTCCGCCAACCAGACGCTTGAAGTCGGCTCGATCCGTGTCGCTGCCTGGTTTGCCTTCCAGGCTGATCATGCCGGCAACAGCAATCTGCATTTTTTCGCCGCTGGTGAAAATCGGGGAGTAAATCGGGTCGCCGTTGGCGATCGGCCGATGCAGATCTTCTTCGACAATGCGAGCCTCCGCCAGGTGATTTTCCAGAATGTCAACGACTTCGATCTTGCCCTTCACATCTTCGGTGGTTGTCCGGCCGACTCCGCTGTTGTTCTTCATGTACACCGAGAACGTTGTGCCGATCCGCAGCTCATCGCTTTCCCCCAGGTTGATGTAACAGACCTGTCGTGAGCGATCGATCGACGTGATGTTTCCGTCTTCGCGGCTGAAACTCAGGTCTTCCTGTTCGAACAGTTTCTTTCGCAGGAACACGAGAGCCGTTCGTTTCTGAGTAATGTCGTCTTCCAGATCAGCCGTGTCCCGGTCGTACTTCGTCCGCAGCGCAGCAAAGTCGCTTTCCAACTGAGTCTTCTGAGCACGCAGATCTTCGATCTGGGTCTGCAGTTGATTCAGTTCTTCGCTGTGCTGAACTTCTTTCCTGCGCAGGTCTTCTTCAGCACGCTCACGAGCGTCCTGATGCTGCTGGATCACTGCATCCTTTGACACAATCGTCTGCTGCAGTTCGGCTTCCTTCTGATTGAAATTCGCCAGCCGTTCAGTGGCCGTCAGTCGTTCCAGGTCGCGAGCGGTGGTGGCTTTTCTCAGGCCGGCTTCCAGATTGACAGCGGCACTGGTACCGTCGCCGACGCTGTCGGTGACAAGCTGTTTCAGGCTGGCCACTTCCGCATCGACGTCGGCCTGATCGGGAGCGCCTGGTCGGCCGGCGACGTCCAGCAGATTCGTCACCTGCTCGTTACGTTCCCGCACGGTTGTGTCGCGAGCCCCCAGGTCGGACTGTGCCTTCTGCAACTGGCCGCTTAATGCCTGATTGTCGGACCAGGTCATATACCACGCCACGGCGAAGCTCACCGTGAGCACCATGAAAATTGCAAGCCCAATCACAGGGCCGTTTTTCTGCTGAGCCATAGACCTGAGTCCCGGGAGATGGTTCCGAAAGGCAGCACGAAGCGGAATATGTGAAACGCACGGAAACTCATGCCACGACAGAGTTTCGGCTGGATACGGACAGTCAACCTGTTGTAAAGGTTATCGGAGCGACCATTTGAGTCAAGAAGTTCCTGACCCGGCCCGCGATCCATCCGCAGACGTTTCAGTACATGGGGAACAACCGCTACCGACGCGTCATCCGGAGGTCCGTTCCCGACGCAGCATGGTTCAGCCCGGATCAATCCGCGTCCGGGATGCTGACTTCCTCAGGTTATCGAACGCTCGACGTCGCCGGAATCAGCCGTCTGCCACAAGGATTGGTCGTCGGAATCAAGCGGGGACTGCCGATTGTCCATTTTGCACGCATCGCAGAGGACCTGCCGGAGAATTGCCGTCCGGCGTCTTAGGCGTGCGGCAGGTGAGAATTTCCCTGTACGATGGCCTTCCAGGGCCGTCGGTGCCGCCCTGACGACGGCCCTGGAAGGCCATCGTACGGGACGCCACGGGTAAGAACTCACCCGCCGCTCGTCTTATCGCGCCGATTCCAGAAACGGCAGGACCGCATTCAGCAGTGCCTGAGTCGCCGTCCAGTGAATCCCGTGGCCGGTTCCGGGAAAGGCCACGCGGTGAATCCGGTCGTTCAAAGCCAGTACGTGCTCTGCGTCGGCATTTAACAGCATGCCGCCGGCCTTTTCGTCAGCCTGCAGAATCAAGGCCGGACTCTTCAGCGAAGAAAATACGTCGTCAATTTCGAAGCCGTCCAGCCACGCCGCATCGATGATCGGCCGCAGCACGGCCGGATCGAGCAGCTTCAGGCTGGACGCAGAAAACCGCAACTGAGCGGCGTCGCGAGTGTCACCCACGCGAAACGTTGCGCCGGTGGAAGCGTCAGAATACGTCACGTCCGCCAGGGTACGAGCAACCTGATCGACCGGTTCCGCGCTGCCGGCGAAATTCGCCAGCTTTGTAAAGTAGTCGAGGAGGGCTGTTGTTCCGATCCTCGCTCCCATCGTCTGCAGCGGCGGATCCTCCATGACGACAGCCGAAACGTGTTCCCCCAGTTCTGCAGCGACGCCAGCCACCGTCATCGCTCCCAGCGAATGACCGTACAGCATCAACGGCCCTGGCACGTGAGCATGGATAAGCTCGCAGATGTCAGTGACGTAGTTCGTGACCCGATACCCGCTGGCCACCCGGTCAGAAAGCCCGTGGCCGCGCAGGTCGACCATCATCAACCGGAACCGCTGCCCCAGACCGGCCGTGACCGGCAGAAACGTCTGCCATCGCCGAGTGACTCCGTGAAGCATCAGCAGCGTTGGTTCAGAAGAATTCGTAACGGCTGTCGACAACGACAGCTCGCCCACCTGCTTCGCGCATACAGAAAAACTCATTGGCACAGTCACCGGCAACTGGTCTGTCAGCGGGTTCACTCGTCATTGAGACAAACATGCAACGGCCAGCGAGTTATATCCACAGCAGCTCACCAACGGAATCCGCCAACACCCGGTCAAGCACCGGCAGTTCGGTGTCGGGCTGCTTCGTGAAGTCGCCAGCAACCGACGGGCCGCAGGGCAACGCCGTTAAGAGTTTTTCCCCCGGAAAACACGCTCGTTTAACCCGTG
>CAZHET010000428.1:0-5720 GCA_964531585.1 uncultured Planctomycetaceae bacterium | reverse complement strand
GGCTGGCATCGCGCAGGCCGCTGCTGCGTGTGCCGTCGATGAAGTATCCGCCTGGCTGCTGCAGGTAAAGCGTGTTGGATTCCAGGTGGAAATTCGTGACCAGAAAATCTGTTAGTCCGTCCTGGTTGACATCGTTCGCGGCGATTCCCATGCAGGCTTCTGCGCGGCCGTCCTGATTGAATGCCAGTCCTGTCGAAAGTGCCTGCTCCTCAAACTTCAGAGCGTGGTCTCCCCTCGCCGTCTGATTCTCGAAATAGAAGTTTGCGACGGCGTCGTTCGCCACGAACAGATTGAGTCCGGAAGAATCGCCTGCTCCGGCAGCGAACGCGACAATCCCAAGTCCTTTGCCGTGGGGAACATCGATGCCGCAGGAGTCAGTCACGTCCTGGAATCTGCCGTCTGCAAGGTTGAGGTAGCAGCGATCCTGTTCCGCGTCGAAAACAGCGGGTGGGCAGATTCCCGTCAGCAGACCCTTGTCGCGAGTTCGGCAGACTCGCTCGAAAATGTCATCACCTGTCAGGTAGTTGACGACGTACAGATCCGGCCACGTATCGCCATTCAAATCCGCCATCACAGTGCTTGTTGTCCATGCGTCGCCGGCGGTTTCTGTCTGTTGAGTCGTTTCGGAAAACGTCCCGTCGCCGTTGTTCTGCAGAAAGCAGTTCTCACCGATGTTGCCCACGTACAGGTCGGGGAATCCGTCATTGTCATAATCACCGACCGCGGCACCCTGACCGAACCTGTCATCGCGTGGCACGGCGTGGACTGTGACGTTCTGAAACGTCGCGCCGCCGGCGTTGCGAAACAGGCTGTCGCGATGCGGCAGGTCTCCGCTGCCGGGCGGCCATGAGCCGCCCTGAGTCAGGAAAACGTCAGGGCGTCCGTCGGCGTCAAAGTCCAGAACCGCCGCACCGCCGCCGGTGAATTCATACATCTTCATCGTGCCGGAATCCGCGGTACCGCCGTTGACGTAGCGGAAATCAAGTCCCGCAGACAAGGCGATATCCCTGAATGCCACATGCGTTTCCGCTGCGGTTGCGGTCTGCGGATCATGGTAGGCGTCTGTCAGATACTCCCGGTCCGGAAGGGGGAATTCGCTCCAGTCGGTCGATAGCGCCGGACTGGACGAAACCAGGACACGCGGCGTGTTTTCATTTAGCGATTCGTGAAGGCGGATTCCGGAACTTCGCGCCCATTGCAGTCGCGGATCACGCCGCAGCGCTGCCGTACACCAGCCGAGGGCTTCCCACAGACGCCCCAGTGATTCCGTCAGCTCCGCGGCCTGCTGCATGTGAGTGATATCATTGGGGTTCTCATCAAGAGCAAACAACACGTCCTCAAGCTGCTGCAGTGCATTTGCCCGCTGCAGGAATGGCTCTGCTGTCTGCTTGTGTTGCTCAAGCGAGAGCAGCAGTTGAGACAGTCGATAGTTTGCGGCGATGTGATCCGCGTCGCGCAGCAGCACTTCCGCAAAACAGCGGACGGCAAAGTGCGGTTCCTGCCTCACTTCAAACCACGCGCCTCGCACGTTCCATATTTCCGGATGATCGTCGGCACCGTCCGGCAGCGCTGCATGCCAGCGTGGCAGTTCATCGTGTCTGCTGGAATCCAGCAGCAATCGCCCCAGTTGAGCATGGGGTTCCACGAGACCGGGAGACTCGGAGATGACCTGTCGCAGCAGTGTTTCCGCCTGAGCGGGCTCGTTTCTCAGCCTCGCCTGCGTGGCCCGCCAAAGCACGAGCATCGGATCATGCGGCGTCGACCGGGATGCATCGGCAAGTGCTGCAGGGACATCGACTTTCAGTTCGACGCCTCCCAGCAGTACCAGTTCCTCAACATCACACTGTCCCTGTGTCAGCAACTGAAAGAACAACGGGCCGGCATCCCATCGCCGGCCTTCAAGTCGCAGCAGTCTTGCCAGACGCTGAGTTGCAAAGGCGTCTTCCGATGCGCATTCGAGGATTCGTCGCAGGTAAGTTTCTGCCAGGGACAGACGTCCTGTTTCCATCGCGACCGCCACCGCGGCCTGCAGACCGGTCAATCGCTCTTTTCCGCAGTCGTCCGGGATCTGTCCGTAGTATTCCAGTGAGGCTTCGTGTCGGCCGAGTCGGGCAGCAGCTTCGCCGGCGATCAACAGCGCCCGAGCCGATTCCGGCGAGTCGTTGGGGACAAGTCGTGCGAGTCTTTCGGCATCTTTGAAATTTGCGTGACTCAGCGCGACTCTGGCGAGTTGCAGGCGTTCGGCGGGCGAAGTTCTGCTCATCGACCACACAAAAAAAATCGACGCCGCAGCAAGGACCGCGACGCCGACTATCAATTTTCGAGACTTGCTCACGCTCTTCATCGCACGGAACCGGCTGCAGACGTCAACTCGATGAGTGCCGTGATCGTTCGCTCCGTGCAAACCAGGACCCGTGCTGCGGACATCAAAAAGTGTTAGCGCCGGGTCTCAGATCACTTTCCTCCGGCTTTATCTTCGCCGACCAGAGCGAAATCCTTTGTATTCTCACCGGCGGTCAGCTCGGCCTTCAGTTCTGTCTGAAAGTTGTAGTTGTACGGAATGTACTCTTCCGTGACGTCGATCATAGTGCCTTCCGGTGCCGGCATGGCTGCGGGCACCTGCTTACCGGTCTTGCGGCTCGCCCGGATAGACACGGAGTGTGTTCCGACCATTGGCCCTTCACTGGCCGGGATGGAATATTCGCCGTTCTTGATTTCACCCGCAGCCGCTCCGCTGCTGGTTCCCGCAGTCGGTGTAAAGGTGATCTGCCCCGATTCGATGGGCTCACCGTTGAATGTGACTTTTCCGCGCACTTCCGTAAGTTGAACGCCACTGCCGGAGCCGCAGCCAGCAGAGCCGAATGCGGCAATCAGGAATACCAGGATCACCATTCGAATTTCAAACAGACGTGACATTTAAGCAACCTCGCAGTATGCCGATAAAAAGACGGATGGAATCCAGGAGACAAAAACACAGAACTGAGTTCATGACACAGCACAGAGTGAATGACGCGTGCGTGTCGAAGACGATGTTCGAGCCCGTCGGCACCATTGAATCACATGCGCGGGGCCTGACAGCAAAAAGAAAGGGACAGACCCCTTTTTCAGATCACTTCCAGCGCGGGCAACCTGCATCTGTTGGGCTCGATCACGAATGACGGCGGTCCAGGTCATGCCTTCGCAATCCCTGGAGCCGCCTGTCACTTTGGTTATGAGTCATCAGACTCCGTAACGGATCACGCGAGCTGCTTAGAATTCTCCCAGAACTTCGCCGCCTCGCACAGTGGCGAGTGCGCGGTACTGGAAGATGTCGATATTGTCCGAGATGAAGCGGACGCTGCCGTCTCCCAGCAGAATCTGAATCCCGCCGATGTGACGGCTGCGAGCTCCTGCCGTATCGGTCGTCGTTCCGTCGCCGTTGATGCAGGGAAGATTCAGTTCCGGTGTGTTAAAGCACCAGCCGCAGCAAGGGTAAACGCGGTCAGGAAGTCGGCTGTTGGGGCCAAGTTCCGTGTGCAGCATGGAACCGCCCGGCTGGTCTCCCAGAGCATGCCCGCGAATGTCTTCGCGGGAAATTCCAGTGAGATACTCGGCCATGATCATCGTGTTGCTGGTTCCGTCGATGAAGTCACGAAAACGCGCGCCCCTGTTTACGCCGAAGGCTGCTGTAACATCGACGTTCTGGATGGTTCCGTCCGGCTGCAGGCGATCCTGCTTGGCTGCCCAGACATTTCCGAGCTGATCGCCGTTGAAGAATGCCATGTAGTTCGACTTGTGGACCGTCTGCGGACTCCACGCGGGCGCAAAGTCTTCTCCCTGACCATCGCTGGGGCACTTAAAGACCGGCGGAGACGCCGTGTTCATTGCTTCCAGGTTTTGGCCGTGCCAGGTAATCCCGCCGACTCCAAAGTCGATGAGATTGAAGATCGCGGCCTGCTCGAAGTAGGGATACAGGTGCATCATGTACCCGGTTCGGGGCGTCGCGTAGATGTCGCCCGGATCTATTCGGCCATTCATGTTTGCGTCCCTCCAGATCATTCCAGGTGGCATTGTGCTGTGCGTGTCATGGTAGTTATGAAACGCCAGCCCCATCTGTTTGAGGTTGTTCTTGCACTGCGTCCTCCGTGCCGCCTCACGTGCCTGCTGCACCGCGGGCAGCAGCAGAGCGATCAGGATTGCGATGATCGCAATCACGACCAGCAATTCGATAAGCGTAAATCCACGTACAGTCCACCTGCGATGATTCATTTTGGCAATCTCCGAATAGGGCAAACTCAGATACTGAAACAGACCCGAAAACAAACGATTCTGCTGTGTAGAACCGGACAGCGCTCAATCAACCTCCTGTGAGAAAGATAAGAAAAAATGAATGACTCTCGGTTATTAGAAAGCTAATCCAACAAAGTGTCAAGCAGCATGATTGGCCTTGAAATCTGACGGGGGGCCGGTCAGCAGGCCACGTCGCTACGGTGCCGGCGGCCCATCGGCATCAGCCTCAACCGAAGCTGCTTCGGTCGGTGCTTCGGTCGGCGGTGCTTCGGTCGGCGGTGCGGTCGGTGGTGCCACTGATGTTTCGGTTGTTGCGGCACCATCGCCGGGCGGTTGCTTCTTTGTGGCGTCAAAGAATTCCGTCCGCTCCAGCGTCACGTCCAGCACGTCGGCCTCCTTTTCGTGAGGCAACACAACGCCGTAGTAAACGTACAGCACGCGTTCTTTCAGCAGTCCGCCGTACGTGTACTTGTCTTCGCGAGTGGCCACCAGCCGGTTTGCTGTCAGGTCTGGATTCGATTCGACGCTGGAGTGTTTCGTAATCAACTGCCTGATATCGGATTCCGTTACCGGACCGTTGCCCAGTGCTTCCTGCGCGGCCGTGAAGTCTGAGGTGAATGCGCGCGATGCGGTCAGTTCGACGAGCATCACGCCCAGCAGAATCAGAATCCCGCCCCAGACGATCGCGCGTTCGACTTTCGATCGCGGCTTTTTCCCCGCAGCCGCCGGCTGTGTGGCAGTGCGGGTCTCGTCGTGACTGGAATCATCGGCGACCTGAGATTCGGCGGAATTCTTCGCGGGCATGTTTTTTCCTTTCTTGCAGGTGAGGTGGAACGGGTCTGACGGCAGGCCATGAAGATTGCCGACATTCCGATCGCGTCAAAGGATCAAATGAGAGGGTGAGAGAACGAGTCGTTCAGCACGCGGCCATCTAAGTCGGTCACTGGAGGCCGTGGCATCGCATGTGCCTTGTCAGGCCAGGATGCCGTGAACCACCTGAGCCGGTTCGACACCAGTCAGTCGCTGATCAAGGCCCCGGAAGCTGACGCTGAAGCGTTCATGATCGAAACCCAGAAGGTGCAGGATCGTCGCGTTCAGATCGCGGATGTGAACGGGATCTTCGACGGTGTTGTAGCTGAAGTCATCCGTCATGCCGAAGACGGTGCCTGGTTTCGTTCCGCCTCCCGCCAGCCAGCCGGTGAAGCACCGCGGATGGTGATCGCGGCCGAACACTTCGTGAGTGAGATTACCCTGCGAGAAGACCGTGCGCCCGAATTCACCGCACCACACCACCAGCGTATCTTCCAGCAGGCCGTGCTGTTTCAAGTCCTGAACGAGTCCGTAGCAGGCCTGATCGATATCGCGACACTGATTTGGCAGATTCATTGGGACGTTGAAGTGATGATCCCAGCCGCGATGGAACAACTGCACCATCCGCACGCCTCGCTGAG
>CAZHET010000427.1:0-5741 GCA_964531585.1 uncultured Planctomycetaceae bacterium | reverse complement strand
GGTCAGACGGTCAACGGCATGAGTCTGCTGCTGGCTCGTCGGCTGGTCGAAGCGGAAGTTCCGTTCATCACGGTGTTCTGGAAGGAAGACGAGCCGCGGCTGGCGAAGAAGTGTGCCAGCGCCGGAGGCTGGGATACTCACGGCAACAACTTCAACTGTCTGAAAGAAGACCTGCTGCCGGAATTCGACCGCTGTTTTTCGGCGCTGATTGAAGATCTGGCGCAGCGAAATCTGCTGGACGAAACTCTGGTGATGGTGACCAGCGAAATGGGCCGAACTCCGAAGATCGGCGATCCGCGATCCGGGGGCGTCAGCGGAGCCGGCCGTGATCACTGGACTCACTGCCTGACGGACGTACTGGCGGGCGGCGGCATTCGAGGCGGTCAGACGTACGGTTCCACCGACCGGCTCGGCGAATACCCGGCTCAGAACCCGCTGACTCCGGCCGACGTGACTCGCACGGTGTACCATGCGATGAACGTCAACGATCTGCAGGCGACAGATTCGCAGGGCCGGCCGTTCAACTTGCTCGACGAAGGCGAAGTGATCGCGGAATTGTTTTGAACGCGGTTCGAAAAGGCACACATGAAAATCACGGCTGTCGAAACGCTCGTCTGTCATGCGCGCATGCGCAACTGGGTATTCGTGAAAGTCGTGACCGATCAGCCAGGTCTGTTCGGTTGGGGAGAAGCGACTCTGGAATGGCACACTCGCGGTGTCGTGGGAGCCATCGAAGACCTGTCGACAATGGTGATCGGCGAAGACCCGACTCGCGTTGAACACCTGTGGCAGATGATGTGGCGGCAGCATTTCTGGCACGGACACGGCGTTGTCCGTTCAACGGCGATTGCGGGAATCGACCTGGCGCTGTGGGACATCGTCGGCAAGCTGCACGGCGTTCCATGTCACAAACTGTGGGGCGGACCGGTGCGTGATTTCGTCCGTCTGTATTGTCACCTTGGCGGCGGCAATCTGGAAAGCTTCTACGAAACTCCCGTCGACAACGCGAAGCAGTTCGCCGACCTTGCTCGACAGGCCGTGGACGACGGTTTCACGGCGTTCAAGTCGATGGCTGTTCCTCCGACGATGCCGATAGAAGGACTGCCGCCGATTAAAGCCGCCGAAGCCTGCGTCGCCGCGATGCGGGATGCCGTCGGAGACCACATCGACATCATGGTCGACTGCCACGCCCGGCCGTCACCGGCGATGGGAATGAAGTTCGCGAAAGCTCTGGACGACTACGGTCTGTATTTCTTCGAAGAACCCTGCTGGCCGGAAAATCTCGAAGGTCTGGCCGCGATCAACGCTGCGGTGACAACACCGATTGCCACGGGAGAACGGCTGACGTCTCTGGCGGCGTTCCGCGATCTGTTTGCTGTTCGAGGCTGCGAGATCTGTCAGGTTGACCTGACGCACTGCGGAGGATTCACGGAAGCGCGGCGCATCGCGGCTCTGGCGGATGCTCATCGAATCGCGCTGGCTCCACACAATCCGCAGGGGCCGGTTAGTACGGCGGCGTCGCTGGAATTCGGGTTTTCGCAGCCGAGCTACATCATCTGCGAGTCCGTTCACAGCGACGTTCCGTGGCGTGATGACATCGTTGAAGAAGGTTTCACCGTCGATAAGGCAACTCGCACGGTGACTCCCAACACGCGGCCCGGTCTGGGAATCGAGATCAACGAAGACGAGGTGCGAAAGCATCCGTTCGAACAGGAACTTCCGCAACGTGTGTTCTATCGCGACGGAGCTGCGGGAGACTGGTAGGCAGTTCACACTCGTTGAACGCGTTGCCGACAGGTCCGGGTTTTTCGAACGACCTGGCCTGTCGGCAACGCTTTAGACGACGTGATCATCGTCAATAAACCAGCTCACCGGACGGATGAATCACGACGGGGTTGCGGCGCCGAGACGGGAGCCGCGTTGCGTTTCCTGGGGCTGCGTGAGAAGCTTGCGGCAGGTTAAGGATCAACACGATGGACAGTGGCGAGTTGGTAAGCATGAGCGGCTTTCAGCAGAATTCGTTTTATGGCCGGATCGGGGTGGCTCGAAACGACATTACCCCACCCGTCGGAGTTTATGCGCGCAACTGGGGAGCGGCTCGCCATGACGTCGCCGAGTCCGTTCATCGGCCACTCACGCTGACGGTACTGACGCTGGCTTCAGAAGCCGGGAGCGCGCCGCTGGTCTTTATTGACGCGGATCTGGGGTGGTGGAAGACTCCCGCGACGTTTGAGCGATTCCAATCGCGACTGCTGGAAGCGACTTCGCTGCAGCCGGAAAACGTGATCTTCGCGCTGAGCCACACTCATGCCGGGCCGCCGCTGATGGAGGCAGACGACTCGCTGCCCGGCAGCGATCTGCTGCAGGTGTGGATGGAGCAAATGTTCGAAACCACAGTCACCACCATTCGCAGCTCGCTGGCGTCGCAGTTCGACGGCACGCTCGACTGGCACACCGGTCGCTGCGGGCTGGCGACGGTTCGTGATCTGCCGGAACCGAGTGCCGCAGGATCGCGAATCGTCTGCGGCTACAACCCGGACGAAACGGCGGACGACACGCTGTTGCTCGGTCGAGTGACAGATTCCACGGGGACGGTGCGAGCGACTCTGGTGAACTATGCCTGTCATCCGACGACACTGGCGTGGGACAACACGGCGATTTCGCCGGACTACGTGGGAGCAATGCGGGAGACGATGCAGCAAGCCACCGGTGCTCCGGCGCTGTTCCTGCTGGGAGCCTGCGGCGAGCTGGCTCCGCGGTTTCAATATGTCGCGGATACGGCAGTCGCCGATCGTCACGGCCGACAGCTTGCGTTTGCGGCACTCGCAACCCTGAACGACATGGAACCGGCGGGAACGCGGCTCGCGTATTCCGCAACCGTCGAATCAGGAGCACCGCTGGCTGTCTGGAAGCACCAGCCACGTGAGCTGTCGTCGCGACTGAGTGCGAGTCGCAAGTTCGTCGAACTTCCGCTGAAAGACTGGCCTTCCGCCGATGAACTGGAAGCGCAGCGTCAGGCGTGTTCCGATCGAGCGCTGGAAGAACGCCTGCGCCGGAAGAGAGACATTCGTCGCGGCCTGGGAGACGGAGCGACGTTCCGTCTGCCGATTTTCGCATGGCGGATCGGAGACGCGGTTCTTATTGGAAGCTGCTGCGAACCGTATTCCATCCTGCAGCAGGAACTGCGTCGACGCTTTCCCGGTCGCACAATTGTGTGCATGAATCTGATCAATGGTTCGCTGGGTTATCTGCCGCCGGCGGAACTGTATGACGCGGACATTTATCCTGTCTGGCAAACACCCTTCGACCGCGGCAGCCTGGAAACGACGATGAGCGGGATGACGGATGTGGTGCAACGCGCGGTAAGTGAGTCGACACATGAGTGCTGAGCTTCTTCACGGCGTTCTGCCGGTTTTGCACACGCCGTTTCATGACGACCTGACGATCGACGCGGTGACTTTGCGGCGGGAGATCGACTGGGCTTTCGAAATCGGCGCGGACGGTGTTGTCGTCGCGATGGTCAGCGAGATTCTGCGACTTGGCCATCACGGTCGAAAGGAACTGGCCGAACACGTTTGTCGTGCCGTTCAGGGCCGCGGCTTTGTCGTCGTCAGCGTCGGCGCGGAAAGTACATCCGAAGCGGTCGCGTATGCGGAACACGCGGCGGAACTGGAAGCAACCGCGGTGATGGCGATTCCGCCTGTTGCCACGGCGCTCGGCAGCGCGGCGACGCTGGACTACTTTTCTGCGATCGCCGGCAGCATCGACATTCCTCTCGTGGTTCAGGACGCGTCGAATTATGTCGGAGCCGCTATTGATCTAAGCGTGTACGTTCAACTGCTGGAACGCTTCGGCGCAGATCGGATCTACTTTAAGCCGGAAGCCAGTCCTCTGGGACCGAACCTTTCCAAACTGCGCGATGCCACGAACGGCACGGCTCGCATCTTTGAAGGTTCCGGAGGCATCAATCTGGTCGACTGCTACCGCCGGGGAATTGCCGGGACCATGCCGGGAACCGACCTGCTCGACGGCATTGTTGCATTGTGGCGAGCACTCGCGGCAGGCGATGAAGATCGCGCCTATCAGTTGTCGCTGCCGATCTGCGCGATCGTGGCCATACAGATTCAGGGAGGGTTTGACGGTTTTCTGGCAATCGAAAAGTACCTGCTGAAGTTGCGCGGGTTGTTTCCGAACACGATTCAGATTCCTCCCGTCGGCTGGGAACTGGATGAAGAAACCCGGGCGGAAGTGGACCGGTTATTCGCACGACTGCAGGCGGTGATTTGATGGTTGGGCGATCTGATGGTTGGGTGATCTGAATGACAAACCGGCCGACCAATGTTCGCTATCGGACGCTTGCCTGGCTGACTCTGGCCGCCGCGCTGGCCTATCTTTGTCGCAACGCCGTCGGTGTTGCGGAAAGTACGATCCGTGCGGATCTGGGACTCACACTGAAGCAGTCCGGCTGGTTCATGGGAGCGTTCTTCTGGACGTACGCGCTGCTGCAGATTCCCAGCGGCTGGTTCGCTCAGCGGTCGGGAACTCGCATCGCCCTGACAGTCTTCGCGGTGGCCTGGTCCGTCGCCACGATCGGAATCGCCGTCGCTCCTGCGTTCTGGCTGCTGATTGTGGCTCAACTGGTGATGGGGTTTGCTCAGGCGGGCATCTTTCCGGCATCGTGCAATTCCGTGGGACACTGGATGCCGTTTTCGCAGCGTTCGCTGGCCTGCGGGCTACTGGGAGCCGGCATGCAGGTTGGAGCGATCGCGGCCAGTTCACTGACGGGAATTCTGATGAGTCCGTTTGGCTGGCGCTGGGTGTTCGTCGGCTTCGCGGCACCGGGCATTCTGTGGGCCGCGGGCTTCTATGTTCGGTTTCGCGACCGACCGGGGCAGGTTACCGAAGTGAATGACGCCGAACGGGCATTGATCTCAGCCGGCAGCGAAAGTGATGCGGCGACTGATGCTGTCACGGTCAGCGAATCGGAGGAATGGCTGGCGTTGCTGCGTCGCCCGGTGATCTGGCTGCTGTGCGGCCAGCAAAGCTGTCGAGCCGCCGGGTATATGTTCTTCGCCAGTTGGTTTCCCACGTTCCTGCAGGAGACTCGCGGAGTGTCCGTGGCGCAGTCCGGTTATCAGCAGGGACTGGTGCTGGCGGGAACACTGGCGGGAAGTGTGTTTGGAGGACTGCTGACGGACTGGATCTGGCAGCGCACCGGCAACGCTCGCCTGAGCCGCAGCGGTGTCGGCGCGGCGTCGCTGGCCGCGTGCGCAGGATTGATTCTGGCGGCATGGTTCGTGTCCAGCGCCAATCTGGCGGTGGCGCTGCTTGCCGCAGGAAGCCTGTTCGCTGCGCTGGCCGGACCATGTGCGTTTGCCGCGACGATTGACATCGGAGGTCGCCGGGTGCCTCAGGTTTTTGGTCTGATGAACATGTGTGGAAACCTCGCGGCCGCGGCCTGCCCGGTCCTCGTCGGCTGGCTGTTTGCCAGAACCGCAAACTGGAACCTGGTGCTGCTGTTGTTCGCCGGGGTCTATCTGGCCGGAGCCATCGGCTGGCTGTTCGTGAATCCGCGACGTCCGGTCTGACATGCTCACGCCGGTTCAGCCCATAACGCGGTGCCTCGGGCTGAGTGAACTTACTGGACAACGCCATGTCCTGAGATCGTTTAACCGTATGCCTAGAAGACAGCGCCATGTTCCGTGAGCGGCACGGCGCTAGCCGCCGGTTTTTCCCAGCGT
>CAZHET010000426.1:0-5745 GCA_964531585.1 uncultured Planctomycetaceae bacterium | reverse complement strand
GCCACGGGTTAAACGAGCGTGTTTTCCGGGGGAAAAACTCTTCACGGCGTTGCCCGCTGTCCCGCAAACAGGAGAACCAGGCTTCGGAAAGTATTGCGCGGCCGCATCCGGCAAGGCTCGCGCCCACTGGTCGTCGCCGCGCCGGACATGTCTTGCCTTTTCGACGAACAGCAACTTATTGCCGCGAGCTTATTGCGCCGGACGCGTCCTTCACTACGGGATTCGTCAACGTCCCGATTCCCGTGATTGCAATGGCCACCAGGTCGCCGTTCTCCAGAGTGAAATCGTCGTGAGGGACAATTCCGGTGCCGGTCATCAGGAATGCACCCGCTGGAAATTCACTTTCCGTGAACAGCCATTTCGCCAGATCGTCGAACTGGCGCGCCATCTGTGCAAGATCGGTCGCTCCTGAAAATACTTCCCTGCCGTTTCGGCTAATTGACAACTGAATCGCCGTGGATGGCAGATCCAGCGGCTCATCGGCCAGCAGCACACACGGGCCCAGACCTGCGCACTGGCGAAAGACTTTCGCCTGCGGCAGGTATAGCGGATTTTCGCCTTCAATGTCGCGCGCCGACATGTCATTGCCAATCGTATAACCGACTATCGTTCCTGCCGGATTAAGGACCAGCGTGAACTCGGGTTCCGGCACAGACCAGTTGCTGTCCGCACGCACTCGAAGCGGCTGCCCTGGTCCGGAAACACGCGACGCGGTTGCCTTCAGGAACAGTTCCGGCCGATCGGCCGTATAGACTTTGTCGTAGTGCGACGCGCCGCTTTCGGATTCTTCCATGCGAGCCACCTGGCTGCGTTTGTAAGTGACTCCGGCGGCCCAGACTTCCTGCTGATCGATCGGCGCGACGAACGTCACGGACGAATGTGCCAGCGGTTTCGTGTCCGGTCTCAGCAGGAATCTCGCAAGTCCCCCGGGATCGTGCGAATGCAGGATGTCCGTCAGCGAATGGCAGTTGTCAACTTGTGACAGGTCCAGCGGCTGGACGGTTTCCGCATGGACCGCGGCAATGTGCGGCGTTCCGTCGGCGGTACGAATTTTTGCAAGTCTCACGAAAGATGTATCCCAGTCAGTAGTGTCGGTTGATCGGTTTAAAGGGCCAGGCCGTGCTCCGCGAGCACGGCGATAATCTTATGGAACGGCAAAACGTTCGGTCGTGGCGGGCGAACACAAGTTGCTGTTTCAATTGCGTCACAAGGCTGACGAGGTCACCAGGCTGGCGAGAACAACGCTCGGCAGAAGGCTTGCCCTCCCGCATTACGGTTAGGCATCTCTCAGCACGTCCAGCGTGCGGACGAAATCGGGCGGTAATGGTGCTTCAAATGTCAGTGATTTTCCACTGACCGGATGCTGAATTGTCAGCCGAAACGCGTGCAGCGCCTGGCGTTGCATCAGCACCTCGTCCGCGTGCCCGGCCCCGGATGCGTCTGCCGCATCGGCACCAAGAAGATCACGCTTCGTCACCTGGCTTTCACCGGTGTAAAGTTTGTCGGCGATAATCGGCGTACCGATATGCTGCATGTGAACTCGCAGCTGATGAGTTCGGCCGGTCTGCGGATGCAGGTCCATCAGTGCGTAACCGCGAAACTTTTCGGCCGTTCTGTAGAACGTGACGGCCTCGCGGGCGTTCCCGCCTTCCGCGCAAACCATCATCTTTTCGCGGACTCGCGAATGAACGCACACGAACGTGCGAATGAAGTCCGACGCCATTTCCGGATGGCCCCGAACAATCGCGCGGTACTCCTTTTTCACCTGACGCTGCTCAAACTGCCGACTGACCTTCTGATGAATCTGGTTGTCCCTGGCAATGAGAATGACACCGGTTGTATCGCGGTCAAGTCTGTGGACAATGCCCGGCCTGTGCCGACCGGCGACGTTGCTCAACTGATCGAAGTGAAACTGCAGCGCGGCCGCCAGAGTTCCCGAATACGTTCCCCGACCGGGATGCACGACCATTCCCGCGGCTTTGTTGATGACAACAATTGCGTCGTCTTCGTAGAGCACGTCGAGCGGGATATCCTCCGCCACGAACTGGCTGTGCTCCGCATCAGGAAGCGAAATCGCAATACGGTCGTTCACGCGCAAACGTCGCGACGCTTTGGGAACCAGGCCGTTCAGCAGCACATGCTCTGACTCGATGATTCGCTGAAGCTCAGCCCGGCTGTGGTTCGCAAACAGCCGGCTTAGGTAATGGTCAAGCCGCCAGCCGTGAGCACGAGATTCCACGGTGACATCCACGTGTTCCCCTGCTGAGACGGCCATCGCCTCGATTTCATCATCGACTTCCGCAGCGGTCGGCTCGTTGCCTGTCTGTGCTGTGTCGGCAGAATCGTGTGGTGCGCTGTGGCGCGACCGTGTGTGCCGCGACGTCATTCGTCCGTGGGCGTTTCGCTCGTATCGGGTGTTGCCGCTTCAGGCGTTGCGGGATCAGCCACTTTCGGAGCGGCGGTCTCTTCGAGGGAAGCTTCGGGCACGGCGGCTTCGGGGACGTCAGCCGATGCAGGCGGTGCCGACTGAGTGTCATCTTCAACGGACGGTGCCGCCGACGTCGGGGTGTCCGGTGTGGTCGGGATGTTCGGTGTGATTGGTCCGTCGGCTTCCGGGAAATCGCTGCTTCCGTCCGTGTCGCCCTGCAGGTTCAGCAGTGATGAGAAATCAGGAATGTTGGGGACCTGTCCCGGCCCGTCGGCAGGCATCTCCAGAGCATCACCCGGCTTTGGATTCTGAGCGTGGAACCAGGCATAGAAGTCCTGCGTCGACTTCCGTCCCAGACGTTCGATTCGATCCTCAGCGTGTTTTTTCAGCATCCCTTTGGGAAACTGAGTGACCAGCGCCTTCCATGCGTTAACGGCGTTTGTCGTCGTCGTGTCGGTGCCGTCACAACGGGCCTCGGCCAGGCGAGCCTGTCCAATCATCACGCGTTCGCGAATCGCATCATTGATATCGCCGCGTTCTGCCAGATTGCTGTACGCGGTCTCGGCGTTTTCCAGTTCTTCGATCGCCGTTTTGCGGTCTGTAAACAGCTTTGTGATCGCGTTGTCGAGCAGCCTGTCTGCCTGCCTCAAACGTGCCCAGGTGGCGATTTCGGTGCCAGGAAAGTTATCTGCAACGTCGCGAAACAATTCTGGTTGAGATGTCGCACTTCCGGAGGAGGGCGACACGGCCGCCGCCAGTTCGCGTGATGCATCGGCGTTTTCGGGTGGCTGCCGCTGCATGTACACAACGATCGCGGCCACCGCCAGCACAGCAGCCAGCGCATAGATCAGCGTCGTGCCGTACTCCTCGAAGAACGGCTTCGACTTGCGCAGGGCAGCTTCCAGGTGCGTCTGGTCGTGATGATGCGTGTAGTGTTTGTCCGACATTTGCAGGGACATCTTTCCGTGTGAGTCTGATCCGGGCGGGAAATCCTGCACGGAACTCGTTTCCGCCGCCCGGTTTCCGGCTGAACACGGAGTATACGAACGGCAGGGAAATTCGGTCAAGCTGGGCCTTTCGACTCCCGGAATTTGGTGCGCTTCCACCGGCTGTGGCATCGCGGGACTCTGAGTCTGAGGTGCTTCCGGAACGGCAAAGCTGCGACCCGTCAATCTGCGGGGACACAACGATTCAACGCCCATGCTCGCAGCGAGTCGATCCGTTCGGCCATCAACACCGACAACGGCCGAGTCTCGGCGACCGCCGCCAGAATATCGGCGGTGGAAAGCTCGCGGTCCTCCGCGAACGCCCGGAAAAGTCCGGAAACGATCGCCTGTTCGATCTCCGATCCGGTGAGATCCTTCGCGGCATCGGTTAGTTCGTCCAGATTGAAATTACGTGGGTCGCGTCCCCGACGCTGCAGGTGAATCAAAAAGATCTGCCGACGAGCATCCACGCTCGGCAGGTCGATGAAGAACACCTCATCGAAGCGACCTTTTCGCATCAGTTCCGGAGGCAGAGCAGAAATGTCATTCGCCGTTGCGACGATAAAAATCGGTTCACGATGATCCTGCATCCATGAGAGCAGCGTGCCGAACATTCGCTGCGACAACCCGCCATCCGCCGAGGTCGAGGATGCCGATGCGAATGCTTTCTCGATTTCGTCAATCCACAACACGACGGGAGACATCGCTTCCGCCTGCTGAATCGCCTGGCGAAGCTGGTTTTCACTTTCGCCGACGTACTTCTGATACAACACTCCGGGATCGAGTCTCAGCAGTGGCATCTGCCAGTCTGCGGCGACGGCTTTCGCGCACAGGCTTTTGCCGCAGCCCGGAACCCCCAGCATGAGCACTCCGCGCGGCGGACGAATACCGAATTCGCGAGCTTTCTCCGTGAACCCGCCGCGCCGCTGAGCCAGCCACTGCTTCAGACCATGCAGCCCACCGACTTCGCTGATATCGAAATCGATCGTCATGGATTCCAGGGAACCGGCACTTTCCAGCAGCCGTCGCTTGGCGTCGATGACACGCTGCAGGTCGTTGGAACACAGCGTCTGATCGTCCAGAATGATCGATTCAACCACACGAACCGCTTCGGACCGCGTCAGCCCTCGCAGGTTCAGCACGAGCTGCTCAAATTCGGACCTCTTCAGCTCCGCAGATACATCGCCGCTGAGCGATCGCTTCAGTCGACGGTAAGTTTCACGCACGATTTCGTCGAGCTGCTCCGAATTCGGCAGGCCCGGCCGCCACGGGACCGCCAGCCTTCGCACTCGCGGGTGCAGAGATTCTTCGTCGAGCAGAATCAGACATTCACGAGATCCGTCGGCTTCCGCGGCATAGTCCGTCAGCAGTCGTCGCACCAGCGGCTGCGTCGTAAACGGCGCGATTCCCCGAAAGCAGCCGATCAGCGGGCGCTTCTGCCTCAAAAGATGCTGCAGCGCCCGCTCCGGCTTTTCCGTGCCGGCGATGGGTGCAGGGTCCGGCGTCGCAGGAGAATAGACTTCGATCCCGCGCGACAACGACCAGTCGAACAGATTGCGATCCAGTTCACGTGCAAGCTGACTGACGGTTGCGAACTCGTTTTCTTCGTCGGTGCTGACGAGACTGATGAGTTTATGTCGGGCGTTGATCAGCGAAAGTAGTTCGTTCAGCATCCGGCGGCACCTTGATTCAGACGGAGACACGGCGAAGCGTAGTTCGCCGGCGCTCCGATTCCCATCACGGCCGCTACTGGACACGATTACGATGCGGCGGTGACGGTGCGGGAATCTGACTGACGCCGCACGAATGCCGCATAATCCTCCGGAGTGTCGATGCCCGGTGCAGCATGATCCGTCACAGCCACCGCGATGCGCGCCCCGCATTGCAGCGCCCGAAGCTGTTCGAGTTTCTCTGTCGTTTCCAGTGAAGAAGGCGGCATCGATGTGAACTTCAGCAGGAAGTCTCGCCGGTACGCATACAGGCCGACGTGCAGCAGCCACGGCGAAGCGATTTTCTGCTGCAGAACGTCTTCCAGTATGCCGTCTCGCAGAAACGGAATCGGTGCGCGGCTGAAATACATCGCATGAGACAGATCGTTGACAACAACTTTCACGCAGCCCGGATCGCGGACAACGGCCGCCTCCGTGATCGGTGCGGCGACGGTTGCCATTTCGCAGTCAGACGATATCAGCGCTCCGTGGAGCGCCGAGACGACGGCGGGAGCCAGTTCCGGCTCGTCACCCTGCAGATTGATGACAACGTCTGCGTCGGAACAACAGCGGCGGACGATTTCCGCGATACGGTCCGAACCGCTGGGATGCTCGCCGGTCA
>CAZHET010000425.1:0-5757 GCA_964531585.1 uncultured Planctomycetaceae bacterium | reverse complement strand
TCCGCCTTGAATCCATTGCATCTCGCGCTGAGTCTTCACTCGGCGTCTGTGACCTTGTCAGTTCCGGCCAGAAAGTGAGCCAGAATTCCGGAGCCAGTTGAGGCGGATTGGAATTTGGTGATACCGGTTTGGCTGGTTGGTGCGTTAGGATCGAGGGTTGCGGCAGCGTGTGGCATGAAAACGCCTCGGAGCAGAGTTAGCGCTCAGCTCCGAGACTTGACCTTTTGGGACACAACTCCCATTAGCCCATCACAGATTGATCATCCGGACGGCATTGTTCAAGGGCGTACAGCTCCTCGGTGGAGGATTTGTCTGCTGAAGGGGTGTGAATGCCCCTTTCGATCCGCACCACCCGTTGCAGCGGTTCTGTTCGTGCGACTGCCGTGACGCGAATCGTCGCTGGGAAGTTTGGGTAGCCGGGCAGGTGTACCGGGCGACAGAGAACGGCAAAGCCCGACGACGCGAGCAGCGCAGCCGGGCTCGAGCGCGAGCGAAGGAGCGGCGTCTGCAGGACGCCGCGGTTGTGCCGGAGACAGCAATCCTGCCGGAAATCACGTCGGTCGCCCTACCGCTGGCCGGATCAGCGGACTGCTCAGTCTGCGTCCCGGAAACCATCGCGATCGTTCCGAGCGACAGCGACCCTGCCCTCTGCGAAGGAGACATGGCGACCTCCGCCGAGCCAAAGGTGGGCCATCACAAACACGGATTTTCAAAAAAATCCTGTTGTTTTCGGCCGGGCTGCTATGTCCAGTTCCAGGTGGCAAGCGATTCGCCGCAGCAGTGTTTCTGCAGTTCAGCCTGTCGCAACGCGTTACGTCGCGTCCGCCAGCGTGAGGCGTACTGGTTTCAGCGACTGGGAATGAGTTCCTGCCATCGCGGTCCACCGGCCGATGACGTCGACTGAGCGGGGTCGACTGTCTGTAAAATCTTTCATCGCGTCAAACGCTCCGTAGACTGGCCAGCCACCAGCGAGCAATCGCAGGGCACAACGGGTTCCCGAAAAGAAGCCCGGTGGGGAGTGTCCGGGTGGCGGAACTGCTGAGCCATCATAAGAGCTGGGTCTGCCGCCGACTGGCTCTGCTGGAACGCCTGTGCACAGCCGCTCGGGACGATCTGAGTCTGGGACTGCTGAGTCCGACTCAGGCGCGCCAGCTGGTGCGGTTGCCCGCGGGCAACCAGGTCGATGCTCTTTCGGTGGCGCGCCGCGAATCACTCAACGGCGACGAACTGCGAGGCGTCATTGATCTGCTGATCGCCAGCGGCACCAGCGAGAGGAAAGCGTTCGTGCTGGAGAAACCACGACTGGCGCTGGAGCAGGCCGCGGGGCTCGTGGCCCGCAGCTGGGATCCCCGCCTGAGTCCCGGCGGAAACCGGATTCACAAACAACTGGGATATCTGCTGGAGCAGCTCAGTCGCGTGGAGAACTGGCTGTCTCACCGTGGCCGGAGCGAACTGGCGGCCTGCGATGCAGCGATCCTGCGTCCGTCATTTGAGAACGTCATCCGCCAGAGTACGCAGGTCACAGCACTCACCACCGACTTTCTGCGAGCCAGTCGCTCTTTTTGGGGCTGGCCCTTTCTGCGGCGGAAAGAACAACAATCGCGGCTATGACATGTAGCCTGATCCGCCGCTTCTCTTTGTTCCAAGTCTCACACTTCCGTTCCGGAAAGGAATCACCATGAACCAGCACTTTCGAAGAACAAACATCCTTCGCGGAAACTCCCTGTCCGCCTTCAGCCGAACCGGTTCCGCGTCGCGTTCCGGACCAGCGATCGCCGCGGCCGGGGCCGCCATCGGTGCCGCGTCGCGTTCCGGTTCTGCGATCAACGCTGCCGGTACGAACGGGGCGAACCAGACCGGATCGGGCCGCATGGCTGAAGCTGAACCGAAGCATCTGATCGTGAAAGTGTCACCCTATCTAAACCGCATGATTCCGCTGTAACCCGGTTCGTTCACGGCGTGAGGTTTCCCAACCATGCGGCAAGCCTCACGCCCGCTGCCGACCGTCCCTGCCCGCTCCGCAAGCCTCACGCCCGCTGCCGGCTGTCTCTGCCCGCTCCGGCGTTTTCTGGTAATTTCCTAACGGCTTCTTCCCGGTCCCGGTTTGCGATTCCGTCCCGGTGAGCCTTCGCCGGGTTACACCCGATGCAGCGAATTCAGCGGCATTATTCGGCTTGCCTTGCGTTTCCGTGAAATGCCGAATAATCAAGAAAACGCCACAAAAAACAGGGTTTTCGCATTACCGGAGGCGGGACTCGAACCCGCACGAGGTATTACCCTCACCGGATTTTGAATCCGGCGTGTCTGCCATTCCACCACTCCGGCGACGTGCGGCGGAGTATATCCGCGAGGGGTTCTGCCGCAACGCTGCGCTGTGATCGAGAGTGCGCCGGGGGCGATGACGGTTTGATCGCCAGTCTGCGCGGCGGCCGCGTCGTGTCGGGCGTTCGCGTGACGCGTGACGCGAGACAACGAGACAACGAGACAACGAGAGTCGCTCCGTCAGTGACGTTCGATAGCGTGTTGCGGATTCCTGTCTGACGTCAGCGGCGGACCTGCGGGCCGGGAGCAGGTTTTCGTGCGAGAGGGCGATCGGCGGATGAGCATTTGCTGGTGCGGATGCTGGCAGCGTCCGCCGCGTGGCTGGTGCTGTGCGCGCGGTGCAGTGTGGCATCGGCAGGGATGTTCTCGGCCGCCGCTGGCCCTATGCTACTCTTCCACGGTGCGGTGGCGACTCGGACCGCCGACGACTCGACGAACATTGGCGAATGACAATCCGAGATCACACCCGAACGAGAAACACTGCATGCTGATCACTTCCATCGACGTTTGTCCGCTGACCGGAGGCACAGTGGACGGCGGCTGGCCTCATGGCCATGAGCCGCAGGAGAATCTGCATACGCTGCTGGTTGTCCGCAGCGATTGCGAACACGTTGGCTACGGAAGCTGCTTCACATCCGGGCGGCTGGTTGCGGGAGCCGTCGAGTTACTTTGGCCGCTGTTGAAGAACCAGTCGGCCGTTGAACCGGAACGCGTGTCGGAAACGCTGCGGCAGTCTTCCTTCTGGCAGGGCCGCGGCGGAGCGGTTGAGCACGCGATCAGCGGGATTGATATCGCTCTGTGGGATCTGATGGGAAAGGCGTGCGGTCAGCCCGTGTCGCGATTGCTGGGTGGAAATTATCGAAGCTCGATCAAGCCGTACGGATCGATTCTGTTTGACGAACCGGCCCGGCTGCGAGACACACTGCACAACGTTGTGGCGAAGGGGTTCAAAGCGATCAAGCTGGGCTGGCGACCGTTTGGCCGGCGCAGTTCCAGGTTTGACGAGGTGCTTGTCAGGACAGCTCGCGAGGCTGTCGGCGACAACGTCGAACTGATGGTCGACGCGGGCGGCAGCGAACAGTTCTGGCCGCACGGAACCAACTGGGCTCGCCGAACGGCCATGATGCTTCGCGACTATGACATCACGTGGTTTGAGGAGCCCCTGCCGCCCGATGATCTGGCGGGTTATGTGGAGTTGACGCGAACGTCCCCTGTGCCGATTGCCGGCGGTGAAGTGCTGACTCGCCGCCAGTCATTTCTGCCGTGGATTGAACAGCGAGCCGTCGATATTCTGCAGCCGGACTGCACAAAAAACGGTGGGCTGACCGAATCGCGTCGCATCGCGTGGGCTGCTGCGGATCACAACGTGCAGGTGGTTCCTCACGGCTGGAACACGGCGGTCGGGCTGGCGGCTGACCTGCAGTTTTCGGCCGCCATTCCCGTCGCGCGGTATGTCGAATATCTCTTTCCGTGTGCGTACATTGATGATCTGGTGGCAGAGCCGTTCGTTCTGGACGCGGATGGTCTGCTGGCAATTCCGGACAGGCCGGGCCTGGGAATCGCCATCGACACGGATGCGCTGCAGCGGTTTTGTCCGCAGCGAGAGATGTTTGGTTAGCTGGACAGCGCCAAGTTCGATAGTTTAGCGAATAATCCGCTTATGAAGTGAGCGGTACGGCGCTAGCCGCCGGTGTCTGCATTGAAAAACGGCGGGAAAAGCCGGCGGCTAGCGCCGTGCCGCTCACGGATCAGAGCTAAAGTGAGTGACATTGGGCGAGCGCCGTGCCGCTCACGAAACATGGCGTTGTCCAGTGGTTCGTGTCTGTCGATGCGGCCTGCTGTCGATGGCTTCGGGGAACCGTTCATGGCATTTGACGTTCATCGCCACACCAAATCCGTCAGTAGTCTGTTGTCTGCCGGGACGCCGTTTGTGACCGTGACGATGGTTGACATGCGCGGCAGTGCTCCGCAGATCCAGGGGGCCAAAGCGATTATCACGGCGGACGGAATCATCGAAGGCACCGTCGGCGGCGGCAAAGTGGAAGCTCGGGCGATTCGGTTCGCGCAGGATCTGCTGGCCGTAAACGACGGCCGAAGCTGTCATCTGGAGACGTGGAATCTGCAGACCGATGTCGGAATGACCTGTGGCGGCGAAGTGCGGTTCTTCTTCGAAGTGTTTCTCAGCAGCGACTGGAAGATCGCCGTATTCGGAGCCGGTCATATTGCTCAGGCGATGATTCCGATTCTGCTGAACATGAACTGCCGCGTCACGTGTCTGGACCAGCGGCCGGAGTGGCTGTCGCGCATCAGTGAGCATCCGAAACTGACCAAAATCTGCACTCAGCAGTTGAAGGACGAAGTGTCGAAGCTGGATCCTCGCAGTTTCTTTGTGCTGATGACTCAGGGGCATGGAACCGACCTGCCTGTGCTGGCGGAGATTCTGCAGACAATCGAGCCGCCGTATGTCGGCGTGCTGGGCAGTCTGCAGAAAGCGAAGGTGCTGCGGCGCGACCTGCAGGAACTGGGCGTGGCAGCCGAAAGAATCGCGTCGTTTTTCTGTCCGATGGGTGTGCCGATGGGCAACAACACTCCGCCGGAAATCGCCATCAGCATCGTGTCGCAGTTGATTCAGGAGCGTGACCGTCTGGGAATTGTCAAGCAGAAGACAAAGGTGTTCTGATTCCGCTCATGCTGACAATCGGTCCGTTTCAGTTTTCACTTCCCGTCGTGCAGGCGGCACTCAGCGGCTACAGCGACTGGCCGATGCGTGCGATCGCCCGACGCATGGGTGCTCCGTACACGATCTGCGAAGTGATGATCGACAGCTTTGTGAATTCGCTGAAGGAGCGCGAACGCACGAAGCACTTTCTGATGCTCACGGATGACGATCATCCGGCGGGTGCCCAGTTGATGGGGGCCGATCCGTCGGAATTTCCGACCGCGGCAAATCGTCTGGTCCGCGCGGGGTTTGACGTGATCGACATCAACTTCGGCTGTCCGGTGAAGAAGGTGCTGGGCCGCTGCCGGGGCGGATTTCACCTTGGTCAGCCGCAAGTGGCGATCGAAATTCTTCGTCGCGTTCGCGATGCGGTTCCGTCACACGTTCCCGTGACGGTCAAGATGCGGCGCGGCGTCGATGACAGCGCTGCCAGTCGTGAGCGGTTTTACGAAATTCTGGACGCTGGATTCGCCGCGGGAATCGCCGCTGCCACGGTTCACGGGCGGACGGTCATGCAGCGGTACAATGGCCCCAGCGACTGGAGCTTTCTTCAGGAACTGCGGCGAACATATCCTCAGCGAACGCTGCTGGGCAGCGGCGATCTGTTTTGCGCGGAGGACTGCGTACGGATGCTGCGCGACACGGGTGTCAATGGTGTGACGGCGGCTCGCGGGTCCATCGGCAATCCGTGGATCTTTCGTCAGTGCGAGGAACTG
>CAZHET010000424.1:0-5760 GCA_964531585.1 uncultured Planctomycetaceae bacterium | reverse complement strand
AGCCAGTGGCACACACGGCACTGGCACAGCCAGTGGCACACACGACACACTCCCCACTTGCAGCCTGTCTACCATCAACACTGCCACGCTGCCGGTCTGAATGTGCAATCCCTTCATAACAAGGGTCACTGCACGATGAGCCCCAGCCGCTGCAGTTTGCTGCGGCATTCGTCGCGTTCGCGGCTGCGAGTCAGCGATTGCCAGGTGGGGTCCTGAGCCGCAAGGAATGCGTCTTCGCTGAAGGGGGGCGATGCGCCGGACGACGCGGCGGCGGTTGTCAGACGCTGGATCACTTCGCAGTCGAGTCGCGTCAGAAACATCGCGTTCATCCGGTAATCCTGAAACGCTTCCCACACCACCGGAAACAGCGGCTTCACGATCTGTTCCCCGATCGTCGTTGCGTAGTTGCGGATTTCCAGTTGAGCGTGGCTGTCCATTCGCAACGCCAGAAAGTGCAGCAGGTTGTGCAGGTCGATCTTCCAGTACGCTTCGGTGTATGTGGACAGCGGCAGGTCCTTGCGAGCCTGCTCGCGCGCGACGCCGGATTCGATACGTTCGCGGTACACCTCTTTCATCTGCCGGTGAAGCGCCTGTTCCTGTTCCGACAGCTTTGTTCCCGGCTCGCTGGCTAGCGCGGTGCCGCTGCCCTGGCGGTTGGATTCTGCCTGCGTTCGCCACTGATCGGGCGGAGTCGTCTGTGCGGCGTCGATGGCCAGCGAATAGCGCGTGCTGTATTCGTTGACGTTCGCCGTCCGGTGCCGAATCCACTGCCGCCAGCAGTCCATCGGAACTCGCACCAGCAGCTTGATTTCCGCCATTTCGAAAGGTGTCGTGTGGCGGTGCCGCAGCAGATAACGGATCAGCGTGCGGTCGTCGGAAACCTGCTTCGTGCCTTCACCGTAGCTGACGCGAGCCGCCTGGACGACGCTGCTGTCGTCTCCCATGACGTCGACCAGACACACGAAACCATCGTCCAGTACAGGGAACTTCTTCCAGCGAAGTTCGTTAATCCGCTGCGAGTGCTCGGCGGTGGAAGAAGTGTCGTCTGAGGTCGTCATGATTGAATTCCGGCAGGAAGTTTCTGCTTTCGGGACGCGAACTGTAGGATGTGAGCCGCTTGATTCCAGTCTGTCCCACAGGTTCCGGCGCGCGATCGGTCTGCCTGCGCCGGATGCCGCTCATGTCAAACGGAGGTTCACAATGTTCTACACGTGGATGGATCAGACTCCTGTCGGTCGATTACTGATCGCCGCTGACAACACGGGCCTTCGGTTCGTGCTGTTCGCAAACAGCGCGGCTGACGGAAACAGCGGAATTCCGCGGCCGGACTGGAAAGAAGACGCTGCGAAGCTGAAGGAACCGGTGAGACAGCTTGACGCGTATTTCCAAGGGCGGCTGCGGCGTTTCGACCTGCCGCTGGCAGCGGACGGGACTGACTTTCAGAAAGCGGTCTGGGCAGCACTCCGCGAAATTCCGTACGGGGAAACGGTCAGCTATGGCGAAATCGCGGCCGCCATCGGGCGTCCGACGGCGTCGCGTGCCGTCGGCATGGCGAATGGCCGCAATCCGATTTCAATCGTTGTGCCCTGCCATCGCGTGATCGGCAGCAGCGGAACACTGGTCGGCTACGGTGGCGGACTCGGCAGAAAAACGTCGCTGCTGCGGCTGGAAGGCGCGATTTCGTGTTCGGCCGTCACCAGGCATCTGTCGCCCGACGCGATCACCGCAGCGTCAGACTGGCCAGGCCGGCGATGGCCAGCAGAGCGGATGCGATCCAGAAGCGTGTGACGATTTTCACCTCGTGATCGCCGCGAAACACGAAGTGATTATGCAGCGGGCTGCAGCGAATCAGGCGATTTCCTGTCAGCCGAAACCAGCCGACCTGCAGGATCACGCTCAGCGTTTCGACGACGAAAACGCCGCCCACCACAACCAGCAGCAGTTCCTGCCTTGTGACCAAAGCGGCGACGGCTAACAACCCGCCGATCGGCAGCGAACCGGCGTCTCCCAGAAAGACCTGAGCCGGGTAACAGTTAAACCACAGGAACCCCAGCATCGCTCCCACCAGCGCTCCGATCATCACCGCCAGTTCCCCGCTGCCGACGATGTGAGGAATGGTGAGATACTCAGCGAAGACCTTGTGCCCGCACAGGTAACTCACCGCGGTGAACGCGGAACCGGTCAGAATTGTGCAGCCGGTCGCCAGACCGTCCAGGCCATCCGTCAGATTCACGGCGTTGGAAGTCGCCACAACGACAAGCGCCGCCCACAACACAAACACGGGGCCGAGAGCCACGGCGATATTTCCGAACGGCCAGACAAGATCGGTTCCTGCGGACTGGCTGCGATTTTCGAAGTACAGCGTTCCGCCGGCCACGACCGCCACGACAAGTTGAACCGACAGCTTCTGGCGCACGGTCAGCCCTTTGCGGTTCGTGCTGAGCTTGATCCAGTCGTCCCAGGCACCGAGCACTGTCAGGCTCACGATGACAAACAGTCCCGTCTGGACATACCGACTGCTCAGGTCCGACCACACAACGGTCGTCAGCACGACAGATGCCATGACGAACAGACCGCCCATCGTGGGCGTTGCGTTCTTGTTCGCGTGCAGTTTGTTCAGCGTTTCGGAATCGCTGGCAATGCGTTCACGAAACCGTGCCTGCAGCCGACGGATGGCAGCCGGTCCTGCCAGCAGCGTCAGCAGAAACGCAGTCAGGGTGCCAGCGCCCGTGCGTGCGGTCAGAAACACACGAGTGTCGCCGGTGGTGTGATGTTCCACGTGCTCCAGCAGCAGACCGAAGTGTTGTATCAGCCAGAGGAACATGCGGGCGGCACGAACGGAAACGGCGCGAACGGAAATAGAATCAGCGGCAACGAAATCAGCGGAGTCAGTTTGCCGCGAATTCTGCTGCAAAAGCGGCAATGAGGATACCCCGGTTCGGAGAGTCACGGCGCCCCGTGAACTCGACGGCCTCACCACAGTCTGGTCTTTGGCAGGCGAGTTGACGATGATGCACTGGCGCTGGCCCAGTTTTTCCCGCCAACCGCATGACGAACCGCTTCCAATGGCTGCAGAATCCACTCGTTCACTGCCCACGAATCCGACGGAACTGGCACAGTTCGGACGGCTGGAACTGGTTGCGCGGCAGCTTGTGGAAGGCCTGATGATTGGCAGGCATCGCAGCCCGTTCAAAGGGTCCAGTGTGGAATTCGTCGAACACCGAGACTACTACCCCGGCGACGAACTGCGGCACATCGACTGGCGAGCGTACGGCAAGACGGGGCGTTACTACGTCAAGGAATTCGAAGACGAAACCAATCTGCGAGCCCACATCCTGGTCGATGCCAGCGGCAGCATGAAGTACGCCGGCAGTACGCTCAGCAAATTCGATTATGCCCGCATTCTGGCGGCTGCGGTGTCATGGCTGCTGATTGGCCAGCGAGATTCGGTGGGGCTGGTGACGTTTGATTCGAAAGTGCGGGAACAACTGAAGCCGTCGGGAAACCGGGACTCCCTGCGACGATTGATTCACGTTCTGGAATCAACAGAGCCCGGTGAAGAGACCAGCCTGGCGGACGTCATCGACCGGCTGCTGCCGACGTTCAAGCGTCGCAGTCTGCTGATTCTGATCAGTGACTGTTTCGACTCACTGCCCGCTCTGGAAAAGGCACTGCAGCGGTGCCGCTACGCGAAACACGAAGTCATCATTTTTCGGATTGCCGCACCGGAAGAAGAAACGTTTCCGTTTGAACGACCAACTCAGTTTCGCAATCTTGAGGTCATGAATCACCGGCTGCTGGTGGATCCCGCCCGCCTGCGCCGGGAATACCTGCGTCAGTACGCCGACTTTTCCGAGGGGCTGAAGCGGATCTGCGGCAATTGTGCAATTGACCATCGCCGGCTGCTGACATCCGATCCGCTGCAGACCGTCCTTGGAAGCTGGCTGGCCGAACGAATGCGTGCCAGCCAGAAGTGACAGGCAGGCATCGGTGGGTTCAGGCGACCGGATCGTCGGCGACAGCCCGATTTCCCGAAGGAACCCGCTACGTTTCGTCCTGCAGGTTTTCCACGATCTGCCGATGCTGTTCGGCGACACCGGAATCGCCAAGTTCTTCGCAAACGGTCGCCAACAGTTCGTGAATGTTTCTGTTCTGCGGCTTCTTCATCAGAGCGAGTTCCAGGTCACGGCGAGCCTCTTCCCATTTTTGCTGAGCCATCAGCACTTCCGCTCGCGACGACAGCATATCCGGGTGACCGGGGACGAACGTGAGTGCCTCGTTGAGCAGTTCCATCGCTCGTGTGGCGTTGTCCGGAGATTCGCGCACGAGCGCGAGCGCGAGGTTGTTGAGCACCATCGGATCTCGCTTGTTGATCGAGTACGCTCGCTCAAGCTGTTTCCGTGCACGGCTGATCTGATCCGAAGCCAGCGCGTTGGTACCAATGAACGTATAGATCTGCGCGTTGTCGTTTCCGCCAGCCAGCATTTTGTTGATGACCACTTCTGCCTCGTCCGCCAGCGGGTGCGACGAACAGCTTAGCCGGGTCAGTCGCTCCAGAACCATACTGCCGACGGTGGGCGTCTGGAGAGCTTCCATCAGCAACTCAACAAGTGTGTCATCGGCAGCGGTCGTGTTGGCAGAATCGGTTCCGGACGATTGTTGTGCGGCGAAGCGTTCGTCGTAGACCGCAAGAGCGGCGCGGCCTGCGAGAGCCTTCAGAAGCGCAGCGTCGGCATCATCCGGTTTGGTCGCGCTGATGCGTGATTTCAGAAACGTGCGAGCGTCTTCGTTGCGTCCGGCGATCAGCAGGGTTTCGGCGTGGACCGCGGCGGAGCGTGCCGTGCTGTTCCGTTGAAACTCCTCAGTCTGCTCGGCCAGCAGACTCGTCAGCAGTGCATCTGCCTGCTGTGTGCGACCTGCCGCACGGTACAACTTCCCGAGCACCATGCGCATTTCGGGCTGCTGCTCCGCAAGCGCTTCCATTTGCTCGATGGCTGCATCCTCTTCCTTGGAACTCGCGAGCAACTGCACCAGCAGCAGACGTTCGCCAAGATCGGCGTCTTCACCGGTTTCGCCGATTTTTTTCTTCCAGAACGTCAGCGCCGGCTGCAACTGGTCAGCCGTCACGGTCGCTCCCGCGCCCGCCAGCTGCAAAAGCTGGGCGACGGCAATTTTGTTATCCGGCTGCAGCTTGATCGCTTCGACCAGCAACGCGGCGGCAGAGTCGCGGTTGAGTGACGAATCCTTGATTCGCTTTGCAGCGAGCCCGGAATAGAGCGTTGCCAGAGCCTGCTGCAGTGCGGGTGACGCCTGCTGCTGCATGCCTTCGATCAGGACAGCCTGTGCTTCTGCGGCATTGCCGGACAGCGACAGAGTTTCCGACCAGCCGATTCGTGCACTGTCGTCCCGCGGATTCTGCACGAGCCGTTGTTCGAACCGTTCCTGTGCGGACTGCAGATGAGTCGCGACCAGGTCTTCACTTCGCCCGATCTGCCGCTGAACCTTCGCCAGCAGCAAAGCGACTTCCGGCTTCGCGTTCACGACTTTCAACAGGTGCTGTTCCGCCTGACGCAGTTGATTCTGACGCAGGTACGTCTCTGCCAGAAGTTGATGAGCGTCGACGCTGTCCGGCTGTTCTTCGATTGCCTTTCGCAACTGAGCCATCGCCTGTTCGGCGGACACCTCCACCACAGCATCCGGTGCATTTGCCTGCACGGCCAGCCAGACGCGAGCCGGAATGAAGCCGGCCTTGTCCAGAGG
>CAZHET010000423.1:0-5772 GCA_964531585.1 uncultured Planctomycetaceae bacterium | reverse complement strand
CCCGCCACGGCCAGCGAACTGCGGCTCGCCGATGAGCACGGCTTGCTGGCCGATCATCCGTGGTGGATTCCAGGCCGTCAGGGGCTTGCAATACTCGGGCTGCCTGACCACTTTGGCCGCAGGCAATCACCGCTGTCCGAGTTGTTTCAGGAGCGGTTTCTGGAAACGCTGGTCACTGATCCAGAGTTCCATGCAGCCGTGGTCAATTGTCTGGGGGCGACATCATGAGCCTCAAGACACAACGTGCCAATCTCCCTGCGAACGGCGCAGCAAACGCTGTGGCTGTCGGCGATTCCAAGCTGAACCCCAGCGGAAACGGGGCAATCGCCGACAATTCAAGACAAATCAAGAACGCCGATCAGTTTAATCCGTTCCCGATCGAGGCACTGCCGGAAGTGCTGCGGAAGTTCGCGGCGGATGTTGCCGAATCGGTTGGCTGCGATCCCTCGTTCTCAGCACTGGCAGCAATTGCTGTGGCGGCATCTGCGATCGGCACCAGTCGTGAACTGTGCGTAAAACGTGGCTGGTATGTCCCGCCAGTCATCTGGGCCGTGCTGCTCGGCGAAAGCGGAACGCAGAAGTCTCCGCCGTTCCGAATGGCGATGGCTCCGCTGAAGGAACGCCAGAATCGTGACGCCGAAGAATTTGCCAAAGCCATGCAGAAGTACAAAGAGGATCTGCGGGACTACAAGGCGGCATTGCGGGATCTGGAATGTGAGGACAAGCCACCGGAACCAGAGAAGCCGACCAGGCCGCGGTGCGTCGTTCAGGACTCAACCATTGAAGCACTGGCGACCATTCTCAACGACAACCCTCGCGGCTTGTTGCTGGCACGTGATGAATTGTCTGGTTGGCTGGCGGCATTCGATAAATACTCGCCGAAGTCTGCGGCAAGTTCTGAGGTGCCGAAGTGGCTGGAAATATACAACACGGAACCGATCACGATTGACCGGAAGACGGGCGATCAACGGTTCATATTCGTGCAGCGGCCGTCAGTCTGTATCCTCGGCGGAATCCAGCCTGGCATCCTGTCCAGGTGTCTCACGAGCGAACATCGTGACAACGGTCTGCAAAGCCGTCTGTTGATGGTTTTCCCGCCACGGCAACCAAAGTGCTGGCGAGATCACGAGATCAATGAAGGCGTTCACCGTGCGTACAAAGAAGCCATTCAGGACTTGTTTGAACTCCGCCACGATGATGCAAGTGGTGAGACAAAGCCCGCTGTTCTGACACTCAGCGACGATGCCCGCCAGATATTCCGGAAGTACGTGAACGCCACTGGTGCTGAACAGGCGGCGTTGCATGGCCACATCGCAAGCCAGTGGAGTAAACTGGAAGAAGTTCCCGCCAGGCTCGCCACCGTCATTCATTGCGTTCGTCAGGTGAGCGGATACGTGTCTGAACACTTCCAGGTCGATGGCGACACAATGTCAGCGGCTGTTCGGCTCGGGGAATGGTTCAAGTCCGAACACCTTCGCATCGAACGATTGCTGACAGAGCCGGAAGAGTTGCGGGAATTGCGGCACCTGGCGGACTGGATCTGCTCACGTGGCGGCACCATCAGTGCGAGGGATCTGTGCAAGTCCCGTCGGGATATCGAAACCAGCGATGACGCTGAGACTCTCTTGCTTCGACTTGTCGCGGCTGGTGCAGGCCAGTGGAACGGCGCTCACAAGAGTCGTGTGTTTGTTTTGTCTGAGTCCTAAATGTCGGCGATTGGTGGCTGAAACCCAGTAAATAGGCGGCAAACGCCGACGGATCTCTGAACCCAAGGTACTTTTCTTGCCCAGCTTTCCCATACGGCCTGCCTCACAGTAAACAAGACACACTGTCTTACATTCAGCCTGATGGGCACACGCGATGACGACACCAGCGATCAGAACTTCACGGACAGTTGCGCGGCTGCGGTCTGCGATGCTGGCATCCGTCAGCGATGCGGACATGGAAGACATCATCACGAAGCTGGTCGAACTGGCAAAGGATGGCGACGTGAGCGCGGCGAAGCTTCTGTTCGATCGCGTGTTCGGGAAGCCAACCACAGGGCCGCAGACGCCGTCTGTGGCCATTCAACAGAACTTCGCGAGTGAGTCGCCGGGCGACGGCAAGCGGCTGGCACAGGCCATCGTGGAGCGGATCCGGGCGGAACGGCAATCGCGATAGGTTCTTCGCCAGCCACCAGGTCAGAAACCACACACACCAGCCCCTCCCGCACAGTTTTTTTTACAACCGGCGACGCAAAAATGGTGTCAGGGGTGGCTGCTGGCCTCGCTACGCTCCCCCCGAACCGGCTGCGGAGTGATCGGCTAGGTCAGGCGGCGGGGGTCAGACCACGTCGTGCAAATGGTCAAAGCGCATACCCGATCCGTCCTGACATCTACAAGCTGAGCCCGGCCAAAGTCGGACTGACGGCACTCGGGAACGCGTGATGTAGCAGTCGCCCAACAGCCGGCGAAGCCGTGGACGGTGCCGACTGTGGCAGTCAGCTCTTCGTCGCTCTCGCGCATTTCCTGCAAGTCAGATCTGCTGAATGGTCAGACTGGGCGAAAGTTCCTAACCGGCCACGTAGATGCTTCGGCCTTCGCCTTGGTAGCTGTCGTAGACGTGCTGGTAAACAGTGTCGCATTTTTGCCGGTACAATTCCGGTGTGTACGCCCTCGGTAGTTCGTCGAGCACAGTCTTGACCGTGGTGTAAACATCCGCCCGCGTGCTCTGTTTCTTTCGCCAGTCGAGCACCAGCTTGGCCTCTTTCAGTGTTTGCAGCAGGTGGCGGGCGACTTGTTTGACTTCCGCCTTCTCTTTGTTGGTCATGTCGATTTCGGGTTTCGTCAGGATGTCGAACAGGGCCAGCTCTTCTTCGGTCAATTGCTCGGAGACGCCGCGCTGCTCTTCGGCACTGAGTTCCTTTACGAAGGAAACCAATTTGGCGAAGAAGCCGTCGACGTTAAGGCCCTTGTTGTATTCGTCGATCAGCTTCCTGAACTTGTCGAGCAGGTCGGCGCGGGTCTTGTTCAGTGCGGCCATGTGTTGCAGTTTGGCACCAATTGCCTGTTTGAGCTTTTCAGCCTCAGTTCGTTTTCTGCCCTTTTCGAAGTGGGCCTTGAGCGCTTCGAAATCGATCTGGCTGAGGTCGATGAGTGATGTCTGTTCCGTGGCGTGGATCACGTAGCCCTTGGTGGCGATGGATTCGTCCAGCAATTCGCCGACCTGGTCCATGACGTCTTCGATGCTGGCTTCTTCGGTGAAGTTGCGAATCTTGTCGGCGAGGACGGCCAGGCAGGTTTTGATGGGCGCGAACTCGTTGGCAGACGGATCGGGCAGGATGGCCTTGTAGAGTCGTACGACCTGATTGACGAGCGAAATGAATTTCTTCTTGAGTTCGTCGTTCAGGATCACCTTCTCAACCGCGTCGTCGACGGCATCCTCAACTTCCGCATCGACCAGCAGCAGTGCGGCTGCATCCTGTTCTCTGATCTTTGCGAAGTTCTCCGGACTGGCGGCAATGACTTTGTGAATATCGACGCCTCGGTTTTCGCAAAAACTCAGGGCCTCGGCGATGGCAAGCCGCAACGCTTCGACCAGTTCTTCTTTCTGCTGAATCGGGCATTCACCTTCGGCAACGCCACCACCTGAGGTCGAGCCATAGATGGCCAGTGCCTTTTGCAGATTCCGAAAAACGCCCACGTAATCCACAATCAGCCCGTTGTTCTTTTCCCCGAAGACTCGGTTGGCTCGCGCAATCGTCTGCATCAGCGTGTGATTCTTCATGGGCTTGTCGAGATAGATCGTCGACACAGACGGCGAATCGAAGCCTGTCAGCCACATCGCACACACAAAGACCAGTCGAAACGGATCGTCGGCGTTCTTGAACTTCGTCTCCATGTCTTCTTTGACCATGCGAACCCGGTGTGGCTCAATATTCAGCCCCTTGTCTTTGAAGTCTGCGATTTCGTTTTGTTGCGACGAGACAATCACAGCCATATCTGTCTCATTCATGAAGTCGATTTGCTGCTGCAGATCCCGACGTTTGGCAGAAATAAAATCGGCACGACCTTCGGCAGCGATCGAAAGCCCTTTGGTGCGACCAGTCATCGTCGCACCGGAACCAGTCGCCTGAGGCAATGCGGCCAACTGTCCTTCGAGGTCGCCGAGGTACGCCTTCCAGTACTTCTGCACCTTGTCGTACATTTTGACGGCGGTCACCTTGTCGATACAGATGACCATTCCTTTGCCGCTCTGCTTTCGACCGATGAAGTGCGAGACGATATCTTCCGCCACTTTCTCCAAGCGGTCGTCTCGCGTGATCAGGTGGTACTCTCGGGCAAACTCTCGCTCCAGCTTTTTCTCCTGCTCCTCGTCCAACTCTGCCGCTTCGACCAACGCCTCTAAGTCCTCTTTAAAGTTCTCGTTGGCGAGTTGTAATTCTGGAATGCGGTTCTCATAGAACAGCGGGACCGTCGCCCCGTCTTCGATGGATTGCTGGAAGTTGTAGATGCTGACGTAGTCGCCGAAGACTTCTTTGGTCTTTTCTTCGCCTGCCATCAATGGTGTGCCGATGAAGGCAGCGTTGGGCAGGGCGTTCCGCATGTTCAAGGCCAGCGTGTCGTACTGGCTGCGGTGGGCTTCGTCCGTCATCACGATAATGTCGCTTCGGTCGGACAGTTTCGGATACTTCTCGCCCGGCTTGGTGCCGAACTTCTGGATCAATGTGAAGATGAAACGATGGTCCTCGCTGAGAAGTTGTTTCAGGTGGGCACCGCTTTCCGCTTGGCAGTCCTCGGTCACGACGCCTGTGTTGGCGAAGTTTTTGTAAATCTGCGAATCCAGATCGTTCCGGTCGGTGATCACCAGAAACGTCCAGTTGCCGGTCACCTTTCGCAGCACCTTCTGCGAGAAGAACGCCATCGAGAAACTTTTGCCGCTTCCCTGCGTATGCCAGAACACACCGAGTCGGCCCTGGTTCTCTTGGATCTCCGCCAATGCATCGACGGCATTGTTCACGCCGAGGAATTGGTGGTTCTTGGCGGTGATCTTGGCCACGCCACCCTTGGATTCGTCGAACAGCGTGAAATTCTCGGCCAGATCAATCAGTTGCTGTTTGCCGCAGGTGCCTCGGATCAGCGTCTCCAGCGAAATGACGCCCTGTTCGCCCTCGGAGTTGATGCGTTTCCAGTCGGCAAAATGTTCCCAGCCTGCCGTCATGCTGCCGACCTTCGCCTGCGAGCCGTTGGACAGGATGACGAGGGCGTTGTACCAGAACACCTGCGGAATCGTGGTCTTGTAGTCTTTCAGGTTGTGCTTGTAGGCGTGTTCGATCTTGCCGTGGCTCTTCTTGAGTTCGATGAAGATCAGGGGCAGACCGTTGACGAAGCCGATCAGGTCGGGACGCTTCTTGTAGATGCCGCTCGGTGATGTGATCCAGAACTGCGAGGCGAGAAAGAAGTCGTTGTTCTCGGGATCGTTCCAGTCGATGATGCGAACCGTCTCGTCGGTCTCTTCGCCTTCGTCGTTCTCGAAAGCGACCTTCACGCCATCTTTGAGCAGCTTGTAAACCTCACGATTCGCCTGCACCAGACTCATCGCCCCGCGATCACGGGTCAGTTCCTCGATGGCCAGATTGATCGCCTCGCTGTCCAGATCGGGATTCAGCTTCTGCAAGGCACTTCGCAGCTTCGGGACTAATACGACCTCTTCGGTGGTTTCCCGTCCCAGCGTCGAATCGCTGGTGCCGACTTTTTCGTAGAAGCAGTTGGCCGTGTCGTAGCCGAGTTCCGA
>CAZHET010000422.1:0-5826 GCA_964531585.1 uncultured Planctomycetaceae bacterium | reverse complement strand
ATCTCTCAGAAAATCGCCACCAGAGAAACCCTCATTTTTTAACTGGATCAGACCACGAAGCTCAGTCGGCCAGCCGGACAGAGCAAATCTGTACTCTGGCCCCGCGGCACTGCCACCGTTCTCCGCCGAGGGCTGGACGGGATCGCATCGCCCGAGCACATTCAGGGTGGGCGTACGGGGTGGACCACCCATCGAGACGGTGTCAGCAGTTGCGGTAGTTGTCGTGGAGACCTTCCCCGGCACAGATCATCGGCAGAATTTTCTCCAGGCGTTTCGCTTTCGTGTCCTCGCGTTTCGCGTCGGAGATGTGATCGGCGTACTCCCGCTGCCGGCCTTTCGTCAGCGCCTGGAATGCCGCCGCCGCCTGCTGATTCGCCGCCAGCGCGGCCTTCAGTTCCGGCGGCATCACGATCTGTTTCTCGCGAGCCGGCCGGATTTCGCGTCCCTGTTCCTGCAGCGCGATGGCTTCCTGCACATACGCCTTGATCGCGCGCGGTTTGATGTCCTGCTTCGACGCGAAACTCCACTGGCGCATGGCCTTCGCTGGATTGTCGTCTGACGTGACGAGCACGCCTTCAGGATCGCTCAGCAGCGCTCCCTGAAAAAACCACAATCCGCAATACGATTTGAACGATCCGATGCCGACCAGGTTCTTTCCCTGGCAGCCGTAGCACGGAGCGCCCCACTTGATGGATTCTTCCAGCCCGCAGCCGTTCAGGACCCTGCGGAGCTGCGCCAGCTCCGTGTGCCACTGAGTCTCGCCTGCGATGAACTCATCGACCGTTTTGTAAAGCTTCATGGGGAGGTGCCCTGCGGATCACAAACGAGCGTTCGCGGCTTCCTTCAGTCGGACACCGAGTTCAACTTCGATGTTGCTGTCCGAAGTTGTGAGCTTCAGTGATGCGTCATCGAAAACTCCGACGAATTCCAGCAGCAGCCCGATCGCCGCTTCCGCTTCCTCGCGGCTGTTGCCGTCTTCCAGCATGTTTTGAGAAATCAACTGCTCACGATTATCGGTCAGCACCGTCCGCAGTACGTCTGCCCGCAGATTCGCGGCCGTGTTTTCTGTCAACCGGCCGTCCTGCGGAGCCGGCGCTGCGGTGAGTTCTCTGGCCAGACGTGCGGAGCTGGATACGACAAAGCGATCGCCGGAGAAACCGACGGACGGCGAGAAATTGAACAGAATATCGGCCTGCGTCGATTCAGTGTCGTCAGGTTCCGGCACGTATTGCGAGGTGATCAGTTCGGCACCGCCGTCGAGCTTCTCCATACCCATTTCCAGCTGGGCACGCCCTTCCATCGCGCCGACCACGTTGAAGAACCCGATCATGCTCTGGAACGTCCGGCGCAGTTCGCGAGTCATCGATTCAGGCTCCTTCAGGCCAAGCACCAGGGCAAACGACGGCAGCCGAATCGCCGGTTTCGGCAGAATGTCAGTGAAGTCCTGGCGAGCGGCGATCAACCCGATTTCCGGCGTCAGCGACCCCAGAATGTCCTCCCCGAAATCCTTGCCGGCGAACAGCGTGGTCAGGTTGGCGTCGGCTTCCGCGAAGCCGTCAATGATCTGCTCGTTGAACAGATCTCCGGCCCGCAGCCACATTTCAGACACGTCCCGATAGGTGCTGAGCGTAAACAGCGTGTCTTTCGCTTCGGGCAGGGATGGCGCGCGGCCTGACCCGCCGGGGCCAAAGTAGTACTCACGCTCTGCGGGAACCCAGTCGCTGCGATATGGCATCTGCACGGACAGTGCCAGGCGGTCGTTCGCCGCCGTGAATTCTGCCGTCGCATACGTTGTGTGCTGCAGAGTGCTCATGATGCCTCCAGCCAGCAGCTCAGCGGCGGGATTGTCGGCGTCACCGGCGAAGAGTTTCTCGGCGACGCCGGCTGTTCGCAGTGCTTTCAGATCGGCAAATGCCCATGCCGTCAGATTGTCCGATCGCCCCGCGCGAGCCTGCTGAAATCGCGCATTCTCGACCAGTGAGCGACCTCGGCCGTCCAGGATCCGGTCCAGCACGGCTTTTCCCAGGTCATCCTTGTTCGTCAGGACCAGCCAGTCTTCGACGACTGCCATCTTCGTCCCGTTGACTTCGTAAGCGGGGATGCCGCGGTATTCACCCTGCTTTACGGAGTCCGGATTCTTGCTGAGTGTCACCAGTTGCAGCAGCTTCGTCCGCAGGAGTTCCATCGCGTCGGCATCGTTGCCTCGCACCAGCACGGTCACGCCCTCCGTTCGCGAATCGACTCCCGCATAGACTCCCCGGGCCGTCAGTGTTTCCAGTGCCTGCCGCCATTCCATGCCAAGCTGGATTTCCACGAACTTGCGGCCGGTCAGAAAGTTGCGGTAGTCTTGCTGCTGAGTCGCCTGTTTCCACACGTCAAGCTCTTCGATGCGTGCTCGCAGCGGATGATCGAAGATCGTGGAAATCAGTTGCGGGGGATGCGGAATCTCCGCGTAGAGCACCGTCGATTCCGGCAGCAGCTCCGCCGCTGATCGCTCTTCGGCGGCCGCTGCCGCACCCAGGACAAGCACAACAACGAACGCAACCTGCATTTTCATGGCGATTCACCTGACAGACATCGAATGGTTAAACGGCGCAGACACCGGGGTCGCTACTCGTTCGTCGACGGCTGTCTGATCCTGGCGAAAAAACACAACGGCGGCAAATTCCGCGGCAAGTTTTTCGAACCTGTACGTTGCCAGTGTTGTCACTTGCGGATAGCATTTGCCCGCCGCAGCCGGTCACGCCGGTCTCGGTCACGACGAAGCCACACGGCTTCGCCATCAGCCCTGGTGGCGGAATTGGCAGACGCGCATGATTCAGGTTCATGTGTCCGTAAAGGACGTGGAGGTTCGACTCCTCTCCAGGGCAGTTTACGGTCGGCCGCTTAGCCGTCCCAAAGCAAAAAAAGGCCGCGAAAGACCCCGTGTTTTTCGCGGCCTTTTTGTCGTAGGTGGGGAAAGTGCGCCAGGTGCCTTTTTCGGAACGACCTGAAAGGTGCTTCGCACAATGAGGACCCGACTCCCTTTTTCCACCGTCGTCTCCATGCTCCACCTGTGAATCCGACCAGCCTCTCCGTCCCAATCCGGCGGGTTCATTTACGACAGGGAAACCATTCTTCATGCGGTTTGAAACGAAGGCTGTTCACGGCGGAGTCCACAAGGATCAGCAATACAACAGCGTGATCACTCCGATCTACGCCACGTCGACGTTTGACTGGCACGATCTGGACACCAACGCCGGATACGACTATTCCCGCTCCGGCAATCCGACTCGCGACGCCCTGCAGGAAAACCTTGCGGCACTGGAAGGTGGAGCCGTCTGTGTGGCCACGTCGACCGGTATGTCCGCGACATACTGCGTGATGGCGCTGTTCAACCCCGGCGATCACATCATTGTTCCGGCCGACGTCTACGGCGGTTCTCATCGCCTGTTCGACCGGTTTCTGACGGAAAAGCAGCTTTCGTTTTCCTTCGTCGACATGACCGACCTGGACGCTGTCAGCGACGCGTTTCGTCCGGAAACCAAAGGCGTGTGGATCGAGACACCCAGCAATCCGCTGCTCAAGGTCATCGATCTGCAGGCCGTGTGCGAGCTGGCAGGAAAACATCGAGCGCTGTCGATGTGCGACAACACGTTTATGTCACCGTATCTTCAGCGTCCGTTCGATTTCGGCTGCGACGTTGTGATGCATTCCACCACGAAATACATCAACGGCCATTCTGACGTGGTCAGCGGAGCCGTCATCGCCAGAGACCTTGCGATCGGTGAACGGCTGGCATGGATCAGCAACGCCCTTGGCCTGGCGTGTTCCCCTTTCGACGCGTGGCTGGTGCTGCGAGGCGTGAAGACGCTGGCGTGCCGCATGGAACACGCTCAGCGATCCGCCATGAAGATCGCCGAGTTTCTGGAGCTGCATCCGGAAGTGTGGAAGGTTCACTATCCGGGGCTGAAGTTTCATCCGCAGCACAGCCTGGCAAAACGCCAGCAGCGAGGCTTCGGCGCGATGCTGAGCTTCGAAGTCACCGGTGGCCGCGACGTGGCCGAACGCATCTGTACTCAGACGAAGCTGTTCGATGTCGGCGTGTCGCTGGGTGGAGTCGAGTCGCTGCTGTGCTTTCCGGCGACGATGAGCCACGCGGCCATGTCCCCGGAGGCTCGCGTGGCCGCAGGAATCACCGACGGGCTGCTGCGAGTTTCCGTCGGTGTCGAACACGTCGATGACCTGATCGAAGACCTGCGACAGGCACTGGAAGGCGCGTAGCGCGAATGATCCCGAACAGCAGCCCGGACGATGGCACTCCGCTCCCGTCGCGGAAAAGTGAATCCGTCCTGCGGGTTATTCTTCAAGGCTTTCGATCGCAGCGGGCAGTTCCCTGTCGACGATGCCTTCGACGCCGCGCCCGCCCTCAATTCGATCATCGACTTCGTACTGTGTGTCGTCGACGTCGACAGTCCAGACCTCTTCCATCTGTTCGCGTGGCACGGTCTGCAGCGGCCGGATAATGCGGAATCCCACGCCGCGGCCGGGGTCATCGGTGAACCACCACGGACTTTTCGGAACGTTCGGATCCGTTTCCCGCCACGCTCGATAGTCTGACGGGAACCGCGAAGCACTGCGGCACGCAGCCGCTTCGAATTCCCACATTCCGCCGCGGACGACTCGCGGGTCCAGCGATGTGGGACGCACCCAGTCTGTCGCAGCGTTCAGCACGCGATCAGTCGCTTCATACGGTGCGTGAGCGTCCAGAACCCATTCCGCTGCGTTGCCGAGCATGTCGTACAGCCCCCACGCGTTCGGTTGTTTCCGGCCCGTGACCTTTGTGCCGGAATCGTCGGTGTTTTCAACAAACCAGGCGTGTTCGCCAAGCTGCGAAGCATCATCACCAAAGTAAAACGCGGTCGTCGTGCCGGCTCGGCACGCGTATTCCCATTCCGCTTCGGTGGGCAGACGAAACTGGTGCCCGGTGATGGCGCTCAGCCATTTCGTGTACTGCTTCGCCGCATACTGCGACACCGTGATCGCCGGCTGGCTGGGGTCTTCGCCAAATTCAAAAGTGAAGGTTGGCTCGTACAACGGAGTCGGCGAAGTCACCACATCGATGCGATTGTCCTCGGTGACCGGGCGCAGCCTGCGTTCCTGGAACTGCTTGAAAGCGGAGTACAGGTCCATGTACTGCTTGTACTCGTCCCAGCGAACTTCGTAGCGTCCCATCCAGAACGGATCGACGTGAAACTTCCGCTGCGGCCCTTCACTGTTCTCGCGACCGTCTTCCGAATCGAGGCTGCCCATCAGAAATTCGCCGGCAGGAATCGGCACCATTTCGAAAGTGACGTCCGTGCCGGGAATTTTCATTTCGTAAGGCACCATGTAACCACCGTCCACCTTGACGCTGCGACCTTCGGCCGGCTTGTCGGCAACCAGCCCCGGCGTTTCTTCTGCCGAGGCGATCGTGCTGAAGGACACGAGAAGCATGGTGGTCAGCAGGTATCGATGCATCTGGTCAATAATCCGTCTCTGGTGAAGTGTCGCATGCGCTAACGGCACGTCCGAGTAACCCATTCAGGCCGTCAATTGTTGTCGTGATGCCATCGCGTAACAAGAACGCGCGGCCAACTTCCCTGCACAATGGCGCGATCCGTCCGGCCGCCGTCGAAACGAACCGGTTTTCCGTTACACTTCTCTCATCGCTAAATCGGACAGCGCCAGGTTGGAGGCATTAACCGATAGTCCGCAGGATTTCGTCGAAGTGAGCGGCACGGCGCTGGATGTCGATCCGTCAAATGCTGTGGCACAAAAAGGAGTTTTCCCTGAAACTGCTCCGGA
>CAZHET010000421.1:0-5839 GCA_964531585.1 uncultured Planctomycetaceae bacterium | reverse complement strand
TGCAAACGGACACCACAAGCCCATGTTCGATCTGTCTGCGATCCAGAATGCTCTGCGGGAATTCCAGTTTGATGGCTGGCTGCTTTATGACTTTCGAGGCAGCAACGTGCTGGCTCAGCGAATTCTGCAGCTGCCGGCTGACTTCGTGTCGTCTCGGCGGTTTCTTTACTTCATTCCCGCCGAAGGCACGCCGACGAAGCTGGTGCATCGCATTGAAAACGATGTGCTCGATCATCTGCCCGGAACGAAGAGCATCTATCTGACGTGGCAGGAACTGGAAGCCGGTGTGCAGACGATGGTCACGGGAACGAAGACCGTGGCGATGGAGTATTCGGCTCGCAACGCGAACCCGTATATTTCCCGAGTCGACGCGGGAACCGTGGAACTGGTGCGGTCGTTCGGCTGTGAAATCGCTTCGTCCGGCGATCTGGTCTCGCTGTTTGAAGCGACGCTCAGCGACGAACAACTGCAGTCGCATCTGGCCGCGTCGAAAATTACGGACGCGGCCTTCGGCAAAGTCTGGAAGTTCATCGCCGACCAGGTTCGCAGCAACAACAGCGTCGACGAAACGGAAGTGCGCGATCTGATTATGCAGCACTTCGCCGACAACAACATGACGACCTATCACCCGCCCATCGTGGGAGTCGACGGGAACGGCGGAAATCCTCACTACGAAACCGGCACCGGCGATAACACAACAATTCGCGATGGCAGTTTCGTTCTGGTGGACCTGTGGGCGAAGCTGGACGAATCGAACGGAATCTACAGCGATCTGACTCGCACGGGCTACGTCGGCTCCACAGTTCCTGACAGGTATACGCAGGTGTTCAACATCGTCGCGGCGGCTCGCGATGCGGGAGTGGAATGCGTTCGCAGGGCGTTCGCGGCGAAGGAGCCACTGCAGGGCTGGCAGGTTGACGATGCGGTTCGAAACGTGATTGAAGCGGCGGGCTACGGGGCGGAATTCTGCCACCGCACCGGGCACAGCATGGCTCAGGAAACTCACGGCAACGGCACGCACATCGACAACCTGGAAACTCACGAAACCCGCCGCATCCTGCCTCGCACGCTGTTCACGATTGAACCGGGTATCTATCTGCCGGACTTCGGTGTTCGCAGTGAGATCGACGTCTACATCCACGCCGACGGCACGGTTCAGGTCACCGGCGGAGAACCTCAGACAGCAGTCGTGGCAATTCTGGCCGAATAACCCCCGCGCCGCCCCGTCATTCCCGCGGAGGCGGGAACCCCGCACTTCGTCATTCCCGCGGAGGCGGGAACTTAGCGACGCGGGGGGGCGGTGCTGCGAGCTGTGGCAGCACTGAATTCGTGCCAAGCTGGACGACGGTTGGTTCGCTGGCCGGCTGGCTTCCGCAGCCGCTGCAGCCGGAACCGCAGCCGGGTTTGCTGCGGCCGGACAGATTGACCCACAACCGGCGAACAACATCGCTCACCGCGATCAGCACGATCACGAGCGTCAGTGGTGTCTGCCAGTCCATATCGTCGCCTTCTTCGCGGTCTCGAACCGCCCCGCGGTTGCAAAGCCTGTCGCGTTCAGCAACCGATGTCGCAGCCAGCCTGGTCTGCGACTTCGGGCAGAACGATCATCAGATTCGCACGCCGACCTGGTAGGTGATGAACGCTCCGATCCATGCCAGAACGGTCATGTACACGAACGAGAAGACCGGCCATGTCCAGCTGTTGGTTTCGCGGCGAATCACGACCAGCGTTGACACGCACTGAGCACACAGGGCGAAGAACACCATGATCGAAACCGCCACCGGAATCGTATACACGGGGCTGCCATCGGGCCATGTGGCGGAATGCATTGCTCCGCGCAGGCCGGTACTTTCTTCGTCGACATCGCCACCGAGGCTGTAGATCGTTCCCAGCGTGGCGATGATGACTTCCCGCGCGGGGAATGAGGCGACCACGCCCATGCCGATTTTCCAGTCCCAGCCCAGTGGCTTCACGAGCGGTTCGATCGCGTGCCCCATGCGTCCGAGCACGCTGTTTTCCAGCAGCCGGGAGTTCACCTGATTCAGTTCGTCCTGCAACGCCGCGGCGCGCGCTTCGGCCGCGGCGTCGTTTTCGTCAAGCTGTTCGAGCTGCGACATCAGTTCGTAGCGTTCGGCCTGCGAACCGGGGAACGAACCGGCCGCCCAGATCACAACGGTTGTTGCAAAGATCAGCGTGCCGGCGCGCATGACGAATTCTTTGGAACTGTCGAACACGCGATGAAAAACGACTCGCGGCGACGGCAGGCGATAGTCCGGAAGCTCCAGCAGAAACGGCGACGGCTGCCCCTTGAACGCTGTGTTGCGCAGAATGAACGCCACCGGAATCGCCACGATCAGACCAAGACTGCTCATCGCCAGCAGGACCAGTCCTCGCAGCGGCAGCCAGCCGCCGAGCATCAGATCAGGGATGAACGCATAGGTCAGCAGCACGTACACGGGCAGTCGAGCGGAACAGCTCATCAGCGGCGCGACCAGAATTGTCACGAACCGGTCGCGGCGGTTTTCGATGGAACGAGTCGCCATGATGCCCGGCACCGCGCACGCGAACGACGACATCAGCGGCAGAAACGATCGCCCGCTAAGCCCGATCAATGCCATCAGCCGGTCCATCAGAAACGCGGCGCGAGCCATGTAGCCGCAGTCTTCCAGAATCGCGATGAACAGGAACAGAATCGCAATCTGCGGCAGAAACACCAGCACCGAACCGACTCCGGCGATGACACCGTCAACCAGCAGGCTGCGAAACGGTCCCGGACTCATCGCCGCCGTCACCGCGTCGCCAAGGTATGCCAGCACACCTTCGACGCCATCGCTCAGTGGTGCGGAAACCCAATAGATCGACGCAAACACAGCCAGCATCACTGCCGCGCAGATCAGCAGGCCGAGCACTCGGTGAGTCAGCAGCATATCCAGCCGCTCGGACGCGGTTCGTGACGGCTGGTCCGGCAGGCGGACCGTCTGCGCGGTGATCTTTGAGATCGCGGTGTAGCGTTCGCCGGCTTCGACGCCGGGAATCAGGCAGCCGTGAGTTCTCAGCCGCTGCCGCGCGTCGTCGATCTCCGACAGCAGTTCGTTCGACGTAACGGATTTCAGACGAGCGACGACGGAACCACCTTCGTCCAGCAGGGCTCGCCGCATCAGGAAGTCGCCGGTCATGTCGGTCGGACATTGATTGGCCAGCAGCCATTCACGCAGTTTGACAACTTCGACCTCGAACGCTTCCGGCATCGTGACGGGTGTCTTCGGAAGCTGGCCGTGACGGGCTGCGGTGACGATGGCGCCGCGCAGGGCGTCCAGACCGGCTCGCCGGTGAGCTTCCGTGCTGACCACGGGAACTCCCAGGCGTTCGGACAGCGTGTCGCAGTCAATCGTCAGCCGCCCTTTGCGAACGGCGTCCCACATGTTCAGGCACAACACCACCGGTCTGCCAATTTCCAGAACCTGGCTGACCAGAAACAGGTGCCGTTCGAGTGCTCCGGCGTTGCAGATGCAAACGATCACGTCGGGTTCCGGCTGGCCGCCATGTCCGGTCAGCACATCGACGGCCACCATTTCGTCGGGAGACCGGGCGCTCAGGCTGTACGTTCCCGGGAGATCAATCAGTTCGATCGCCTGGCCTTCCCATGTCACCTGGCCGATTCGTTCTTCGACGGTGACTCCGGGATAGTTTCCGGTTCGCACGCGCATTCCGGCGAGCGCGTTGAACAGGGTGCTCTTGCCGGTATTGGGATTGCCGATGAGGGCAACTCGCAAAGGCCGCGCCGCGGTTGTTGAAGGACCAGCGGAAGCGTCGCGAGCGGAAGTGGCGGGGCTGGTGCTCACGGCCGAGCAATCGTGGGTTTGGGGAAGGTCGAAATCTGCGTTTGGTCGTCGAGATTCCGGGAGGGCGAAGCTGTGGCGGAGCGAGTTTGCCAGAGACCGTCCGATGCGGCCCAGGCTCGGCGGGAGCCGCTCCCAGGCGACACCGGCCTGCCTAAAAGCATGAACGGCCTACGCCGACACGCGTTCCGACACGGGAGTCACAGTGACGCATGACGCGTCGGCGGACCGCATGGAAATGCGCACGCCGCGAACCCGATACTCCACCGGGTCACCAAACGGTGCTCGCCGAATGACCTCGACGACCTCGCCGGGGATCAGCCCCATTTCCATCAACCGGCCGGATAAAGCGGCCTTTTGACAGAGTTCGGAAACGATGGCCTTCTGGCCGGGGCGTAGATCGGAAAGTTTCATGAGTGACAAATCCGCGGGGAAAAAGGCGGCTTGTTCGAATGTTTACACTGAATCTGAGACTCAGTCTCAGGTCCCTCTGCAAGAGATTATCGTATTGCGGACCGAGGTTGCCACCGATTTCGACCACGTTTGTGAAGGATTTTCCGGGTTTCTCACAGCCGGGGAATCGTCCGGCCGCATCGCAAGGCGAGCGGCAGATACGGATTTACCGGCCACGACTCGCAGGTGAGCCGTCGGCGCTAGCCGCGGGTGTTGGCGTTTAGCGCCGATCCGCAATGACCCGACGCTAGCGCGTTCGGCTCAGGTCGATGCTTCTCTGCCGCTCGCCAAAGGCCCAACGGGCAACGTCGTGAAGCATTTTGGAATCGTTTAACCGCGTGCCCATCGGGCCGCGCGTTTTGTGGTACAAGGACGCGCGGCCCGATGGGCACGCGGTTAAACGAAACAGGTCGCCAACAGCATTCCTGCGCCACGCAGCGGCGGCAGCAAAGTCGCTCTGCTGTCGCCGCTTCGCGGCTCAAAAAGACTTTGGCCAATCGCTCTGCGGGCGCACGCCCGCAGCTATGTGCTATCACGGCTACGCCGCTCAAAATACTTCACAGCGTTGCCGCAACGGGTCGAGCGATCGTCCAGCCGGCTCAACGCGCCGCGAGTTCGGCGGCGCAGGACGCGCGGTCAGCTCCGCAGTGTTCGCAGCAGGTTGCGGAGGTCTTCCAGAATCTGATCGTTGGTGACCAGTGAGGGGAACTGTGTCTTCGGCAGTTCGACCTGAAACCACAGGTCATCACTCCCACCGGGGTTTTTCAGACGAGCGGCCAGCAACGCGGCCAGCAGGTTCCGTTCTTCCTGCGGTCGGTCGAACAGCACGTAATCGACTTCCCGTCGGATGCGTCGAATGAGGTCGCTGGTGTCGGTCGATGCCGAACCATCGGCGACCACGTTTTCTGTCGCGGCTGCATCTTCCGTCACCGCTTGGCCAAACAGCACCGGCATGACGGCGGCCCATTCCGGACCGGCTGCAGCGACGGCGGCAGTGCCGTCGCGATGCAGTTCCCGCAGCAGATTCACCTGGTTCAGCAGCCGCCGGACTCGTTCGGGAATTCCTCCTGCCAGCGACGCACCGAAGTGTTCGCCGACGATGTAAATGCGGTCGGGATCGCTGCCCAGATTCCGCACCCACTGCGGCTGCTGTTTGTGATAGTGCAGAAGCGCCGTGGCGGCTTCGGGCCGTCCTGGCACTGCCACATGGCTGTTGAACCGCCGTCGCACGACGCGTGCGGCCAGCACGTAGTTCAGATGATCGGGAGCCGTTTGCAGCTGCGAAAGTTCGCGGACAAACATTACGACATCGCCAGCCTGCGCCTGAAACGCGTCTGGTCGTTCGGCAATGCTGGTGGCTCCGAACGTTTCCGCGATCCGCAGCGTTCCCACGGGCCGCAGGTAGGCGTCTTCCGGCCGGAAGACAGCCACGCGATCGCGAGCCTGCAACATGTGCGCGTCGCCCAGATCCAGCACAGAGGCACCGCGCACGACTCGTTCGACGGTCCCGATCATGTAGACGATGCCAACGCGGTCTCGCAGATCGC
>CAZHET010000420.1:0-5846 GCA_964531585.1 uncultured Planctomycetaceae bacterium | reverse complement strand
GGCGTGGGCATCATTTCTCACGAGGAGAATCTGAGACTTCGAACGTCGGCGGACGAATACACGCTGCTGCGAGGAACTCACGAAACCAAACTCGGCCGCCGCATCGGCCTCGACGTGACTCCACACACGATCGATGTGACTCGCCCGGACCTGCCCGGAAACTCGCTGGTGTATTCCGGCATCTACAAGGTCGAAGGCGACACGCTGACCATCGCGTGGGCACCTTCAGACGGTTCTGCTCCACGACCGATCGATTTCAAGGGCACCGTCGGAACCGTTCAGACGTGGAAGCGTGTCGAAACGCTTCCGACGTTCGCAACGCCGCAGGAACTGCTCGACTACATCGGCGGTGCACTGGACGATGACGGCGAAACTCTGCGGCGGTATGTCAGCGTGCTGACGGACGACGAAGCGAAGCGGTTCGCGGGCATGATGATTCGAGTGATCTCGGGAATGCAGGCAGTCACCGGGCTGGTGGCCGCTTTCGGGGCGGAGGGACAGAACGGTGATTTTTCCGGCCCGCAGTTTCTCGAAGCCGTGACGAAGCTAACGGGGACGCTCAAACGTCATGAGATAACCAACCCGCCTCCGGATGCTCAGGCCGCGCGGCAGCAAATTCAGATGGCGGCAGACATCGCCGGACTCTTGACCGGGCAAAGCGGTTCCACTGCCCGCATGGACCCGGACAATTACTCGATGTTGCTGCGCACGGCAGCCGGGACACTCGACGACCCCCGGGCCTTTCTTGAAGACCTCGCGCCTGCCATCGGCGGCCTCGACAGCAACAAATCGAAGAAAGCAAAACCGCAGTGGGACATCAATATCGATGGCGACACAGCCGTCGTGGTGAATACGGCACATGTCGACGGTGACTCCGGACTGGTCGACCAGTCCGAATCCATGACGCTGGTGAAGTCCGGCGACACGTGGACGATCTCCAGCATGTTTTCTGACGACGTAACCAACAAACTGCAGGAAGGTTTTCAGTCCACAACAAGTTCGAGAAGCAGCGACCAGGCCGGGACCGTCACTTCGGTCGTCCCGAGCTCGTCGGCACCCACGCCGTACCCGAGTACTGCGGAGCCAAACGCCGTCTATGCAAAGCGGGATCTGCTTCCGTTCACAGAACTCACAGAAAATGTAATCGATCCACGTCACGTTTCGGCAATCGTCTCCGCCAGTGATTCTGCGCCGGCAACACTGGAGCAAGTTCGGGGAAAATTCATTAACCGCCGAATGAAAAAGGGTGATCTGATCACCGCTGACATGCTGATCGACAAGCCGACGACTCAGCAGATCGTCGATTTCTGGCTGAGCGAAGCGGCCGAGGGTCGGGAGGTCTTTGAGTCTCTGAGGTCGCGAGGGATTCCGGCTCACTACTACAACGAAGCGGCTGAGTTCCCGTTCAGCGCAGCCTACGCGCAACGATTCAACAGGAGTCTGCCGTCATGGACCGCTGAGTACGTGGCGGCTGTTGCGTCTCGATTGAAGCCGACGCCCGTCAAAGACTGGTCGCAGGCTGAATTGAACGTGCTGCATTCCGTGGCGGAACCGATTCACTACCAAACCGTCGATGAACAGCACGATCTCGCGGGTATCGGCGAACAACTCGCGGACTTCATCAAGGTCAACGCTGACAGCGACTCCGCGAGCAGCGATCCGGAAATCCGCAAGGCTGCTTACTCATCGCTGATCCTGAGCCTCGCCGCGAGACTCAACGGTGGTTTGCCGAAAGAAATCTTGGAAGTCGAACCCATTGATGAAGCTATCGTCGCAAAGCTGCGGTTGCTGGAAAAGATGGCGGACAACGAGGCCGACGATCGCTGGATCGGGCAGGAGCACATTCGCCTGGCCGGGTTGATGGAAGACGCTCCCATGAAGGCTCTGGAGCTGTTACTGACGTCAAGGCCCTTCCGCAGTCGCGAGTTGATGCAGCACTGGATTTTCGCGATGGGATCGCGACCAACGTACGACGCCTGGCGATCGTCGCCCCCTGAACAGTTCTCGCCTCCGGTTGACGCAGTGTTGCTGATCGCCGCGGCGGAACTGCTGGCGGGGCGAGACGAGACGACCAACCACAATCTGGCGACCGTCTTTTTCGACGATGGTCCGGGCAACATGTTCGTCCGGCATGTTAATGACCTGCTTTCCAGCGAGCTGGCGTACCGCGAATCCGTGCTGCAGTCTCTGGTGTCGATCTATCGCAAGTCGAAGAGTGAAGAACTTCAGGGCTGTATCGCAGCACTGGCACCGGCGGTCCCCGTGATGGCTGGTAAGAGCGCTGACGAAACGGCAACCGGGCCCGCTCCGGAATGCGAAATCTGGGGGCTGCCGCTGCGGAGCGTTTCCGGTGGTCACGGAATGATGGTCATGGAATGCCCGGTGGACAATCCCCTGCATGAAGTGGGCATCCGCAAGGGCGATATCCTGCTCGGGATCGGTGACTGGGAAACCCGCAGCGCGGACGACGTCAGGTTCGTCATTCAGAAACTGCGGGAGGCCAACGAATGGAAGACGAAATTCCTCCTTGAACGTCGAGGAGTCAAGTACAACCTTGGCCCCGTCGATGTGCCGCCGATACCCGTTGATGAATCCGGAGTGAATGAGTCGCAGCCTGACGAATGACGAATAGCGCAACGGCCTGCGCTCCGGGGCGGGCGCGGCCGTCGGCATGATGCACAAGGGTGCGTTTGATTCCTGACGCCGTTGGTACACCACTTCTGGCTGCTCCCGGCATCACCATCCGGTTCGAAGGGGCGAGGGCAACGCCGTTAAGAGTTTATTTTCGTTTAACCCGTGGCCGAGAGGCCAGGTTGGTGCAAGCCGTGACGGCCTGGCCTTTCGGCCACGGGTTAAACGAGCGTGTTTTCCGGGGGAAAAACTCTTCACGGCGTTGGGGCGAGGGGTTCGCGTCTTCGGAGGAATGGAAGGGCCGCGGAAATGACGATCCTATCGCCTGCCGGGGAACTTCTTCTTCAGATAGCGCTGCTGAGCGGTGATCTGAGCCAGTGGGATGCCGACTTCCAGTTGCACGATGCATTCCCGCAGATTCCTGCGGCTCGCGGTGCGCAGGACATTGCCTTCCACAGTGTTTGACGTTCCGTCGTGGAACAGAACTGTTCCCTGCACCTCTGTGCCTGGCGGGAATACGGTGTCGGCGGAATGCAGAAACCTGATGCCTCGTTCGGACACGTCGGCGACTTCGTACTTCTGTCCGTTGATGCGAATCCAGGGGCGTTCGAGTTCCGGGAAGGTGACCCGGTAGAACTGCCGATCCGACTGAGGGTGAGAATCTTCCGACATTGGCGAACTGCTACCCGCGGCCAACAAGCGGCATCTTTGTGGCCATCACTGTGATGAACGGGACATTGGCTGACAGCGGCAGGCCGGCCATGTAGACAACTGCCGCAGCCACATCGGCAGCGTCGATAGTGGGTTCGACGGCAACGGACCCGTCGGCCTGAGGAACTCCGCTGTGCATCTTTGCCGTCATGGCGGTGGCGGCGTTGCCGATGTCGATCTGGCCGCAGGCGATATTGTAACGGCGTCCGTCGAGTTGCGTCGACTTTGAAAGCCCGGTGACGGCATGCTTCGTCGCCGTGTACGGAGCGGAATTCGGTCGCGGCCTGTCCGCGGAAATCGAGCCGTTGTTGATGATGCGGCCTCCCTGCGGGTCCTGTGCCTTCATCAGGCGGACCGCGTGCTGAGTACACAGAAACATGCCGGTCAGATTTACGTCGACAACGGCCTGCCACTGTTCCAGTGTGAGTTCAGTGATTTCCACGGCGGGGGCTGAAATGCCCGCGTTGTTGAACAGCAAATCGAGCCTGCCGAACTGCTGCTGCACGGCAGCGAACAGGCTGCCGACGGATTCGGCGACGGTCACATCCGTCGCGATCACCAGCGCCTGATCCGCCAGGTCCCCCGCAAGCGCTGCGGTTTGCTGAAGAGCATCGAGCCGGCGACCGGCGAGCGCGACTCGGTAGCCCTCGTTCAGCAGCGCGAGCGCAACGGCTCGTCCGACGCCCGAGCCGGCTCCGGTGACGATTGCGGTTTTCATGGCGGTTGTACTCCTGGTTCTGAGGGGCGATTGCCGACGATTGCGGGCGCAGGGTATCAGGCCGGACGACTGGGTCCAGGGTTGCCGACTCGTGGCAGCTGCCGCATGGTTCCGCCGCCCGGGACCGGTGCGCTCCGAGAAGCAAAATCGGGGCTGTTCACACTCAAGCGGCAAACGGCGGAAGCAACTTGTACGAATGCCGTTATCCGGCAGCGCCGGGACACTGCGTCGTTGGTGTGATTCGACCGCTGCACAACACCGCACCGGCCTGTGAATCTTCAGCGGAGAGAGTGCTATCGAGTCCGCTGGCAGAATCGCAACGGCAAAGCACAAGCAGTCCGTCGGCGCTCTGGCCCGGCCGCAGTCGTTGAGGCTGTCTGCCGAAGACGTGTGCGGCTTTTGTTGTTGCGAGTTCCAGCAATTGTGGCCATGGCAGCGTGTTCGGCATGCGGGCCAGAAACTGCAGTTCCTTCCAGACACTCAGGTCAGGATTGGACGCCCGGCTGTCCGTACCGATCACGACCGTGGCACCTTCCTTCAACAGTCGCAGCCACGGATGAGGCGAGTGTCCGAAGTAGTTGTGGGTTCTGGGACAGTAGACAGTTGCCACCTGCGGATTGCGGGTCAGGAATGTGAGTTCCGCGTCGTTAAAGTAGTTGCCATGAATCGCCAGGCTGCCTGGCACTTCGGCAAGTTTCTGCAGGTAATGCAGCGGAGCGGAATTTGGGCGCAGAACATTCGGTCGCCACAGATTCAGGCTGGTGAGGAATTCGACGAACGGGCCACTGCCGCAGTCAAGCAAGAGAAGTTCATCGCGGGTTTCTGCCAGATGCATTGCGACTGGAACGTCGTAGTGCCGCGCGAGGTCTACAGTCGCTGCGAATAGTTCAGGATGGACGCTGTACGGTGCGTGCGGGCTGAGACCGCGGCGAATGGAGCTTGTCGTCGAATCGCTTAGGTGTCGTGCAGCCGCGGCCAACTGAGCGTCGATATGTTCGGGAAGCAGGCCGATCAGTTCACGGAAGCTCAGAACGTTCACGCGAGCATCACGGTACGCTTCGGTGGTGGCCGCCGTGGTGATTTCGCCGACGAACGCGGTGCCGTTTCGGAAACTTTCAGCGAGTCCGGCAGCAGTTCCGTCGGCTGATTCGCCAGCATGCTGCCGTCGGTGGCGGATCACTGACTGAATCCAGTCCGTGAACGGTGTGCTCGGTGCCAGCGGTTGGCTGAGCGTCGAGAATTCCAGGTGCGTGTGCGCATTCAGCAGGCGCGGCAGCAACGCGACGGGCAGGATCTCGGCCCGCTGATCGTCGGCGACCGGGGTCACATCCGTGATATGATCGCCGTGCACGGTGACGCGAATGTTTTGGCGAGCCGCTTCACCGGGGTTGAGCAGCCAGGCCACGCACAGCGAACGTTCGCTGTCGGCGGCAGCGTTCCAGTCGGCGACCTGTTGAGCATTCCACATTGCGGGATGCTGGCGAGTTCGCGATGCATCGGCAACTCAGTTCGTCGAAAGCTCGGCCGGGTCGAACAGCAGCGGCAGATCGTCCGGGTCGCCCCCGGCGACTTCGGCCGGTGAATCTGCGGGCAGGCGGTGCTTCATGCGGTGCGCCAGAATTTCGTCGCCGTAGCTTCGCAGGCGGCTGATCAGCACCGTGTTGATGAAACGGCGACGGGCCAGAAAGCCGGTGCGCGAAACGCCGACTTCGTCAGCCAGAACTTCCAGTTCGTCCAGAGCGCGATTCGCGGCTCGCACGCAGTCGCTGATATCGTTCTGAACAAC
>CAZHET010000419.1:0-5848 GCA_964531585.1 uncultured Planctomycetaceae bacterium | reverse complement strand
GCCTCATCTTTGGTCATCAGGATCGTATATCGCCAGCTGCCTGAGTTGCTCGATGGCTCGTGTCTGGATCTGGCGAACGCGTTCTTTACTGATCTGCAGCGATTCGCCGACTTCCCGCAATGTCTGACCACCATCGTCTGCGTTCAGGCCGAAACGGCGGTCCACAATCTCGTACTCGCGAGAATCCAGACAGTGTGCCATGAGCCCCTTCAGATACCCGACGGCTTCAGCTTCACGCAGTTGCCTGTCCGAGCCTTCGGCGGCCTCGACAGACTGAACCAGGACATCCGGATCTGTCGCGACTTCCTGCCATCTTCGTCGTCGTTGTTTCGTATAGATGCGATAGAATTCTCGTTGCACGGCATGAGTGGCATAGGTGCTGAATCGAAATCCCCGGCTGTAATCGAACCGTTCCGCAGCCTTCATCAAAATAAGATTCCCGTCGCTGGTCAATTCATCCAGCGTCGTCTCATCATTGACGAACTTTCGGGCGATGGACACCACGAGCCTCAAATTGGCTTGAACGATGTGATTGCGAATCTGTCCCGCATCGGCCAGACACTGCTCAATCTGATCCATCACACGCGCATTCGGACGGGATGGGTTGAGGCGACTTCGCAGGGCGTTGGCGCGGTACTTCTGAAAGTTCATGCGTCGAAAGAGCTGCCGTTCTTCCTCCGGCTTCAGCAACGCCACTTCCCATAAGTGTGCCAAATGAGAAGGCACGTCCGCGGGAGCTTTTGTCCGTCCCGCTTGCGGCGTCATGTCTGCCTGCTCCGAGCCAACGATACGTTTCTTCGCGTCGGACTGCTCGAATTCGGTCGAGTGAATGAAGCGAACCTCCATCTGAGTGATCCGCCGAGCCCGCTCAGTGTTGTCTTCCGTGTCGACTGCGATCCGGGAAACGTTCGGTGGCCGGTTCGTGACCGTTCTTCGCTGTGAGTGTGTCTTCATTCTGAGCCTTTCAACCTGAGGTGCTGGCTGCGTTGTCGTTTTAGGCTCGAAGTTCTGTCTGTCGACCTGATTCGGGGCTGTGAATCTCAGAGTGCAAACATTGAGAGCCAACTCTTGCATGACCGAGATCTTCTGTTGTTGACGCAGTTCGCAGTTAACGGAACGGCGATCGTGCGGTTCGCACCTTCTGTGGAGTCTTGTCAGTCTTCGAAGACATCTCAATTCGCGTCGTTCTCTCATGACTAAAAACCTTCTGCACATTCTCGATTCTTCAGTCGGCCAAAAAGTGATCGCGGGTTCCACCGGACTTGCTTTGGTGGGATTCCTGATCGTTCACATGGCCGGCAATCTTCAGATCTTTGCCGGTGCCAACGCGCTGAATCAGTACGCTGTCCTGCTCAAATCATCAGCGATTGTGCTCTGGACGGCTCGGCTCGGTTTACTGGGCCTGATCACGCTGCACATCGCGATGACGGTGCGGCAGAGCATTCGCAATCGGCACCAGCGTCACCAGCGTTATGCTCAGCAACACTTCCAGCGGACGACTCGCGCATCGCGGTCCATGATGGTGACCGGAATTCTTATGCTGGGCTTCGTGATCTTTCATCTCCTGCACTTCACGGGCGGAGTGATCCTGCCGGATGCTCATCAACAGGTCGACGCGAAAGGTCGCCATCATGTCTACGCAATGGTTGTCGACGGATTCCGCAATCGATGGATCGTGCTGGTTTACGTCGTTGGCATGTTGGGCCTGTCGACTCACCTGAAGCACGCCATTAGCAGCGCTTTGCAAACACTGGGCCTCGCAAAGGAAGGGCACGACTCTCCGTTGCGAAAAGCGTCGCCGTTGCTGGCTGCCGTGATCATTTCCGGTTTCCTTGCCGTGCCTCTCGCCGTTTTCACGGGAGCCATTGGACCCCGGAGCGCAACCACTTGTGATTCGAACACCAACGTCGGTGACTTGCCGCACAGTAATGACGCCGCACGTGATGTCGCCGTAGCAGCAGCAGGCAATGTTGAAAACGCTGCCGTAGATCCACAGGAGAACTGAGGATGAAACTCGATCCCAAAATTCCTTCCGGACCACTTGCCCAAAAGTGGGAGATCTTCCGAGCGGATTCACGATTGATCGGGCCCAGCAACAAGCGAAAATTCAAGGTCATTGTTGTCGGCACCGGACTTGCCGGAGCGTCAGCGGCGGCAACTTTGTCGGAACTGGGTTTTCAAGTGGAAGTATTCACTTTCCACGATTCGCCCCGACGAGCTCACAGCGTGGCGGCTCAGGGAGGAATCAATGCTGCGAAGAATTATCAGGGCGACGGAGACAGCACGTGGCGATTGTTCTACGACACAATCAAGGGTGGAGATTTTCGATCGCGCGAAGCGAATGTTTACCGACTGGCTCAGGTCAGCACTCAAATCATTGACCAGTGCGTCGCTCAGGGCGTGCCATTTGCCCGTGAATACGGCGGTCTGCTCCAGAACCGTTCCTTCGGCGGCGCACTGGTCTCCCGGACATTTTACGCTCGCGGCCAGACCGGGCAGCAACTGCTTCTGGGTGCCTGCGCGGCGCTGAATCGTCAGGTCGGACTCGGCAAAGTGAAGCTGCATACTCACACAGAAATGCTCGACCCGATTCTGCACAGCGGTGTGGCGTGCGGAATCGTCACTCGTGATCTTCGCAGCGGAACCATCGAGAGCCACTTTGCCGATGCGGTTGTGTTGTGTACCGGCGGTTACAGCAACGTGTTCTTCCTTTCCACGAACGCTGCGGGCTGCAATGCAACAGCCATCTGGCGAGCTCACAAGCAGGGCGCCGCCTTCGCGAATCCGTGCTTCACTCAGATTCATCCGACCTGCATTCCTCCGGCTGGCGACTTTCAATCGAAGCTGACACTGATGTCGGAATCATTGCGAAACGATGGTCGCGTCTGGGTGCCGAAGAAGGCCGACGATAAGCGTCCGCCGGGTGACATTCCCGAAGGCGAACGCGACTACTATCTGGAACGCAAATATCCGGCCTTCGGGAATCTGGCACCGCGGGATATCTCATCCCGATCTGCCAAAGAAGTCTGCGACGAAGGGCGCGGCGTTGGTCCGGGAGGACTGGGAGTCTATCTGGATTTCTCAGAAGCCATCGGCCGATTGGGCGAACAAACGATCCGCGAACGCTACGGCAACCTGTTTCACATGTATGAACGGATCACGGCGGAGAATCCGTACAAGGTTCCGATGAGAATTTATCCCGCGCCGCATTATACGATGGGCGGTCTGTGGGTGGACTATGAATTGATGACGACGATCCCGGGACTGTTCGCTCTGGGCGAAGCCAACTTTTCAGATCATGGCGCTAATCGCCTGGGCGCCAGCGCCCTGATGCAGGGACTGGCCGATGGTTACTTCGTTCTTCCCGCGACCATCAGCAACTATCTGGCTTCGAGAACCGCCGTGCGTTCGTCAGAACAGCAGCACGCTGCTCGCGAAGCGGAATCGCAGGTTCGCGAGCGGCTGGAATCACTGCGGGCCATCAAGGGGACGACGCCCGTGGAACGTCTTCACCGCGACCTGGGCAGCATCGTGTGGGAAGCGTGCGGGATGTCTCGAACCGGTGCCGACCTGCCGCGAGCGATTCAAGATATCCGCGAACTGAAACAGCGATTCTGGGAGACCGCCGCAGTGACCGGCGACGCCGCTGATCTGAACATGTCGCTGGAAAAAGCAGGGCGCGTGGCCGACCTGATAGAGCTCGGCGAACTAATGTGCCGCGACGCACTGACGCGGGAAGAGTCCTGCGGTGCTCACTTCCGAACGGAATACCAAACCGCAGAGGGCGAAGCGGTCCGCAACGATGAAGACTTTTGCCACGTCGCCGCCTGGGAACACAACGGACACGATCAGAAACCGACGCGACATGTTGAGCCGCTCGAATTTGAATCGGTGAATCTCGCAGTCAGGAGTTACAAATAATGCGTTTCGTCCTTCACATCTGGCGACAGCCTTCCAGATCCAGCAGCGGTGAGTTTCAGACTTTTAAAGTCGATGACATCATGCCGGAAATGTCGTTTCTGGAAATGCTTGATCAGGTCAATATGCGGCTGACCAGCAGCGGTGCGACTGAGGTCGCCTTCGAACACGACTGTCGAGAAGGCATCTGTGGAACGTGTTCTCTGGTGATCAACGGAGTTCCCCATGGTCCCGAAAAAGGGGCCACTACCTGCCAAACTTATATGCGCAGTTTTGAAGACGGTGGCGAAATCTGGATTGAGCCTTTCCGCGCGAAGGCGTTTCCGATCACGAAAGACCTGATCGTCGACCGCAGTGCGTTTGATCGAATTCAGCAGGCTGGCGGTTTCGTGTCGGTCAACACAGGCAGTGCACCGGATGCGAACGCGATTCCTATTGCCAGGGCTGTCGCCGAACAGGCGATGGATGCGGCGGCCTGCATCGGGTGCGGCGCCTGTGTGGCTGCCTGCTCGAATGCGTCCGCATCGTTATTCGTTGGGGCGAAAGTCGCACATCTCAACTCGTTGCCACAGGGACAACCGGAACGCCGCATTCGCGTTCAGAAGATGATCGCACAGATGGATGCCGAAATGTTCGGCAGCTGTTCCAATCACGGAGAATGCGAAGCCGTCTGCCCAAAGAACATCAGCGTCAGTGTGATCGCGCAGATGAACCGCGAGTACCTGCGCTCGCTGGCGACGTCTGATACGTTGAGCTGCGCGTGAAGAGCGAGGCAACAATCATGAACAATTTTCAATTTCCAACATGGACAAATCGACTGGTAAAAGTGCTGCTGATCAGCACGCCGATCGCGGTCGCGTACGGCACGATCGTACTCATGGCGGGCGTCGCGCCAGAGACAACTCATATCGGTTACGCACCGGAACAACCAGTTCCATTTAGTCACAAGCTCCATGCCGGCAAGCTGAAAATGGATTGCCGGTATTGTCACACGACGGTCGAAGAAACCGCGCACGCAGCGATTCCGCCAACGCAAACCTGCATCAATTGTCACAGCCCGGCCGATGGCAACGGCGCTGTCGAACTGACCGCCGTCCACGCCGGCAGTTCAAAGCTGGCCGAGATTCACAAGAGCTGGGCAGATGATACGCCGCTTCTCTGGAAGCGAGTTCACGACCTTCCTGACTTCGTCAACTTCAATCACTCCGCCCATGTCACTCGTGGAGTTTCGTGCGTGTCCTGTCACGGTCGGGTTGACCAGATGGACGTTGTCTCGCAGAAAGCCACGCTCAGTATGAAATCGTGTCTGGAATGTCACCGCAACCCGACTCCTCATCTTCGTCCACCGGAAATGGTAACGAACATGGAATGGGTGCCGCCAAAACCAGCCAGTGAAATTGGTGAGGTGGTGAAGGAACACTGGAACATCAAAGCGAATCAGAATTGCTCAACGTGCCATTACTAGGCCAATCAAGACATGACATCTCATTCCAACACTGAAACCAAACACTACTGGCGCAGCCTGAACGAACTGGCCGACAAACCGGCTTTTCGAGACTGGATGTCTCGTGAGTTTCCCACGGCAGGTTCTGAACTTCCGGAAAGAATTTCTCGTCGGCGATGGTTGCAACTGATGGGAGCATCGCTCGCATTCGGCGGCATCGCTGGCTGTCGCTGGGAAGCCGAAGAGTTTGCTCCCTTCACCGTGCGTCCGCAAAACCGCACTCCCGGCGAAAAGCAGTATTTCGCATCGAGCTGGGAACTTGCCGGAGTTGGTCGGCCACTTTCAGTGACATCGATCGACGGTCGTCCCATCAAAGTTGACGGCAACAAGCAGCATCCGTTTAGTGGCGGAGGCACAGACGCATTCGATCAGGCCAGCATTCTGTCGCTGTACGACCCTGATCGCAGTGACGGCTTGACGGAGAAA
>CAZHET010000418.1:0-5852 GCA_964531585.1 uncultured Planctomycetaceae bacterium | reverse complement strand
TACTGCGAACTGCTGTGGAACTGGAACCGGCAGTTGAATCTGACTCGGCACACGGACTTTGAAACGTTTGTCACTCGCGATCTGCTGGACAGCGAGAAACTTGCCGAGCACCTGCAGCCTGGCGAAACGGTGCTGGATATCGGTGCCGGCGGTGGCGTTCCCGGAGTCGTGCTGGCGATTCTGCGGCCGGACCTCACATTGACTCTGGCGGAAAGCACAGTTCGCAAAGCGGACGCGCTGCGAAGCATTGTCAGCGAACTGAACCTGCCCGTCACCGTCGTCAGTGAACGCGGTGAGAAAGTGCTGGAAGACGGTCACTTCAGCACAGTGACAGCTCGCGCCGTCGCACCACTGAAGAAGCTGCTGCCGCTGCTGAAGAAGGTGCGTCATTCGTTCGGACGGCTGCTGCTGGTCAAAGGTCCAAACTGGCAGAACGAACGCAACGACGCTGCGGCGGCAAGACTGTTGACCGGGCTGTCCGTGGATGTGGTCGCGGAATACTCAACGGTCGGCCGCGACGGGAACAGCGTCATTCTGCAGGTCAGGCCTACAAGTCGAACAGGTGGCTGACCGATTCGTTGCGATGCACTCGGCGAATGGCCTCACCCAGCAGCGGCGCGACACTGACCGTCGTCAGATTTTTGATTCGCGGATCGGACGCGATGCGGCAGGTGTTGGTGACCACGATGCCGTCAATGTCTGCGGCGTTCAGACGGTCGATGGCCGGTCCGCAGAACACGCCGTGAGACGCGCCGACGTATACGCGGTGTGCTCCGTGAGCACGCACGACTTCGACCGCGCCGCAGATGGAACCCGCCGTCGTGATCATGTCGTCGAAGATCAGAGCCGTCTTGCCCTCGATCGGACCGCCAATCAAATTGGCCTGCCGCGTTTCCAGAGCATTCGCCCGGCGCTTGTCGACAATCGCCAGTGACCCGCACAGGTGCTCCTGATGCTGCAGACTGCGTTTGATGCTCCCTTCGTCGGGGCTGACGATGACCAGGTCGTCCTGAGCGATCTGCAATGATTCGAAATGGCGGTCGAGGATCGGTGCGGCGTAGAGGTGGTCGACGGGAACGTCGAAGAACCCCTGAATCTGCGCCGCGTGCAGATCCATCGTCAGCACGCGATGAGCCCCCGCTTCGACGATCAGGTTCGCCACCAGTTTGGACGTAATCGGCACTCGGCCGGAATCCTTGCGATCCTGGCGAGCGTACCCGAAATAAGGGATCACCGCGGTGATGCGAGCCGCGCTCGCGCGGCGGCAGGCGTCGATCAGAATCAGCAACTCCATCAGTGATTCGTTGACCGGCGGCGAAGTCGGCTGGACCAGAAACAGGTCCGAGCCGCGGATATTCTGATTCAGTTTGACGCTGATTTCGCCGTCGGGAAAATTGCCCGCGTCGACGTGCCCCAGCGCAATCCCCAGGTAGTCGGCGATCTCAGTCGCCAATTGCGGATTCGCCCTGCCGCTGAGAATCGTCAGGCGTTCGTACATATCGCAGGCGTGCTCGCAGGGATACCGTGTCTGTCCGGCCCGCATCGTGACGAACGCATCTCACGACGTCAATCAGCGCAGTCCACGCGGAGTGGATAAAATCAGAGGTCTCCGAAAGTGCCGCGACGTGCGGTGTTGCACAGATGAATAGGTGTCGCGGTGACATGGCCTCGAAACACCCAGCTTACGTCACATGTGCCGTTCATCCCCCGTTCGCGAAATTCTCCGGAATACCGAAACTTCGTGGTATTCGCCGTTCTGTCGACCGCTTCAAACCGCACGTCATGAGACAGCAGGCTCATCGGCGCGAACTTGATTTCGGACGAATGCTGATCGTCGTCAATCGCAGGGAAATTGACGTTCCAGAACTCGCCGACCGGCAGGCAATGCGGTTCGCTGGTCAGTTCGGAGACGACTCGGGCGACATGCCGACTGAGGTTCTGCCAGTTGACGTGCTTTTGCGGCTGCATGTAGCGTGACATGGCAATCGCGGGAATTCCCAGAATGGCAGCTTCCCGCGCCGCGGCCGCGGTTCCGGAGTAGAACAGATCGATTCCCAGGTTCGCGCCGGTGTTGATGCCAGCGACGACGAAATCCGGCGGTTCCGACATCAGCCCGCGCAGTCCGACGCGGACGCAGTCGGCGGGTGATGAGTTCACAATGTGAGTGATGCCGAAGGGCGCGACGTCGCGGTGTTCAACTTCCAGCAGACTTTTCGTGTTGACCGCATGGCCTTTGGCACTGTGGCAGACGGCCGGGGCAACGACGGTGACTTCGCCGAGCGTTTGGAGTGCCTGGTAAAGCGCGGCAAGCCCCGGCGCGTCGAAGCCATCGTCGTTGGTGATGAGGAATTTCATGAGCGGGCTGTCAGTGGTGCGAAGAGCGTTTCCGCGTAGCCGACCACGGTCAGTGGCGCACGTCAAGTGCGGTAAACGCGTCCGGCTGCAAAGGCTGCCGACCGGCTAATTCTCGCTGCCGATGTGGTAGCGTTCCAGCAGGCGGTACAGCTTGCGGCGATGAATTCCCAGAACTCGCGCGGCGCTGGCTTTATTGCCGTTTTCGCGTTTGAGAATTTCGACGATGTGTGCCCGTTCCAGGTCTTCCAGCCGGGGGGAATCGACATGTGGCCGCGTTGGCTGCATGTGAACTGACGAGGCATCGGGGCCGCCGTGGGTGGTGCCATCGACGATCTCGGACGGCAGGTCGTCGATCGTGATTTCGTGACCTTCGGCAAGAATCTGCGCGCGTTCGAGAGCATTCTTCAACTGCCGCACGTTGCCGGGCCACTGATAGTGCTGAAGGACATCACGAGCGTCTTCCGCGATCGTCCATTTGTCGCCCAGCATCTGGTCAATCAGCAACTGCACATCGCCTTCACGATTTCTCAGTGGCGGCAGTTCCAGCGACATGACGTTGATGCGGTAAAAGAGATCTTCGCGAAACCTGCCTGCCGCGACTTCGTCGGCAAGATTGCGGTTTGTGGCGGCGATGAGCCGGACGTTGACCTTGCGTTCACGATGCGAACCGACACGGCGGATCGAACCGTCTTCGAGCGCGCGCAGCATCTTCGGCTGCAGAGCACCGGGCAGTTCGCCGATTTCGTCGATAAACAGAGTGCCGCCGTCGGCCACTTCAAACAGCCCGGCCCGATCTTCGTTGGCGCCGGTGAACGCTCCTTTCCGGTGGCCGAACAATTCACTTTCAACCAGCTGTTCCGGCAACGCCGCACAGTTGATCGTGACGAACGGCCCGCCGGCTCGCTGACTTTTCTGCTGCAGCGATCGAGCGACCAGTTCCTTGCCGGTGCCGCTTTCACCCTGAATCAGAACAGGCTTATCCGTGGGAGCCACGCGTTCGATCAGGCGAAACACGTCCCGCATTTTCGCCGATTCACCGGCGATCTGCACTTTCGGCTGAGACCGCTGGATCAGAGCCTTCAACTGACGATTTTCTTTGCTCAGCCGCCCGCGGTCCCACGCGAGATGACAGCGCTGCTCCAGCTCATCCAGCGGGAACGGCTTCGTCAGATAGTCGCAGGCACCCATCTTCATTGCGCTGACAGCAGTCTCGATGGTTCCCTGCCCGGTGAGGATGATGACTTCCGTATCGGGCTGCGCCGCCTTCAGTCGGTCGAGCACTTCCAGTCCCGTCATACCGGGCATGTTCATATCAACGATGGCCACATCGAAGTGCTGCCGGTCCGCGATTTCCAGCGCCTGGTGCCCATCTGCGGCGGCGGTTGTGTTGTGGCCTTTGCGAGTCATCCACCGCGCGCAGGTTTCGCGAAAGTCGGAGTCGTCTTCCACGATTAGCAGATCGATTTTGTCAACACCTGAGATCATCAACGGGTCCGCCACTGTCCTGCCCGGCCGGCGGGGCCGCGGCTGTTATTCAGATATTCAGAATTCAACACGCCAACTGATGCTCCTCAATCACAGAGCGCGCCATTTCGCACATAAGCGCGCTATTTCGCACGCCTCAATGCCTGTCACTATCGAAAGAGTGCCGTCCCAAAGTCGCCGCGGCTGTTTCAGCGAAACGCATTCCGCTGTGCCGCCTTTCTGGGGAGGACAAGCCGAATGGAAGCGCCATTCGGGCTGGCATTGTGAGCCGAAATGCGGCCATTGTGAGCCTGAACGATCCGCTGCACGATCGCCATTCCCAGCCCGGTCCCCTTCTGTTTGGTGGTGAAGAAGGGTTCAAACAGACGGCGAGCGACGTCGTCCGACAGGCCCGAACCGCTGTCTTCGAAGTTGATGCGAACTGCCGGCTGTCCGTCGATCTCCGCATGGTCGCAGTGGACATCGATCCGGCCGTGACCGCCGCAGGCGTAGATGGCGTTCTCCAGGATATTGCGAAACACCTGTTCCATGCGGTGAACGTCGATTTCGCAGACCGCGTCGGCACACTCAATCTCTTCGTGCAGTTCGATCTTAAAGTCACCGCTGGCAGCTTTGAGATTGTGCCATTCCTTCTGCCAGACGGAATTCAGATCACATTCGCGGTAGTTGAGCTGAATTGGTGCCGCGTAGCCCCGAACTTCTTCGTACAGCCGATGCAGGTCCTGCAGCGCTGTCTTCGTTCGCTTAGCCAGATCAAGCTGTTCAGGAACGTCCTGCAGATCCAGTGACAGCATGTCCAGATGTGCCTGGGCTCGCTGCAACGCGTTGCGGCTTTCGTGGGCCAGGCCGGTGACCATCTGCCCGATGGCAGCCAGACGTTCGGACTGCAGAAGCTGCTGCTGGACCTGTTCCAGATCAGACAAGTCTCGAATGATCCCCGTGAAGTGGTCCTCGTTGTCGATCGAAAACCTGCTGACGGCCAGATGCACGGGAAAATCCGTGCCGTCACGTCGGCGAGCAACGACTTTGCGGCCAATGCCAATGATCCTGGCCTCGCCGGTTTCCAGGTAGCGTCGAATATAATCATCGTGCTCGGAACGCCAGGGTTCGGGCATCAGCATCCGGACGTTGCGGCCGGTGAGTTCTTCAGCCGCATAGCCGAACATCCGCTGAGCGGCGTCGTTGGTTCCCTGCATAATGCCGTGTTCATCGATGGTGATGATTGCATCGACCGCCGTTTCCAGCACCGCGCGTGCTCGTTCGGCGACTCGATGGTGGCGGCGAATCAGCGCATCGATGGCGACCAGCTCCGCGACAACAGTGCCATCGTCTCCATCAGCTCCTGCATCCGGCGATTCGAACGAAAGCTCCAGCAGGTGCCATGTCGCGGTATCCCGTTCTGATCCGATGCAGACTTCGCATTCGAACGCTTGACAGGCCGCGATGCGTGCCTCCCACAGATTGCGAAATTCGTCGCGTTCGTCGGGCGGGACAAGGTCGAACACAGACGCACCGACCGTCGCCGCGGTGGCGGTCAGATCAGTTGTCGTGGATACCTGCGAACATTCCGGACGAGCATCCGGTACGTCAGGCGAGGGGCGTACCGAAGTGACCTGAAGAATCGTGCCGTCACGACGGCAGACGAGTCGGCTAATGTTCATGCTTTGCTCACGTGGCCGGTTACTCCGCAGCACCGGACAGACAGTACAGCTTTGACACAGTTCGAATCAACAGCTTGTCGCCAGCCACGGACGGGCTGCTGAGACACAGCTCGTCAAGATCGTTGGTATCCACAATTTCGAACTCCGGCCCGGCCTTCACCGAGTACGTCAGCCCGTCTTCGTTCAGAAAGAACAGGTGACCGTTGTAGGCGAAAGGCGATGCTGTGAACGAACCGCCCGGAGTAAACCGCACCTTGCCGTAGATCTCGCTGCCCGTCCGGGCATCGTGACACGTCAGAAAGCCCTGATCGTAAAGTGTGTACAGATAATCGCCGTAGACGATTTGCGACG
>CAZHET010000417.1:0-5858 GCA_964531585.1 uncultured Planctomycetaceae bacterium | reverse complement strand
TGCGATCTTGCCGTCGATCCAGACAACAACAGGCGTCGAGGTGGCTCGGGCACGCTCAATCACTGCCTTCGGCACTCGCTGCATCGCGATATCGACATTGTCTGAGCCTGATAGGCTGTTGCTGTTTGTGTAACTCATTCCGGACTGTCTGCCGTTGCCCTAATCGCACGAAACTGGTCGCCATCCACGAAACTGATCTGACCCTGCAGGCGCATCGCAATCAGCCGAGGTGGTATAGAAGAGGAATCATACAGCCTCCATGTGTCGACGATTGAATGATATCGCCTGAAAAAGTTTTCGAGGCCTCTCGCGTACCGACGCCGAATATCGGTTTCCGGAATCTGATGGCCGCCTTGTTCGACTCGAACGCGGACACGACCGACCGCGACCGCTCGGCGTGGGGCACGAGCGTCTGGTCTCAGCGCTCGGCAGGTAAAGAAAATAGAGCCGAACTTGATATCCCACAGTCCTCCATCGTGGAATCATGCGAAGGTAGCTTCTTCCGGAAAGCGTGGTTTCAAAGGCGAATGTTGTTCTCTTTGCAACAAGTTCACGCATTCGTTCCAGCATCAGTGACCCGGCGCGCAGGTTCTGTTGATCCGGCGAATACGGCGACAAACCCGCGGCAATCAGGTCGGCGTTGAGAAACTCGAAACAATTCGCCAGGCTGGGAAGGTACTGTTCAGCAAACGTTGTTTTTCCTGCTCCATTCGGACCGGCGATCATGTGAATCGCGGGCGCACTGGCCATTTGTGTTCTTCAAGGCTGTTCGGTGAGTCACGCCACTGGGTTTGACGTCTCGCCGAAATCCACTGCGTCAAACAATGCGGCCAACACCTTCAACGTACCTCGCAAGTCTGCAACATGAATCTTCTACCCGCCGAGTGATTCGCCGAAGAGCTTCGCGGCCCGCCGCATCTGGCACGGAGCCGGGAACGTGAACTGGAGTGAAGCATTGCGGTGGTCCGCCTGAATCTGTTCTCGCTCGGCATAGGCGGTTCCCCGGGCGAGCAGCAACCAGCGAAAGAGTTCCCAGTGACTGTGCTGTGCGGAACCGCCGTCGAGGAACACCGATCGGCCAACATCTTCCCGAAGCTCGACAAGCAAAGGTCTCCAGTGATATGCATTGTGTCCAGGCTGAGCTGCCAGGTAGATCCCGTCCGGCAGCCCGACAGGAGGCTGCCAGCGCCCGGAGCCCGCTTCCGGCGGCCATTGAAAGAAGTCTCCCGGCCGCGGTGACACAACCTGTATGGCAGTCTCGTTCGGAGTGAACTGCGCGCCGTGATGCGCGAGTTCGGCAACCTGCCACGACCACAGCCCGGAAAGCGTGTCCGGCAGCGGATCAACCGTCAACAGGCTCTGCCAGCCGGGCTGACCGAACCAGAGATCGAATTGTTCTTCGTGGATATTCAGTTCCTGCAATGACCGGACCGCCCCCGCGTTTTCGGGATCGAATCGACGTACATACTGCAACGGATGGCCGGGAGCCTGACAACAGCCTTCGCAGTATCCGGAGTCCTGGAGGTCACGTGTGAGGACGGTGAGCAAATTTTCTTCCCTGTTGGCGTCCAGCAGAGGTCGCGATTCCTTATTGAGGATGTGCCGGAGGAAAGACACGCCCAGAAACCGATCGAGATCCGGATGCAGGAAGCGATTCGACCAGGATCTCAGGCAGCGGTAGCAGGATTCGGAGCAGGTGCATCCTGCCAGTAATTCCAGTGCCTGCAGCAGCAGCCGTTCCGGATCACCGGCTGCCGCCGTGACAAAGCCCGCTCCGCCGGGAGTGGTGTCATAGAGATAGACATCCACATCCAGGCCCTGACTTCCCCGCGGAGTCTGCGCGGCGCGAAATTCGGCCCCAAGGTTCGCCTGATCGATCTCAAGCAGATTCGCGGCGACGATCGCCATTGCCTGTGCAACAGTCGTCAGCGTGATTCGGGCAAGACTTGAACCGGGCGGCAGGACGACCCCTTCGCCAAGCTGAAAACGGAACAGTGAAACGTCAGAGACGAACCGCGTTCCCAAAGTGACCAGCCGCACGAACCCGGAGCAGTTCGGCTGATCCCGGTGATTAGGATACGGTTTTGGGTGTGCCGCCCGTTTGTTCAGGAAAGCTTCGTTCGCCTGCCATCCTTTGGGTTCAATCCGTCCGCAGCGAAGACAGTAAAGGAATCCTCTGTTTTTCTCGTCTTCCGACCCTCGGTTGGTGAGAAACAGTTCTTCCCTGGCGGACCAGCAGGTGAATGCCCGGTCGCCAAACTCGTGCGTGCGACCGTTTTTCGTTTCGTCATTGAAGGGAGCATTGAGTTTTGCCTGCGTCGGCCGCGTGAAATCCGGAGGCTCGTCAATCGCCAGATCCTCGTTCAGATCGACGGGATGTGCGAAACCGGGCGGCTGAATCCAGTACATTCCCGGCCCCAGTCCGGCCGGTTCTCTGCACGACGGACAAGTTAGAAACTTTCCTTCGTGAAACTTGTCATCCATCAGTTTCAGTGTCGCGAAACCGCAGCGCTGACACTCAAAGTACAGCTCACGCTGATCCCAGGCACGGCGGCGGTCGTTCGCGATCGGTGACCAGATGGCGAACGAGTAGTGCCGGTATCCGTCAATAAAAACTTCGCGTCCGGGAGCGTAGCTCGAAAGCGCCTGATCGAGTCCGCGCTGGGGTGCGTACTTAATCACTGATCGCCAGGCATTGGAGCGATTTCTGTCAAATACGGTCAGGCTCACGACATCGGTCGGAAACGCGTACGACGGCAGAGTCGCGGTGTCGAACAACAGATCGAGCAGGTTCTCCGTTTGGCGACCGGCATCAGGCGTTTCCGCTCGGTCGTCCTCCGTTGCCGGGGGCGGTGCAACATCCTCGACGTCGACCGGATCATCGTCGTCAAACATCTCGTCGAAACCTGCGAAAACCGCTACCGCGTTCTCGTCCGCTGCCGGACCAGAATCGGCTTCCGCTTCGGCACATCCGATCTCCCGCAGCCGCTGCAGCAAATCGTCGGGAATTCTGCGAACTTCATCGTCACGCACGTTTGCGAGATACTGTGCAGGCGCAATTGCGAGGATCGATGACACAAGCCGCTCACGATTGCTGTCGATCCACGACCGCAACCCGACAAAGCTGAATTCGTCAGCGTCACCGCTGCGGAAGGCTGCCACCCTGCCAAGTGATGAAAACACGTTGGACATCTCGGGTGAATTGCTCACCTCGGGAATTCGATCCCGCTGGAACATGCCGAGTATCATCGCGAAGCCATGTCGACGGACGATCTCGCGGTTATCCAGATTGAGTACAGGATCGGTGACGGGCCCGCTGATCATTTCGGCCGGACTGCGGAAGTAACGCTGGTCGTGCGTTCCCTGATCGGCGTATGTGATGACCGTCGAAAGTGAAGAGCCGCGTCGACCGGCGCGACCCGCCCGTTGCTGATAGTTGGCGCGGTTCGGCGGTACATTCCGCAGAGCAACGGCAGTGAGGCTGCCAATGTCGATGCCAACTTCCATCGTGGTCGTGCAACTGAGAACATCAACAATGCCGCCCGGCTCGCCGCCTGGTCCTTCCACCTCCAGATCCTGGAACTGCATTTCGTGCCATTCAGCTCGCGAGAATGCGTCGAGCGAATCGACCGCTCCGATGGCGGCCGTGTGCTCTTCAGCGACGAACGGTCGAAGACTTGTCGAACCGCTGTCGGTAATCGGCGTCCGGAAGAACCCCTTCCGTGTTTCGAAAACGGCGAAGCCGTCAGGATCATCTTTTGTCAGTCGTTGCAGCGAATCAGACGAACGGCATTCCGGGCATACATCGAGCAGCAAAGGAGATGCGGGCATCACCGATGTGCAAATATCGCACCGCAGCCAGTTGTCAAAATCGCAGTCGAGTGACAGGACCGATGCGTTCACAAGGAACGCGCCCGCCTGGCCGGAGCATCCCAGGTGCTGTTCCAAGAACTGACGCCATCGGCCGGAGCCCTGAGCGCCGCCGGAAAGCTGCTGCTTGTAGAAGGCACTGCTAACGCGGCGCGTCATCTCGGGCTGAAACTTCCCGGCGGAAGGCTCCAGTTTGATTCCCTGTTCGCGGTTCCCGATCCATTCGGTCGGCGTCCCTGGGAGCCGAACAGCTCGAGCCCGCGCCATTCGGTGCAGCCAGAATTCGACGAGGCCGGAACGCCGGTCTGACTCATCAATCGCCGCTGGTTCGTTGGGAACAGGCAATGCTTCGAGCGATTCCCGCACATAATCGGAAAGCAAGGGGTGAAGGCGGCCCAGCGCAAGACTGTGCATGCCGCTCAATGGATTGAACAGTACCTCATACAATGCGATGAGAACCGCGTGCGGAATCTGGGAACTGAGTTGTCTCGAAACCGACTCAAATGCGGATTGGTCGGCCGTCTTCGAACGAATCAGATCGCGAGCCTGACTGACATGTTGATAAAACACGAGTTCGCTGTCCCGAAGCTGAGGCCGCAGGACGATCGAACGGTGTTCCGCACCGCACAGCAATGCAAGGTACGAATGTTCCAGCGATACGTTTGCCGTGTCTCCTGCGTGCCAGCGTTCTGCCGCGTACCGTAGTCCGGAAATCAACAGCGGACGAACAGCGTCGCGCAGAGAGTTTGACTTGAGTTTCCCCGCCAATCGGGATGCCGGTTGACGTCCGTCAGAAAACACCAGCAGTTTGCGTCCCTGCAGTGCCGCCGGACTGCCTTCACGTGGCGGCTGTGTCAGCAACTGGGCGGTCAGCAGATGCTGAAACGGTTCGTCACCTTTCGTCATCATGTTGGAGATTCTGGTGTAGCGGTCGCGACACCGGGGGCATGTTGTGAACAGCCCTGCCTTCGTTCCCGGAAGACTTTCCGGCGGCAGACACACCGACCGAGTTGTCGATGATTCTCCCGCATCTTCCATCAGTCGTCCGGTCAACGGCTCCAGGTCCAGGTCGCGAACCGCAAAGTCCTCACCGGCGTCGAAATTGAAGTCCAGCGGGTTTTCCAGCCAGAGATGGAGCGGCACGACGGTGCCGTCGACTCCATCGATTTCGCCGACATCTTCGTGCCACAGATACTCGGGCCGTTGCGCATTTCGTGTGTAAGCCAGCAGGAACGGAGTGCCGCAGGATTGACAGGCCAGCAGTTCAAAAACGCGACAGCCGCACCCACAGGTGCGCTGCGGCTGAACGAACAACCGGCCGGTCAGGCCCCTGCCACGCCGGGACGCAGGCAACTCGCGGCACTGTGGATTGCTGCACGCCCAGATTCCCGGTATGCCCCGAAAGAAACGATGGACGCGTGCCGCCAACAGCGGAGGTGCCTCCGGAACGGGCCTGGCCAAAGCAGCCGCTTCGACCAGCACGTCAGTTGCTCGCTTCGCAAGATCCATGTCCACATTTGGAAACAGCCGCCCCGCCAGGACGCTGATCTCCTGAGCGCCGAGGCGAGAAAACGTCTCGCTGTCGTGGTCAGTTCGTGAGGCTGACGTCAGGTTCAGCAATCGCCCGGTGACGCCAAGGTCGCTCAGGACTTCGTACAAGGCGCCTGGAATGTCAGATGCTCCCGAGTCACTCGTCAAGGCCGAAGACTTCCCGTTGCGAAGTTTCAGCAGCGGCTCAACGGTCGCGGCGCGCGCGGCATCACCGCCAGCCAGCAACCCGGTCAGATCCACTCGGGCGAGCGCCTCGGCCTCCGACAGCGAGCCGGCAGCGGACGGAAGCTTCGGAACCTGCGTGCCGGACAAGCACACCCAATCCATGACGTCAGTCCCTGTCAGCCCGGCAGCGAATTGTGTGGCTGCCGTCCTGTTATTAAATGAAGCACTCGTGGTGACGACCTGGAACTGGTGATCCGCAAGTTCCAGACGCT
>CAZHET010000416.1:0-5863 GCA_964531585.1 uncultured Planctomycetaceae bacterium | reverse complement strand
GGAAACGGCGGTGCCGCGCAGGTCAAGATTCGTCAGCGGGGCTTTCAGGTCCGCCAGGTGAGCGAGACCGGCGTCGCTGATCGGTACATCCGTCAGCAGCAGGGACTTCAGTTGTTTCAGCCGGGCGACGTGTGCCAGTGATTCATCCGTCGCTTCGCCGCCACGTAAACTGACTTCTGTGATGTTGCCGCCGCCGTCTCGCTTGAGTGTCGCTCCGGCCGCTTCGAGTGCCGCAACGGCTGCGGGATCGTCGGGGTTTACGGGCGTGGTCGCGGACGCCGGTGCGTCGCCTGAGGTCGAACGGACGTCCTCCTGGCTTGCTTCACGACAACCGATCAGCAGCAGGCAACAGGTTATCGCGATGTGTCGCGTCACGGCGTTATTCTCCGGTTGATACCATCCGCGGGATTGCTCAGCCTCAGAATCCGGCGAGCTGGTTTAGAATTCCATTCAGCGTCGCACTCGGTCGCATCGCGGCATCGGCCTTTTCCGCATCGGGATGGTAGTAGCCGCCGATATCCACCGCGCGCCCCTGGGCGGAATTCAGTTCGTCAACGATCGTCGATTCATTGTCCGCCAACTGTTGAGCGATTCCAGCGAACCGGCTGCGAAGGTCGTCGTCCTGCGTCTGTTCTGCCAGTGCCTGAGCCCAGTACAGCGCAAGATAGAAGTGGCTGCCGCGATTATCGAGTTCGTGAACTTTGCGAGACGGCGACTTGTCGTTGTTCAGATACTGCCCGTTGGCCCAATCGAGTGCCTCCGCGAGCGTACGGATCTTCTGGCATTCCGCCTTGTCGGCCAGATCCTCCAGTGACACAGCGAGTGCCAGAAATTCGCCCAGCGAATCCCAGCGCAGATGACCTTCTTCCAGAAACTGCTCGACGTGTTTCGGGGCCGAGCCGCCGGCTCCCGTTTCGAACAATCCTCCGCCCGCCAGCAGTGGCACGATCGACAGCATCTTCGCACTGGTACCGAGTTCCAGAATCGGAAACAGGTCTGTCAGATAATCCCGCAGCACGTTGCCGGTGACGGAAATCGTATCGAGGCCGCCTTTCGATCGCTGGCATGTGAACCTGGTGGCCTCAACCGGAGACATGATGCGGATGTCCAGGCCGGTCGTGTCGTGCTGCGGCAGGCAGGCTTCCACCTTATCGATCAGATTCGCGTCGTGCGCTCGGTTTTCATCCAGCCAGAAGATCGCCGGTGCGCCGGTTGCTCGAGCCCGACTGACGGCCAGACGCACCCAGTCGCGGACCGGTTCGTCTTTGGTCTGACACATTCTCCAGATGTCGCCCGGCTCCACGACTTCTTCCAGCAGCACATCGCCGGCTTCATTCACGACCCGAACTGTGCCGGGATGCGGGATTTCGAAGGTCTTGTCGTGCGACCCGTATTCTTCCGCCTTCTGAGCCATCAGGCCCACGTTCGACACGCTGCCCATCGTTGCAGGGTCGAATGCTCCATGTTCCCTGCAGAAATCGATGGTGGCCTGATAGACGCCCGCATAACAGCGATCGGGGATCAAAGCCTTCGTGTCGTGAAGTTTGCCGTCCGGACCCCACATCTGTCCGGAGGACCGAATCGCTGCGGGAACGGACGCGTCGATAATTACGTCGCTGGGGACGTGCAGATTCGTGATGCCCTTGTCGGAATTCACCATCGCCAGCCTGGGGCGATCCGTGTAAACAGCTTCGATGTCGTCCCTGATCGCCTGCCGTTGTTCGGCCGGCAGTGCTTCGATCCGGCTGTACAGATCACCGAGTCCGTTGTTTGGATCAAAGCCGATTTCGTCCAGCAGTGCCTCGTGTTTTTCCAGCATATCCTCGAAGAAGACGCTGACGGCATGCCCGAAGATGATCGGGTCGGACACCTTCATCATCGTCGCCTTCAGATGCAGCGACAGCAGGACATTCTGGCGGCGGGCATCAGCGATCTCGCGAGCGAAGTACTGACGCAGCGCCCGGCGGCTCATGCGAGCGGCGTCGATCACTTCGCCCTTTTGCAGCGCGACCTTTTCCTTCAGAACCGTTGTATGACCATCGCGAGTGACCAGTTCGATGCGAACACTGCCGGCTTCGTCCATCACGCAGGACTGCTCGCTTCCGTAGAAGTCGCCGGTGCTCATGTGAGCCACGTGGGTCTTTGAATCGCGGCTCCAGGCACCCATCGAGTGCGGGTGCTTCTTCGCATAGTCTTTGACGGGAGCGGCAACGCGCCGATCGGAATTGCCTTCCCGCAGCACCGGGTTGACGGCGCTGCCCAGCACCTTGCCGTAACGCTGCCGAATTTCGCGTTCGGCGTCGGTCTGCGGTTCTTCCGGATAATCGGGAACATCGAAGCCGTGCTGTCGAAGTTCCTGAATCGCTTCGTTCAACTGCGGTACCGACGCGCTGATGTTGGGAAGCTTGATGATGTTGGCTGCGGGCGTTTTCGCCAGCTCACCCAGCCCTGCCAGTGCATCGCCCTGCTTTTGTGCGTCCGTTAGATTGTCTGGAAACGCGGCGATGATTCTGCCCGCCAGCGATATATCCCGCAGTTCCACGTCCACTCCCGCCGGATCGGCGAACGCGCGAATGATGGGCAGCAGCGAACGCGTTGCCAGAGCCGGTGCTTCGTCGGTGTAGGTGTAGTCGATCGTGGGTTTTGTGGGCGACATGAAGTTCTCGGTTGTGGGTTGGTGCGTAAGCGTGGCAAATTAACAGTATCGACTGGGCCTCACAACTTCGGCGGAAACATGTCCGAACAGATGTTCCGGCAATTGATCAGCGGCGAAACTCGGGGTTGCGCGGCTGCGTGTGCCCGACTGGCACTGCTGGTACTGACTGTTCCGTACCGAGCGATCATGGCGGTTCGCAATGCTGCCTACGATCATGGCTGGATCAGCGTCCACCGAGTGAATGTGCCCGTGGTGGCGATCGGCAATCTGACGACCGGTGGCACCGGTAAGACTCCTGTGGTGGCAATGGTCGTTCAGGCGTTGCTGGACGCCGGGCTCCGGCCGGGAATTGTCAGTCGCGGTTACCGAGCAGACACGTCCGGCACGAATGACGAAAAACGAGTCCTCGATCACCTGTGCCCCGGCGTTCCGCACCAGCAGAATTCGGATCGCGTCGCCACGGCTTCGCAGTTAGTTCGCAGCGGAAGCGTCGATGTCGTTGTGCTGGACGATGCGTTTCAGCACCGGCGGATTCACCGCGATCTCAACGTCGTGCTGATCGACGCGACCTGTCCGTTCGGCCACGGCGATCTGTTGCCGCGAGGTCTGCTGCGCGAGCCGCTTCGCTCACTCCGCCGAGCGGACGTGGTGCTGATTACGCGAGCCAATCTCGCGGATGAAACTTCGCTGCACCGTGTTGAAGCGGCCGTTCAGCGACACAATGCGAACCTGTGCGACAGGATTTTTCGAGTGAGTTTCCGGCCGACGGCTTTGGTCACAGGGAGCAACCAACAGCACGATCTTTCCGGCGTTACGGGTCGACGAGTCGTGGTGGCGACGGCGATCGGGAATCCCGAAAACTTCGTCGCGACATGCGAACAGCTCGGCGCGAAGGTCGTCGCCTCAAGATTCTTTCCCGATCACCATCATTTTTCAGCGGCTGACGTCGCTGAAGTCATGCAGCTGGCAGAGGCGAACGGGTGCGAACGAGTGCTGGTCACGATGAAGGACCTGGTGAAACTCCCGCCCGAGAATGCTCACATTGCAGCGGTGCAGATCCAAACCGCGTTTCATCCACCGCAGGACGAAGCGAAGTTTCAGCGACTTGTTGTATCGGCTCTGGCAGTGACCGACACCGAAACCCAGTAGGACCCGTCCTTTCGGTACTTTCACGCTGGCCGCACCGAACCCGCCCTGGCCTGACTTTCTCCCGCACCGCGGCAGCTTCAAGAATGACTATGGTCCTGATAGAACGCCAGCACCTGTTTACAGGACATCTTCATCATTCCACGTGCGTTCATCAGTCACAGCAGCCCCGACGATCGGTACGTGCAGGAGTTCGTGCAGCTCGTCCGCGGTCTGGGTTAGAGCGAGGTCTTCAACGACAGCACGGGAAGATTCGAGAGCTTCGATGACTGACCAACCACCACACTGCGTATTCATCAGCTACAGCCACGACTCCGACGAGCATCGGCAGAGGGTGCTGGGACTGTCCGAGCGTCTGCGGGATGACGGGATCGCGACGGTTCTTGACCCCTACGTTGAAGGCGGCTCACCGCCCGAAGGCTGGCCTCGCTGGATGCTGAACGGCCTGGATCAAGCGACGCACGTCGCGTGCGTCTGCACGCAAACGTATTACCGCCGGTTTCGCGGACTGGAGGTACCGGGCAAAGGCAAAGGAGTGGACTGGGAAGGCGCACTGATGACCCAGTCGCTGTATGACGCTCGCAGCGTTTCGACGAAGTTCATTCCCGTGCTCTTCACGCGCTCAGGCGAGCAATACATTCCCGAACTGTTACGCGGGCAGACGTTTTACGTTGTCGATTCCGACGCGAACTACCAGGCGTTGTACGACACACTCCTTCAGCAAAGCGGAATCGCACCTCGGCCAGTGGGAACGCTGAAACGCAAACCCCGAGCGACTGGTGAGTCTCTAACGTTCGACAACGATCCGGCTCGCAGTATCGCCGGCACGCCGTTGGCGAAACACGCGCCGCGCGTGCTGTTTGGTCGCGACAAAGAGTTGGCCGCGCTTGACGCGGCGTGGGGGCTCGCCCGTAGCGGTGGCTTCCAGCAGCCGTCGAGTGCGCGCCACTCTGCACCGCTAAGCGGGGAATCGCCGGAAAATCGTAGGTTGGGACCATTGTCCCGACCGAGTGAAACCCTGACGGACTGACGGACGGGACAATGGTCCCATCCTACGGCGAAACGTCCTTAACGGGCGGCAGAAAGGGGTCAGAGCCCTTTATTTCAACGCTTTCACGCCGTCATAGGGGTTGAATCAGCCGCCCAGCGTTGGCCCTTTGGCACTCACTTTGCGACCCGCTGTCGCTATCAGCCGCTGCGCGTTCGCTCTCGGTTCCGGCGTATTCCGGGGAAACCGGACGCAAACGCGTTTCTTCAAGTCGTTAAATCTATGATTCTTGCTAAGCCAACAAAAACTGACTGATGCCCTGTTCAGCCGGCGATCGGTGACAATAATCGGTTCGTCCTGACACTCGAACGGTTAACCCTCCGTTGAACGTTTGGCCGTCATTCAGGCTGTCTGTGTCACTCAAGCTGCTCGTCGACCACGGTTTAGGCACTTCAGGCGGCGAACCTATTCCTCGAAAGTCACCGTTCGATGACCGATCAACTCAAGCAACCTGCCACGCTGGCTGAACTGAAATCTTCGGGCTGGCAATCGAAGACCGTCAAACACGAGCTGCGCGAGAACTTTCTGAGGCTGCTGGCCAACGGTGAAGAGCTGTTTCCCGGCATCATCGGCTACGACACCACTGTAGTGCCGGAAATCAGTCTGGCTCTGCTGGCCGGGCATGACATGCTGTTTATGGGGGAAAAAGGGCAGGGCAAAAGCCGGCTGATGCGCAGCATGTCCCGGTTTCTGGATAACGCTGTTCCCTACCTTGATCTGCCGGGTTGCCCGGTTCACGAAGATCCCCTGAAGCCGATCACGTCGATGGCCAGGGAACACCTGGCGACGACGCCCGACGATCGCGTCAGCATCAAATGGTGGTGTCGTGATCAGCGGTATTCCGAACGACTCGCGCCGGGCACCAAATTTGCCGACATCATCGGCGAAATCGACCCGGCCAGACTCGCGGCGGGAACCAGCATGTCCGCGGAGGACGCTTTGCACTTCGGGCTGATCCCGCGAATGCACCGGGGTATTTTCGCCATGAATGAACTTCCCGAACTGGACGAACT
>CAZHET010000415.1:0-5880 GCA_964531585.1 uncultured Planctomycetaceae bacterium | reverse complement strand
ACTTACAGAAGCACAGGTCGTAGAATTCTTCCTGCACCGGCAGGAAGCTGAGTCCCGCTTCTGCACTCGCCAGTTGAACGCAGATACCTGCGTCGGCCCAGCCGGACCGCACCGCCTCGGTGACTCCACGATGATTGCTGGCCATGCGCCGCGGACTCGGTTGAATATTCAGCAGTCGATCCAGACACTGGCGAGCTCCCGAGCCGGGCTCTCGTCCAACCCACGTCAGTCGAGCCTTCTTCGCGGCTCGCACGGATCTTAGCCGGTTGCTCGACGCCGTGGCGATTCCTTCCTGCCAGCGGGCCACTCGCAGCAACTGGTAGTTCTGGCCAAGCACTTCGCGTGCAACCTGCTGGTTTCGATCGGAATCGTCCTGAGTTGACAGGTGCAGACCCGCCATATGGACAAGTCCATCGCGAAGCATTTCAATCGCCTGGCGGCTGGAACGAGGAATCACCAGAAGACGCAGACCGGTGGCTGCCATAAACTGAGTGGACAGCAGTCCTGCCGCCGGATCGCAACAGGCGATGACCAGTGTTTCTTCGGGGCACGAAGGCGGATCAGATCTGGTGGAATCCGGCAACGGCGTGAACATGGGCGTGGCACCGGCCGGATAGCAGACTCGCCTTCCCCCAACGTCAGCTCGCCAGAATCGTGAACTGGCTTCGTTCGGTTCCCACGCCCAGGTCTCGACCGGCGCTGGTGCATGGGTTGCTCCGAAAAGTTCCTCTACCGTTGAGCCCAGTGCCTGCGCGAGAGCCAAAGCTGCTGCCACGGAAGGCACCAGTCGCTCGCCTTCGATCGCAGTGACCGCCGTGCGAGATATCCCGGCTCGCTCGGCAAGCTGCGTTTGAGTCAAGCCCAGCGCTGTGCGCCGCTGCCGGATTCGGTTGTGCCCTGAATGGTGCCGTGCCATGATGCTGCCATTGTATGTCAGTATCATGCCTGTTACCAGCATGAGGTCAGCCATCCATGAAAAACGTCGCCATCCGTCGCGGTTTCTTTGCGATCATCGAATCACTGGTCGTCATTGCCATCATCGCTTTTCTGATTGCGATTCTGCTGCCGGGGGTTCAGCAGGCTCGCGAGGCGGCGCGGCGAACGCAGTGCAAAAGCCAGCTCAAACAGATTGCTCTCGAAATCCACAATTATGAAAGTACGCATTCCTGCTTTCTTCCTGGCCAGATTCGTCTTTCGTTTCCTACTCAGCCACGTGTGCGCGGCTGGTCAATGTATGTGCAACTGTTGCCCTATTTTGACCAGTCTGCTCTGTACAAGCAGTGGGACTTTGCCAACCCACTGGCCAGCGAATCCAACGGAAACACGGCAGTTGTGCTGCCGGTGCTGCCTTTCCCTTCTGCAACGTTGCCGGAAAATCCGTTCACAAAATCCAGCGGAGCCCGATATGCGCTCACCAGTTACGGCGGCAATGGTGGAACTCAGTCGCATCCTCCTGCCACAATTCAGGGGGACGGCGTTTTTGCCGGATCAGGTCCGCCAATTACAACGCCGCCGGTTGTTCAGCATCGCCTTGTGCGATTCCGTGACGTCATTGATGGGCTGGCGAACACGCTGCTTCTGGGCGAACGCAGTCACTTTGATCCCAACTATGACACCTTTCTCGCCAGTGGAGCCACGCAAAACCCCATGGGCGGATGGGGCTACTGGGCACCGTCGGGCGGGCAACTGGGACTGACGGATCTCACGATGAGCAGCTTTGCACCGATCAATTATCGCCTGCCGTTTGACAGCAGCACTCCGCCCAGCGGCGCCTTCGACAACTCCGCCGAAGCAATTCAACGATTGAATGCGTTTGGCAGCCAGCACACCGGCGGAGCACAAGTTGCGATGTCCGACGGCAGCGCACGATTCATCAGCGAGAACATCGACCAGACCGTTCTGCGAGCAGTCAGCACCCGCGCCGGTGGCGAAGTTGTTTCGGAGTTCTGAGTCGTCTCGCCGAGGTCATCTGAATGACTTCAGCTCGAACTTCTGGACCGCAGTTGTTGCTGCAACTGGTCTTCCAGTTGTTTCATCTGCGATTCGTCAAGCCCCGCGAATTCTTCCGCTGACCTCGGCTGCAGGCCAAGCAGTTCCTGCAGCAACGTAATGCGTCCCAGTCGCTGACCTCGTGCCTCGCCCCTCGCCTCGCCCCTCGCCTCACCCCTCGCCTCACCTCGTGCTTCACCTCGTGCTTCACCTCGTGCTTCGCCGACGAGTACTCCTTCGTGAAAGCCCTGCAGCCGACCGTCTTCTTCCGCTTTGCGCAGGCGAGCTTCTTCGTCACGCAGGAACTTCAGGCGAGCGTTATACTGTTGCAGTTGGTCGGGGGTCTGAGAGATCATTTCCAGCACTCCGGCGGCTTCGACGATTTCTTCATCGGGGAAAAGGCGGCGAATGTCGTCAGGCGCCAAGTCGTCGGCATTCTGCAGAAAGAACGCCCAGCGTTCCGCCGCTGATGCATAATACACGTTCTCAGCCGTGACGCGAAGATGATTCAACTGCAAAAGATGAATTTGCAGGTCGTCCGTCAGGATCAGATCGGACGAAGAGGCTCGCAACCGAAAGTCCAGATGCAGTTCGGGGGATGTCCGGAACATCGCCTGACTCAACACACAGATACTAATCGCCGGACGAAGTTCCGAATACTGATTCCCTTCATGCAACTGCCCAACATACAAAGCCGACACGTAGTAGGTCAGTCGCTGAGCCATCCCCAGCGGAAGCGACGTCTGGACTTCGATGTTCAGCAACCGCCCGTGGTCATCGGTTGCGAGAATGTCCAGCACCGAAAGCTTGTCTTCGTCGTATTGCTTGTCCAGAAACGGGTTGAGGATCTCGACATGAGCAATTCGCGGCTGATCAGAAAGAATGGCATTCAGAAAATGCACGGTGACTCGCGAATGCTGCGGGCTTCCCAGCATCAGCTTGAACGCGAAATCCACCAGCGGACTAATGCCGATTGCCATGTCGTTCTCTCTTTCCGTCCAGCCACCGACGCACACCATGCTCGCCCCCGTGGCCAACGCTTTCCAAAGTGTAACCATCAGAAGGACTGCTGATGTGGCCATGTGGCATAAAGGCAAGCAATTTCGCGAGCCTTCCGCTGAGGATACGAGCAATCCGCTCACCATCGGACAAGTTCACTGCTAACGTTCCCATTTGTGACTCGTCTGCCTGCGGAATCCGGTCAGGTGGATTGTTCCATTTGCCTGGATCTCCATGAGCGAGCAGGCGTTATTTTCCGCGTCCGGGCCTTCCACCATCGCAACCAGCGTGCAGAAGCGCGTCATTGGGGTCGGTTGCGACAAACATCCCGTTAACGATCATCTGTTGATTCTCCGCGGTGCAGAATCTGCTCCTCATTTGCGGGACCCGGAATTCACGCGAGTGCTGATCGTCACAGTGTCCGAAGCGACACCGGTCCACGAAGCCACGCAGCTTCAAAACGATCTGCGACGAGCTGAAATCGAACCGTTTGCGTGGGTATCAACCAGAGTCCTGCACCGCTTGGGGTGACGGATCCGGCCTTGAAGCAGCGGCAGTTGGCGGAGACGCCGCTTATCTCGGACGTGCGTGATGGCCTCTCGCAGCGACTGGCTGTCATTCCCACCCTGACACAGCCATCGATTGGCATCGCCGCACTCCGACACATCACTGCGTCAGCCGTTGTTGAAAACGGATTCCGAAACTCCTTCGGGAATGAATTGCGGCGCTTCGTCACCGGCGACGTCAATGGACGGGCCGGGAGCTGTTTCATCGAGCAGTTCGCCGAGCGCGCTCTCACCACGTCCCCAGTGGTAGAGCAGATGAAATGCGGCGTTGACGGTCAGGACGGCCAGCACCGCACCCGCCAGCACGAGCCCTGAAACCCGCTCCTGCACGATCGTCCAGACGAACTGCAGAATGCACAGCGTCGACACGATGATCAGCGTTGGTTTGCGTGAGATCAGATTCACCACGATCGCACCGAACGGAGCCCCCACGGCAACGACCGGAGCGGCCGCCAGCCAGTTCGCGAAGACTTCCGGATCGACGGCATACAGAACCGGATTGATCCGAGACAGCACAACGTTCGATGCGATGCCAATCACGGATGTGAAGGCCATGAGCACCACCGAGGTCGGGATCGAAATCTTCAGATCAGCCCGGTACAGCAACACCATTGTGGCATACACAATCATGTCAATGCCCACTCCGGTAATCGACGACACCACGCCGCCTGCGATGCCGATGGCCAGACCAATGCTGCGATCCCATGACCGCCAGCGATCGCTTTCTCCCTGGTTGCTGACCAGCTCGTTCAATTTCATCAGATGCATGATGCCAAAACTGCACCACACGATCGCAAACGTCAGCTTCACCCACAGATCCGGGACAAACGGCGCTGCGAACGCAGCGCCCAGAGGCGTGCCGATGAGCGCACCGAACAGAGCGGGTTTCAACAGGCTCAGATCGAGCGGACGGCGGGCAGAGACAATATAGATCGAAGCGGACACCATCCCGATCGACTGCACCGCGAGACCGAAGTTTCGCCCGAGTGCGCCCGGTAATTCAAACAGCAGGACCAGCACAGGAAAGCCGACGGAACCACCGCCCATCGGAGTTGAACCGGCAATGTAGGACCCGAACGACATCGCCAGCGCGATGGGCCAGTGCGACTGCACGGTTTTCCAATGGCCACCGGCGGAGACAAGCAGCAACCAGCCGGAATAGAACACAATCAGCCACAAACCAAACGGCCACATGCGGCGCAGAACACCACATCGCGACGGGAGTTCCGGTCGAGCGGAACGGGAACCGTCATCCTGCTGCACTTCAGTGTTCATACTGTGTTCTTCCGCGCATCGTCCAGCCAGTCGCAGGTAGCGTCTTCATGAGGTTTGCGGGCGGCTTTCAGCAACCGGACCAGTTGCTGCTGTTGATTGGAACTCAGGTGCCCCAGTTGCCGGTCGTGCATGTCCAGCACAGCGTCACTCATGTCGCTCAGCAGTTTCCGACCGACATCGGTAATGAACACTTCCACAACTCGGCGATTGTCAGGAAGTCGAATCCGCGTGATGAGATCCTGCTTCTCCAGCCGGTCCAGCATCCGTGTCATATCGGGCATACGGGAAATCAACTGGCGTCCGATTTCCATCGTCTGCATTCCGGCCGGAAAGACGACATCCAGCAACCGCAGGGCGTTGTACTGCTGAGCCGACAGGTCATACCGACCGAACAGTTCCTCTTCGATAGCTCGCAGCCGGTCGTAGCTCCGCCACAGGTGCAGATAAACTTCCTGAGCCGACGAATCAAAGGTGGGTCGCGGAGTCTGGCTTTTCATGGTGCAAACAATAGTCGTTGCAACAGGTCTTGTCAAAACAGCACTTGCGGGCAGGCGGTTCCGCGGCTGGCGAACAGAACCCGCCAGCGAATGACGGAACCGCACAATGACGTCGCTTGATGGCGTCGCTCCACCGGGCTCCGGATACTCAGTGGGAGCAAACGGCAGGATCGGTTCTGTGGGCCGCACTGTGGCCACGGCCAGCTACGGGACGAACGGTGGCACGGCGCTCAGCCGTTCATCCACGATCCCGACACGCTCCGACACGATTCTGGTCACGTCCTCGGTCTTCGATTCGGCCGGGAATCGGGAAGAATCGGTTGATCCGTCCGGCATCATCACCCGTTTCGAGTACGACGACGTCGGTCGTGAAACCCAGCGAATCATGAACTATGACACCGGTTCGTCCTCTCCGGACGCCAACGTCACGGTTCACACGGCCTACAATGCCGATGGGAATGTTTCGTCGATGACCACCGACAACGCGTCGACCGGAAACCAGGAAACCCAGTACATTTACGGCACGACGCTGTCAGATTCCGGCATCGCCTCGT
>CAZHET010000414.1:0-5884 GCA_964531585.1 uncultured Planctomycetaceae bacterium | reverse complement strand
GGCTGCGGGTCCGGGAGCAACCGAATGGCCGCCGTTGCCTGGAGACAAACCGTGTCGGCGTCCGGATCTCTGAGATGCGCCAGCGTTTTGTCCAGAAGTGTGCAGCGCAAATCGCGAGCCCGTCGAACGAGGGCCGTTTGTGTTTCGAGCAGACCCAGCCGAGGTCGCCAGGTCAGCTTAATCGTCTGCTCATTCCGGTGATTGGATTCCGCGCGAAGAGCATTGATTCGTCGGATGGTCTCCGAGCGTGCCGACTGCAGATTCCACAGCGCATCCTCCGCCTCAACCCGAATCAGTTCGGCACGCTCCTCAATTCGCTCGCGAATCTGTATCAGGCTGATGGCCCATTTGGCTTTCGTCTGTACAGCGATCTTCCGTGAAGCGAACTTCGGCAAGAGTTTTGCGTGTTCCCCAAGCAGGCTCTGCGATTCTGCGTTGGGCCGTGTATCGCTCGTCCAGTGCGGCGAGACCAGATCTGCTGCCTGACGCGCATCGCACGGGGTAAGTTGTTTGTCGTCCGTGAATTGCCATGCCATGCACGCCAGGAATGCGGGGGCCAGAATGCGGACAAAGCGAACATCCGCCTCCACACCCGCGCGGAAGCATTGGACTTGCACGTCGCGCATCGAAGTTATTCGAACGCCACTGTCCGCCGAGGTGTCGTGGCGAAACAAGTCCGTTGCGTCGAGGTCCGCGTATCGGCAGGCGGGATCGACGAATCCGGCACCGCAAAAGTACGTTCCCGGTTGCAGGTCCGTGCCGTTCGGACAGCACTGCGCTCCGAGCGAATGAATGGCAATTTCCAGCGGCGTCTCGCGTCGTCCGGCGTTCCTGAACGTCTCAATCAGCTCTTCATGCAGCGGTGACCCGTGCGACAGAAACTGAAGCAGCGCGCTGTCTGCGTCGTCCCCTGACTTGCTCGTCCTGACCTCCAGCCGAGGTGGTCGCTGTATGTTCCGACGAGATACGAAGAACGGCGGAAATCGACCGGAGAAGTCCCGCAACGACTCAAGTTGCGGCTCAGCCTTCTGATCCTGACTGACGGTGTAGAACGTGCGCGACCGACTGCCGCGTGACTTTGCTTTTTCCCTGAAACGCCGAGTGTTGATCTTCTTGTGTGCCCGCAGCAACTCAATCCAGCTTGCCAGCGCCTGTTCCTCGTCGCAGGCTACATAACCGAGTGGGGCGGTCTGCCTGAGTTTTGGCTCGCACACCGGTCGATCCAGCAGTTCGTCGAACAATGTCATCGCCCGCTCGACTGTCCACAGCGAACCATCAGGCGGTGAGGTTTCTCGTGCGTCATCCTGAAACGTCTGCGTGTCGATCTGGTCTGAGTCGTCATCGCCGGATGTCACGTCGGACCGGTAGCAACCCAGAGCCTCCGCCTGGATTTCGTTGGAGATCGTCTGCACAAGTGATCGTTCCGGGTCGAGCGCCGCTTCGAACAGTCGGAACCGATGAAACACTTTCTCAACCTGTTCGGTCGGATCGCCTCTTCTGTGCAGCGTGACGATGCGGACGGCCTTCGGCGGGCTGCGGCGTTTTTCCGGGTCAACGAACTCCCGACCCAGCCGATCGACACGCCCGATCCACTGGTCAAGGGCTTCCGGAGTCCACGGCAGGCTGTAGAACACGAGGGCTTCCGCCGCCTGCAGGTTGTAGGACTGACGGAAAGAATCGTGTGCGATCAGCAACTGGACACTCGCGTCCTCGAACTTTCGCAGCGTTGACGTCGCGACTGCATCCAGAGCAGTGTCGTCCTGATTCCTGCGCTCGTCTCGCGCGGCGACGATCGTCACCGGAAGGCGTGCTCCACGAGTTTGTGCTCCGTTCGATCGCTTCTGATTCAGCGCGTTCGATCTGTTGCACTCGCCAGGCAACCAGCGCACCGGCACGGGCGACGCAGCGGTCGGCCAGCAGCCTGGCGAGCAGAGCGTCCAACGGGCGTTTTCGAAGTTGTTCCGGGTAAAGCAACAGGTTCAGCCAGTCCGCAAGCTCATCAGATGACCAGGACTGTCGACCACGCCCCACCTTCAGGTGTTCTCGAATCCAGTCCTGCAACGCCGCCGCCAACTCGGAAACCGTTGCCTCCGCAAGCGACCATTTCAGCAGGATGTCTCCGCCGGTGACCGGGACAATCAGGTCTGCAAGGTGCGATCCGTTGAACATCCAGTTCGCCTCGCGCAGCGAACGTTGCAGGTTTTCCGAGTCCACGAACAGACGGTCGTCGGCAAAGAGATCCTGATAGACCGGATCCAGTTGCGTGGCTTCCTCGACGCCGATCTCCGGGACAGCACCATCCCACCACCGCTCCGGCACAGGTTGGCGAAGCGAGTCGCAAACTCGGACGACAACGTCAGCCAACGTTGCTGTTCCTCATCTGTCCCCCCGGACACGATCACCGGGTGTTTCTCCTGAACGGCCCACCAGACCTCGACCGGAGAAATCGCCTCAACGTCGAGTTTTTCGGCTTGCGCAGCGGATCGCCGCGTCCAATGGTCACCGCAACAAACTTCGAGCACCCTGTCGCGGAACTGAACAGCAAGGCCGACGCGATGCAACTCGGCGGCTTTGGACCCGCTCGACGCACACGCGAGTTCCAGATAACGCTCGACGGTTGGCCGCAGCCCCGTGCCAGCGTCGCGGTCATCCGGTTCCCGCAGCAGCCGTGCAGGTTTCGGCAAACGCCCCGGCCATGCTGATTCGCGCGCAACGTCCACACGAGCGTCGAACATCAGCGGATTTCCGTTGCTGTTGTGCGCGACAGAGACAACCGGTTCGCCCGGGATCGCACTCTGCGCCACGAGTTGTCCCGTTCTGATATTGCGTGTCCGGATCGCGAATTCACACGCGTCGCCGACTGCCCGCAGGCGCTGTCCGTCGTTCTCCCACCAAACATTCGGCGAGTCGACCTCCAATCGCCACGTGCCTGCCGCGAGGCCTTCGATGGAAACTGTCAACTCAAGATCACAGTTTGATGAGACGGTTGACTCCGGCAACTGGTCGATCAACTGCTTCCAAACATCGTGCGTCGATGGAACTCGCTGCGGCAGACGATCGACGTGAAACGCGACTTCACATTGTCCCGGATTGATCGAAACGCCAAGCCGCAGATTTTCGATGGCCCGCGGACTCGTGATTTCGAGCAGTAATCGGTGATTGAACAAATCTCGCCTCGTGAACCCCGCATCCACGGAGCCGTCCACGCGACGAAGACAGACCTCCCATGGCAAGGGCACGTCTGTTTCACCTTTGGCGATGAATTCGAAGCCAAATGACTGCGCCGCCAATCCGTCTTCATTGATGGTGAGTTCGTACTCGCCCGGCTGAGCGGTTTCCATCAGGACCAACTCGCCACCTGCCTGTTCGGGTCCGTCTCCCGAAAGTCTCTTCAGCGTGACGTGGACGCCCTTGTCTGACCCTGAGCGGACCGCAATAAGATCACCCGGCTCGAACACCGCATTTCCGGAAGCACCAATGCCTGTCGGCGAGGGCGCAATCAACCGAGCGGGTGGTGCGACGGCAGATCCGGTGCCTCGCGGTGCAGGCCAGCCAAGCCATTCGCGAACCAACGCGTTACTGGCGTCAAACTCGTGAATGGCGGCACTCTTCAGTTTCCCGATGAGCCGCGCTTCCTCCGACGGCGGCTGATCCGCAGCCGAGTGGACTACCCATATCAGGCCTTGATGCGGAGTGCGGCCGATGATCGCATGACAGACGTCGTCGTCCACATCGACGGGGCGAAACGCGATTCGGTCGAGATCCGGAAACCGAATCGCCTCCAACCAGGCTGCCGTGTCGCTGTCCAGGCCGAGGTTGGCGACTTTGGTGAAGAACGGTTGAGCAGCTTCGGCACGCTGGACGGACCTGAATTCAATGGGAAATGTCCCGCGTTGTGCCGTCAGCGTGCCGCGCGACAAGATCGCAGCCTGAGAAAATCCCCACGGTCGCGGACGCCAGCGGCGACAGCGGCAGACTCGCAACAGGGACTGGCGGACGGGGCGCGGCATCTCGGGGAGTTCACCAAAGAGTTCGAACTCGTTTTCGGCCCGCCTTTGCAGAAAGAATGTACCGTAGATCGCCGTCGGCTCTGACGCCGCCCCGGTTGTGCTGCTGGTGGCACGTTTACCAACGCTGCCGGATCGCTGACTTCGTCGTGCAGCCCGGACGGCAGAAGAGAATTCCGGTTCACGATGGAGATCCTCCAGGAGGCGTTCGCGGAATTCGCAGGTCAGCAGTTGGGCTTCGATCAGAGATCGCCCGCCCAACACCTCGCGCACGATTCCAGCCACAAGTCTTTGATTGCCGATCCACGTTCGATACCGACGTGTCAGCCTGGCTGCTTCTGTCCTTCCGAGGGACTCGGCGATCTGTGCATCGTCGTCTTCGATGCTGCCACGAAAATTACGCAGAGAATCGGCGAACGGTCGACGAATATCCTTCGCGGCCACGGCATGTGAGATCGGCCAGGCAATATGACAGAATGCGTTCTCCCAGTTGCTGTTGCCCGGTACTGCCCCCGAAAATCGTTCGGCGGCCCTCCTGAACCATCCGGAAAGACGATGCCGGTCGTCAAAGTCGAAGTGATGTCCGACGGACTGCGAGAACGCCGGCCAAAAATCGGTGCCATTCCCTTCGTACGAGTATCCAACTTCCGTTGCCGCGACGATCAGTGGCAGGTGGGCGTTTGCCCAGGCAAAATAATCCAATCGATGGCCTTCCAGAGCAGACCGTAGTCGCGTCGTCAGTTCGTCAACCTCCTCGCGTGTGAGACCGTGTTCGCAGAAGTAGACTGAATTCAGGGAAGCTCTGCGATCAACTGCGATTTTCTCGAAAACGGAATGAATGCGAGCATGACTCGACCGCAGGACATCGAACTCACCGTCGCCAAACATTGCCGGGTTCTCTTCGAGCGGGGCGGGGAGGCACCCCTCAGACTGCGGGGTATCCGTTCTGACTGGCACATGCTGCTCCGGGAACGCCAGGAATGCAAGCGGGGCCGAGCGACTGCCTCAGCCGGGTTGCCACGACTGTAATCGGTGCGGACTGACTCGCGTCGCGACCGCCCTCGGAGATGACGGCTTGCTGCTCACCGATCATACTCCGCCTCGTGTCCGCGCATCGAAGTGTCGACTCGGCCATTCTGAAACACGGTTTGGCCCATCACCCAGGTGCGAACAGCCCAGCCGGTGAGTTCCGTGCCGTGCCAGGGACTCCAGCCGCTTTTGGTGAGTTGCTCTTCATTGCGGATAGTTTGCGTTTTGTTGAGGTCGACCAGCACCAGATCCGCGTCGAAACCTGCGGCGATTCGGCCTTTGTTGCGAATGTTCCAGACTCGCGCGGGAGCTTCGCTCATCCACTTCACGACCTGCTGAATCGTGCAGCGGCCCCGGTTAACTTCGTTAAGCATCAAGGCGAGCGAGTTTTCGACGGCGGGCAGACCGGACGGCGATTTCGGATACGGCTGATCTTTCTCTTCCAGTGTGTGAGGAGCGTGGTCGGTGGCGACAACTTCGATTGTGCCGTCCAGCAGTGCGTCCCACAGCGCGGCATTGTCGGCGGCGGTTTTGATCGACGGATTCATCTGCACCAGCGAACCGAGCCGGTCGTAGTCGTCGATGTTGAAGAACAAATGATGCGGGCAGACTTCGGCGGTGATGAGATCGCTGGTCGTGCGCAGAAACTCGGCTTCCTGCGCCGTGGAAACGTGCAGCACATGAAATCGATGGTTGTGTCGGTCGGCAAGATCGACGGAACGCTTTGTCGCGATGAGAGCCGCCGCGTGGTCGCGGATCTGGCTGTGATGAGCGTACTCGGACCCGCCGCTCAGACGTTCGGCGTTGGCTTTCACCGTGGCTTCGTCTTCGCAGTGAGCACAGATCGG
>CAZHET010000413.1:0-5923 GCA_964531585.1 uncultured Planctomycetaceae bacterium | reverse complement strand
CGGGGCGCTCACCTTGTCGGGGCGCTCACCTTGTCGGGGCGCTCACCTTGTCGGGGCGCTCACCTTGTCGGGCCGCTCATCTGGTGTGGCCGCTCACCGAGTTCCGGCGGCCAGGCTCACGGCCGCGCTGGCTTCGTTGGCGGAACCGTCGCGGTGGTCGCCGTTCGAGCCCGAGCCGTCGCGGCGGTCGCGAATGACGCGTGCCGGAACGCCCACCGCCACGGAATAATCCGGCAATGGCGACAACACCACCGCCCCCGCTCCGACGACGCAATGTCGGCCGATGCTGGCGGCCACGATCGCCCGTTCACCGATCCACGAATCCTGCCCGATCGTGACGTGCCGGAAGACCCCGGATTGCTCACGAATGGGAATATCCAGCCGGTCCGTGCGATGCTGTTCGCAGCCGTTCATCACCGAAACATGGGACGCGATCAGAACATCGTCTTCAATCGTGACACAGCCGATCGAACAGTGATTGCCGACGTAGACCGTCTTGCCGATCGACAGTTCCCCGTGAGAAAATGTCGTCCCAAATCCGATCCAGGCATCGGTGTCACAACGAAGCAGCACAAGACTGTAGAACGCATGTCGCAGATAAACACCGGTTGTACCAGGCAGCAGACTGAACAGTTGCGACCAGCCGGTCAGCGCCCGATCTCGTCCGCAGATCGCCGCCTGCACTCGGAACAGCAGCCAGGCGGGCAGTATGGTCAGCCGGCAAAACGCTCGCAAAATGTTCTTCAACGTTGCTTTCATGACCGGCTCCTGCCCCGCACTGTTCACGCGATGTTCATCCCGGATTCCTTCGAATCGTCACGAGACACTGACTGGCTGCGAACCCTGGTTACACGCGATGTCGTCATCGCGGGATTCAGGCCTGCCGGCCGCGGTCGGCAGCTCGCGAGTCCGCCACCAGGCCATCCCGTCCCGGCCGAACAGCAGCACGGTCCATCCGGCACAGACGGCCACGGACACAGCAACCTGCCCCGCGACGCTCATGCCAGGAAAACAGCCGTAGCGAATTACGCAATAACAACCACACAGAGCCATCGTGGTCACCAGTGATCGCTTCCACGGATAGGCAAGTTTCATCTCAGACCGGCAGCAGGCCAGAATGGTGAATGAAAACGCGGCGTACGTCAGGACTCCGGCCCAGGCGGCTCCCCACACACCAATGATTGGAATCAGCACGATATTCGCCACGACGTTCACGATAACTCCGGCGACCGAACCCGGAATCATCAGCTTGGTGTTCCTGGACAACATCGACGGCACCTGAAACATAAAGCTCAGGCCGAACACAAAGAAGCCCAGCAGAATCACCGACACCAGATCAGCCGCCGGACCATAGGCGTCGGGAGTCAGCAGCGGCAGAATCGGGTGCATGGTGAGCGACGCGCCCAGCAGCAGAATTCCCAGCCCGGAAGTAAACCAGCCGAAGATTCGTCCAAACACCTGACGGGAATCCGGCAGCCTGTCGATGTCGTAAATGGCCACGTTCCAGATCGACAGAAACGGCAGCAGACACAATGTATTGACCGCGAAGCCGATTTTGTGAGCCAGCGAGTAAATTCCGATATCGCTGAGCGTTTCCCAGATGCGGAGGAAATACCGATCTGCTTCGTGCATCATCATGCTGGTCAGAGCCGTCACGACCAGCGGTGCCGCGAAGCGAAACATCTGACTGCCCAGTGCGGCGTCAAAGACATATCCGCCGCGAGTGCGTACAAAAATTGCCAGCAGTACTGACGTGTGCAGGATTGTGGCCGCCATATTCCCGACCAGCAGGCCCTCGACCCCCATCTTCAGACCAACCATCAGCCAGACATTCAGGCCGATATTGAAAATCAGGCGTGCCAGGGAAATGACAACGAACAGTCCGGACCACTTGCGGACGCGCAGATAGCCTTCGACGATCATTCCCACGACAGTGAACCACAGCGTGATGATCGTGAGCGTATAGAACCAGGCACCGTCCGTGATCTCGGTGCCCAGCGTTGCGTCGGCCAGCCACTGGCGGCCTAACCACAGACTTAGCGAAATCAGCGAACACACGGCACCGACCATCGTCAGTCCGGTCCACCAGACTCGATCGCGGTGCCGTTCATCGTCCTCGTCGAAGTGATGCCGCGTGACAGCGCTGACCATGCCGCCGGCCAGAAACGTCGACAACAATGCGGCCGTCAGGTCCAGAATCGCAGTCACGCCATAGTCGGCGGTTGTCAGGACGTGAGTATAGAACGGCAGCAGCAGCACCGACGCCATGCGCGTCAGAATCTGGCCGATCATATAGATGGACGAATGCTTCAGCAGATCGCGCAGGGGTTTCATGACGCGTGGTGGTTTCCGTGGCTGATTGTCAGCGGGACAAAGCCGCAGCACTTGAAGTACTGAGTCTGCAGTCACGAAAACGCGAATCGGTCGAACCGAAACCGGTGGGCTGCAACTGCTTCATCTGCAGGTACGCCAGCCGTTTCATCTCCCGTCGTGCCCGCGTGACGGTATCCAGAACAAGTCCGCAGGACAGGCTGGCAAACGCCAGCAGCATACATCCCGTCGCCAGGATGGCCGTCGGGAACCGCGGAACAAGTCCCGTTTCCAACCATGTAAAGAACAATGGCACTGCCAGGCCGATGGAAGTCATCGCCAGAAGTCCCCAAATGATCGAAAAGAACGCCAGCGGCCGTTCTTCCTTGGCCAGCACGATGATCGTCTTCAGAATGCGAATACCGTCTCGGTACGTGTTCAGTTTACTGACGCTGCCATCGGGCCGGTCTTTATAGGTCGTTTCGATTTCTGCAACGGGAAGCCGCAGTTCCAGTGCATGGACTGTGAGTTCCGTTTCCGTTTCGAATCCGCGGGACAGCGCGGGAAACGACTTCACGAACCGGCGGGAAAAAACCCGGAAGCCGGACAGGATGTCATCGAATTCCCGGCCAAAACAGATCCCGACCAGGCTGGTCAGCATCCAGTTGCCAAAACGATGGCCGGTTCGATATGCCTCCTGGATGTCTGTGATGCGTTTGCCGTTGACCATATCCAGACGTTGCTCGATCAGTGTCCGGATCATTCGGGGAGCGGCGGCGGCTTCGTAGGTGTCGTCCCCGTCAACCATCACATACACGTCGGCTTCGATGTCGGAAAACATCCGTCGCACAACGTTGCCTTTTCCCTTCCTGGGTTCAGACCGCACAATCGCTCCAGCCGACTCCGCGACTGCGGCCGTGTCGTCCGTTGAATTGTTGTCATAGACAAACACTGTTGCCGACGGCAGCGCCTGCTTAAAGTCCAGCACGACCTGTCTGATCGCAGCGGCTTCGTTGTGGCAGGGAATCAGGACAGCGATTTCCAGCAGATCCAGCGGCTGCAGGTTGTGAGATTCGGCGATCACGAGCATCGCTCCGTTTTCAGCCCGACACGAGCGTCGGGACGTAGTAAGTTGTGACCAGGCGGTTCTTTTCAGAAACATAAGAAGCGAAGTCATCGCGGGGCAGTCATTCCTGCCATTCCACGGGGTTCCGATGTCACACGAAGTTGAATTGAGCGGTTGTGATGGCCGAACGCAGGTGCTGCCGTCGGACGACAACACACCAGCAGCTCCCGACCGTCCGCTCTCCGTGCTGATGTGGCTGATTCCGTTCGTATTGTGGGGTTTTCTCCGCATGCTCCTGTTCGAAGGAATTCAGGGCGCTGATGACCTGGAGCACCTGCGCTATGCCTGGGAACTGGACCGGATTCCCGCCACTCACTGGGAACTGCGCCTGCCCTATAATTTCGCTCTGGCGGCCAGCCTCCGTGTGTTTGGTTTCAGTGAACTGTCAGCCGCACTTCCCGGTCTGCTTGGTTCACTGATGACAATGCTGTTCTGCGGGATGACGGTGCGATATGTCAGCGGCAGCGACCGGCTGGCTATGTTCACGATGGTATTGCTGGCAGTTCTGCCGGGCGATGTCCTGGACAGCACCTGCGGCGGCTCGACCCGAGTCTTCGGAACCGGGTTCCTGGCGCTGGCTCTGTGGTGCCTGGCAACGCGCAGCGGACGCTTGTCAATTGTTGCCGCGGGTGTGGCATTCGGACTGGCCGTGGACTGCCACCTGACCCTGCTGTTCTTCGTTGTGGTCTTCTTTGGAGGCCTGGGAATCTGTGTCCCGGCGCTGCGCGCCCGCATTGCATTGGCGTGGATCCTGGGCGGAACACTCTTTCTGCTGCTGGATCCCCTGCCGTGGTGGATTCTCACGGGAGATCCGCTCTACCGTCTGCACGTCATCGAGAAGACGCATCTCAGCCAGTTGGACAACGACACGAACGAACGACGGATCTTCACAGACGACGGCCATTTCGACTCAGCATTTGTGACTCGTCCGCTGCGCGATTTCGCGATTTCCAAACAATATGCCGTGCTGCCGCTGCTAATGCTTTTCTCAGGGTTTGCTGCCTTTCGCACAGCTCCCCACGTCATTCGCGGAGTGCTGTTCGCCGGACTCGCCTATTGGACGTATATGGCGTTCGGGACGCATACTCCAACGGCCTACAAACCGTTTCCGGGAACAGTCAGCTATTGGCAGCCGCTGGCCGTTCCGCTTGGCCTTGTGATCGGCGTCTGTCTGCCGGCACTGCACCGACGCTGGTTGCAAAACAGCCTGGCTGCCGGAACAGTCGCACTGTGCCTGCTGCTAATGAGTCTCAGCGGAACATGGGGACAAAATGTGGAAATCTCCAGGCAGTTCCTTGCCTGGCTGAAAGCTCATCCCGATACCATATGCATTGCAGACGATCGCACTGCGCGGGAAATCCGGACGCTGAACGCTTTCCGGAATCCTCCAAATCTGCGGCTGTTTCCCGAGTCACTCAGAACGGAAAGGTGGGGTGTGCCTTGCCTCAGGCCATCGGACATGACCGCCTCACCAATGCATGTTCTGATCAATGTACTGAACAATCCTGCAACGGCCGTCACCGGACACCACATTCCGGACAACGCAGCTTCGTACAAATGGCTGACGCAACATTCGGGGAAGAACATTGGCCAGACAACCATTGCCTGGCGACCGATCGCATCGTTCCTGCCGCAGTCAATGCGTCCGGACTCCCTGATCCGGCGACCGGCAGGCCGAATTCACGAATACGTGTCGGAGAGTGTGGAATACACAACGACCGGTCTTGCAGCATCTCAGCCGCAACCCGCCCAATAGCAGGCTCCCACGGCTGGTCGACATAACCGTGGCGAAAACAGCATTCACAAAAAAACTGAGTCGCATGACAGGTCATTTGCCGGACGCATGGACAGAGCGTGCTTTGCCATACGCCCACGGTTGTTGGGTGAGCCTCTGATGAGAGTTCGGTGCTGCGGACGCTGCAAGAGTGCGCCACGTGGCCGGTGCTGCCAGCATCGGCAGGGGTGTTGTCCGGCGCAGGAACACGAACAACGGTCGAGGCTATTCGACGATCCGGAACACGTGAATCACCGGAGTCGGTTCCCATTCATCAAGGCTCGTGTGGCCCGCGTTGACTTCGACCATGTATAGCAGATTGTTCTGCCGGTCATAGGTCAGGCCGCCGATGTCCCGGCCACAGTCTTTGAACATGAACCGGTCAATGCCGCCGCCTGGAGTCCGACTGTCCCAGCGATACCACGGGTCGATCTCAGTCGCAACGGCCTGCCGGTTGGCGGCGGCGATGAGTTCCGCGGGCGTGTAAAACAGCATCTGCACTTCGTAAGAAGATCCGTGATATCCCTTGTCCGGATAGCAGTCCGTCGGGCGAGGATGGCCATAGTAGACTTCACCGTGAGCCTTTCGGCCGGCAATCACAATCGTCTGCCTGCCACCGAGACTCAGCCAGGCGGCTCCCGTCCAGCGATCAGACGGATGATGCCCTGCCAGCGGCCGCTGCAGGGAGTACCACAGCAGCGGGATTGCATCCA
>CAZHET010000412.1:0-5926 GCA_964531585.1 uncultured Planctomycetaceae bacterium | reverse complement strand
TTCAGCAGTCATCGTTGTCTGCCTCCAGTTCCGACACGCGCTGCTTCAACCTTCGCATCACGCGGGAACGCGACGCGTAGACCGAACCGACGCTGCGGCCAAGTTGTTCGGCGGCATCCGTGACGGCCTGCAGTTCGACAGCGGTCATCCAGAACGCCTGCCATGTGGTCTCTTCGAATTCCGCCCGGATTTCTTCCGCGACGCGGCGAAACAGGGATCGGCGATGTTCCCGCTGAATTTCCCCGTACGTGGCTTCGCGGGATTCCGGCAGACTGTGCAGGCGACGAACCAGGCTGCTTCCGCCTCGAGCCGCATCCGGCTTTACCTGCCGCAGGTGATCGATAACTGCGTTCCGCGTGACCGTCGACAGCCACGTGCGAAAACGGCCGCGTTCCGGATCGTGTTCCCAGTCGGCGATTTTTCCGGCGACGGACGTCAGTACTTTCTGAGCCAGATCCTGAGCGTCCGCGTCCTGCAGCCCGCGCCGCCGAGCCATTCGGCAGATGACCGGACGGTAGATGTCCGCGAACTCCAGCCACGCACGCTGATCCAGCGGATCTTTGACCCGATGCAGCAGACTGGCCTGGGTATCTGGAATTCTGCTCAATTTGATCTCCCGACAAGTTACACGTTGCGCGCCGGCGATTCTGACACGGAAAATCAGGAATGCCCCAATGATAGTTTCCGTCGGTGAAACACGGTGGCACAGGGCCGCACAGACAACGCTGTGAAGCATGCTCAGTCGGAACAACGCAGCTTGTTTAACCCGTGGCCGGAGGCCAGGCCGCTTCGGTTCGCAGACAACCTGGCCTGTCGGCCAACGGTGAAACGATTCGAGATTTTTCACAGCGTTGCGGCACACGGCGAAACACGGCGGCACGGGAGGCTCGCCGAATTCGGCCGCTGCCGAGCCCTGTGAGCCGCCGCCTTCCGCGCGCTGCCAAATTCCGTGAGTTATCGATTTCCGTGAAAGGTTTCCGCGACTGCTGGCTGTTTACTTTGGGAGACCGAGAATACCCGCATGAGATACATATTTCCCGAAACGCGAAACAGCCTGATTCTGCGGCTGCCGGACTGCGGTGACGCGGAAGCGTGGGAGGAATTCGTTGCGATCTATGAACCGCTCGTCTATCGAATGGCTCGCGGAATGGGATTGCAGGACGCCGATGCTCGCGAGGTTGTGCAGGAAGTTCTGGTGACGGTGTCGAAGGCGGTGGAACGGTGGCAACCCGATCCGGAACTCGGGCGGTTTCGGGACTGGCTGTTTCGCATTGCTCGCAATCTGATGATCCGCTTTCTGACTCGCCGGAAGTTCCGACCGATCGGTAGCGCGGACAGCGGAATCGCGGAACTGCTGAATAACCAGCCGGTGCCGTCCTCAGCAGAAGCCGACACGTTCGATCTGGAATATCGACGCGAAGTCTTCCGCTGGGCGGCACAGCAGGTTCAGGAAAAGGTCTCTGATAACACGTGGCAGGCGTTCTGGCGCACCAGCATCGACAGTTGCGAAACCGAAACCGTGGCAAACGAACTTGGCATCACCGTCGGGGCCGTCCACATCGCTCGCAGCCGCGTGCGGGGACGACTGCGAGCGATCGTTCAGAAGCTGGAACCGGCAGAAATTCGTGCGGCAGAAATTCGTGCGGCGGGCGGCGCAGATGCCGGAGATGACGCATGAGGAAATCATCGAGCCACATTGACGACAGCGGACTGGAAGTACTCGTCTTCGGCGAGGAAGACAGCCACGAATATCTCAGCGCGGCGGCCCACGTGGAAACATGCCACATTTGCCGTAACCGACTCGACGCGATCAGCGGTGACGACGACATTGACACGGAAGCACGGACGTTGCTGGCGGAATACTCGCTCGACAGTTGGGCGGGCCACACCACGGCAGCGTCGTCGCGGTGGACGCAGCGTCCGCCGATCAGCCTGGATTTTCTGAGTCCGCCGAGTCATCCGGAAATGCTGGGACGGCTGGGACGCTACGAAATCGAGCGACTCATCGGTTCCGGCGGAATGGGTATTGTGTTGAAGGGTTTCGACACCGAACTGAACCGGCCTGTCGCGATCAAGACGCTTGCTCAGCATTTGGCTCACAACGGCACAGCACGGCAGCGTTTCGCCCGCGAATCGAAGGCCGCGGCGGCGATTGTTCATGAACACGTCGTGGCGATTCACAATGTCGAAGCGGAAGGAGACGTGCCGTTTCTGGTCATGCAATACGTCGCCGGCGAATCGCTGCAGGCTCGCGTTGACCGGCACGGGCCGCTGGACGCCAAAGAGATCCTGCGGATCGGAATTCAGGCCGCCGCCGGACTGGCTGCGGCTCACGAACAGGGCGTGATCCATCGCGATGTGAAGCCCGCCAACATTCTGCTGGAACTGGGTGTTGAACGAGTTCTGCTGACGGACTTCGGCCTGGCTCGAACAGTCGACGACGCTAGTCTGACTCACACGGGAGTCATCGCCGGAACGCCGCACTACATGTCGCCGGAACAGGCGAACGGAATCACGGCCGACACGCGAACGGATCTGTTCAGTCTTGGTGCGGTGCTGTATTTCATGGCGACGGGACATCCGCCGTTTCGCGCGGAGCGGGCGATGGCGGTTCTGAATCGCATCTGCCGCGACATGCACCGGCCGCTGCGAGACGTGAACCCGGACATTCCCGATGAACTTTCCGATATCGTCGATCGCCTGCTGGAAAAGAAGCCGTCACGACGATTCGCGGAGGCCGGTGACGTTCGCGATTCGATGACGCGAGTGCTGGCGAAATTGCAGCACGGTCGTGGGAGACGCCGCGGTGTCGTCGCCCAGTACGTCAAACGCCATCCCATGCGGTTCGGCGGAGCTTTGCTGAGCCTTCTTGCTGGTGCAGTGTTCGTTTTCGTGATGTTCGACGCATCCGGTCGATTGACGCAACTTGAAAGTGAGCGGCTTTCGGAGGAACCCGGCGCGCTTGCGTCGCCTGGCCAGTCGACTCGCGCCGAACTGGTCGCTGTCGCGCGTGATTCGGCTCAGTTCTCTGCGGATGTTGACGACATCGCCGCGCGACTCGATCGGCTGGATTCGACGGCGACTGGTTCAAGACTCACTCAGCCGGAACTCGAAAATTTCCAGACCGCGGTCGAGTCACTCGACCAGCAATTGAATTCGATCGACAGGTGAGTCTGCGCACGAGCTGCGCGGCGCTCACCCGGCGGCTCGCGGCCAGGTAAGAACTCATCCACTCGGCCTAACTTCAACAGGAGCAGCACAATGACTCTTCGTATCGCAACAGCAGTCGCGGGCAGCGTCATATTCGTGATGACGTCCATGCTGTCCGTCGGCCACGTTCAGGCTCAGGAGTCGGAACCCGACACTCAACGTGATCTGACCGACGAAGACACAGATCGAATTGAGGAGATCCGAAGAAGATACGGCGCTGCCCGACCACAGAATCCGCAACTGGGCGAGTCGGCGGGTTCACGTCGCTCACGCATGCCCAACGCGGACGGCAGCTTCATGATGAGGGAACCGATGGGACAGGGCGGCGAAATGATGACGGTGCCGATGCGCGCTTACGGCGGTCCCATGATGGGCTCCGGTGCCATGATGGGGGGATTCGACGGTCCTCGCGCGGTGGCTCTCGCCGAACTACACAATCTGAAGAACGCATTGCGCGACCAGACCGGTGATGAGCGTGACGAAACAATCGCCGCGGCGAAGGCAAAGCTCACCGAGTACTTCGACAGCGACTTCGAACACCGTCGCTCCGAGCTGAAACGTCTGCAGCAGCGATACGTCGCGACCAGGAGCCGACTCGATAGGAGGGCGGCCGCGAAAGATCAGATGATTGACCTGCAAGTCAGATCCGTCAGCTACGAAGCAGCGGGACTGCTGCTGTTTGAGAATCCGCCGCGAGCTAACAGCGGGGGCTATGGCGGTATGATGATGGAAATGATGGGAATGGGCGGCGTTCGTGGAAAAGCGGACGATGGCAATGCCGCTGGGATGCGTGGTTACGGTGGCTATGCCGCAGCCATGGGTGGCAGCGGCGGTATGATGGGCGTCGGCGGTATGGATGGTGGCTATGCCGCTGCGATGGGTGTTATGCCCGATGGCTATGGTCCCGGCCATTTCGAACGGCAGCATCAGGTCGCAGCAGCCCGACGGAATCTGCTCGCAGCCATCGCGGACTCCGACACGAATGCCGACGACGTCATGGCGGAATTCCCGGAAGAAGCCAACGCCCTGAAGTCTGCGCTGTCGGAATTCTTTGATGCCGATCTGCAGGCTCGAACACAGGAGCTTGCGCGGATCAAATCCGATCTCGACGCAATGGCCGAACGACTCGACAAACGCGTACAGTTGAAAGACAGGATCGTCGATCTGGAACTTCAGATGTTCGTCAACGACGCCGACGGCCTGGGATTCTTCAACGACGGCGGTGCGCCGCTCGACCGGCGTCGATGAATGAAGAAGCAGCCGCAACCACCTCCTGGAGTGCCTCTGTCACCAGATACTTCTGGCTATGGTGCCTCTGCAAGCACCTCATCGAAGAACGCCAGCATGGCTTCCCAGGAACGTTTGTCGGCCTGTTCGTTGTACGCGGCTCCGCGGGAATTGTCGTTGCCGGCCATTGGCTGAGTAAACGAATGCACTGCTCCGGAATAGACGTTCATCTGCCAGTCGACGTTAGCGGCGTTCAGTTCGGCCTTGAAGGCGTCGATGTCATTTTCCGGAACGAAAGGGTCATCAGCTCCGTGGCACACCAGAATCTTCGCCTTGATGTTCTTCCCGTCTTCCGGTGCCGGTGAATCGAGGCCTCCGTGGAAACTGACGACTCCGGAAATGTCTGCGCCGCTGCGAGCCAGTTCCAGGGCTCCCGTGCCGCCGAAACAGTAGCCGATGGCTGCAATGTGCTGCTGAGCGACTCCCTTCTGATTTCGAAGCTGTTCGAGGCCCAGATTCAGCCGACGACGGTAAAGTTCACGATCGCTTTTGTAGATTCCCGCCTGCCTGCCGGCTTCCTGCACATTCGCCGGACGATCTCCCTTGCCGTAGATGTCCAGAGCAAACGCGACGTAGCCAAGTTCTGCCAGTTGCCGGCAGCGGCTCTTTTCGTAGTCCGTCAGCCCCAGCCACTGATGAACGACCAGCACACCTGGCGATTCTGCGTCGGCTCGCGCAGGATCAAACGCGACGAATCCTTCCAGAACAACGTCGCCGTCTCTGTATTCCACCGCTTTCATAGTGACCTCCGCCGCTGCGTGACTGAAACAAAGAGAACTGAACAAAACGGTCATCAGAATTCGCATGGGATGATCCTTTCGAAAGATATTGTGCCGGGAAGCATACGTATAGAATGTGAAAAGTCCGGCTCAAAAATGAAAGCGATCCCTTGGTCTGGAGGTAGCACGCGTGAACAACGCCGCCGTGATATCGACGATGGCAGATCGCCTGGAGGAACTGGGCGGGATTGCCGCTGACCGCGTCCGCTTGTCTCCCGCGCCGGGAACGGCAACGCTGGCCGACCTGTTGGAAGCCAACACTCACGGTCCTGCTTTATGCGAACTCGTTGACCAGACACTGGTGGAGAAGGCGATGGGATACGCAGCCTCTGTGGTGGCTGCGGCGATCAGCGCAATCCTGAGAGCGTACATCACGCCAGGAAAACTGGGACTGGTCTCCGGTCCCAACGGGTTCTTTGAACTGCTGGTCAGTGCCGTTCGAGGACCTGACGTCGCCTACGTTTCGCGGGAACGACTGCCGGACGGCAAGGTGCCGCAGGACGCGTATCCGGCGATTGCCCCGGATCTTGCGGTCGAAGTGCTCGGCCGCGGAAACACCAAGAAGGAGATGTCTCGCAAACGCATCGAGTACTTTCATTCCGGCGTTCGGCTGGTGTGGATGGTTGACTGCGTGCAGCGAACCGTGGCAG
>CAZHET010000411.1:0-5927 GCA_964531585.1 uncultured Planctomycetaceae bacterium | reverse complement strand
TTCTCACCATTTCGGCGGCAGTCTGCCAGCGTTCGTCCGGGTCCGCCGCCAGCCCTTTCATGATCGTTGCCGCGATCTGCGGGTCGATCTTCGGAACCAGCGTCGTAATTTCCACCGGCGGTTTGTTGATATGCTGCAGCACGGCGTCGAGGGTTACGGCGGCATCCCACGGATGCCGCTTTGCGTACATCTCGAAGCAGGTCACGGCATACGCGAACAAGTCGATGCGCTGATCGGTTGGCTGGCGTTTAATCAGTTCCGGAGCCATATAGTTGGCCGTTCCCGTGCGATTGCCCGGCTTGCGGAAGTCGGGTGTGTTGGGAACGGCCAGGCCAAAGTCGATCAGCTTGATCTGGTTGTCTTCACCCACCATCACGTTGCGGGGGCACAGGTCGCGATGAATCCAGTTTTGCTGATGGAAATGCAGCAGTGCTTCCCCGATCTGGATCATGTACCGCAGTCGATATCGCCGCATCTGTTCCGACTGCAGGTCGACGAGCAATCCCAGCCCGGATCCTTCGATGTACTCCATCACCAGAAACGGCTCGTCTTCAGTCGTTATGCCGGTTGACAGCGTCTGGACGATGTTGGGATGGTGCAGTGACAGCGCGATCTCTGCTTCACCAGGCTTGTTCAGGCCGGGAAAACGGGCTTCGTAGCGCTTCGTCTTCTCGCCGTCCAGAACCTTCAGGGCCACCAGACGGTTACCGGCGGCGTAGTCTTCGGCCTTCCAGACCCGCGACATGCTGCCCTGACCGACACGGCCGATCAGGTTGAAACGCTTGTTAATGTCCGTCTTCGGGACAGCGTCCTTTTTACCGAACAATTTTTCGAACATGGTGTTTTCGGACTCCGCAACTCGGGACAGTCTCCTCAGGCGCGGCAATTCCGTTGCGGCGGCAATTCGAACGATCAGCCGGCACAGTCGGCCCCAGCCCTCAGCCGGTGCAATAGTCGATCAGTCGGGCCACTTCTGACCGCAGTTGGGCACGATGCACAATGCGGTCGACGAAGCCGTGTTTCAACAGGAACTCGCTGGTCTGGAATCCTTCCGGCAGATCGATACGGCATGTGGCCTGAACGACGCGTGGCCCGGCGAATCCGATGAGCGCATGGGGTTCCGCGATCACGACGTCGCCTAGTGACGCAAAGCTGGCGGCGACACCGCCCATTGTCGGGTTTGTCAGCACCGAGATGAAAAAGCCGCGTGCTCTGCGGAAGCGGGCCAGAGCGGCCGAGACCTTGCCCATCTGCATCAGCGAAAAGATGCCTTCATGCATCCGGGCACCTCCGCCCGAACCACTGACGATGACCAGAGGCAGTGATAGTTCGGTGGCCTGCTCGATCGCCCGGGTCAGTTTTTCGCCGACGACGGAACCCATGCTGCCCATGATGAACGCCGAATCCGTCATGCCGAACACCAGCGGACGACCTCGCATATAGCCTCGTCCGACGGTACACGCGTCGTTCATCCCCGTCTTGCGCTGCTCATCAACGATCCGTTCCTTGTAGCTCTTGCGATCCGCGAATTGCAGCGGATCACCGGCGACGAGTCCGCCGAACCATTCCTCGAAACTGTCCGGGTCCAGCAACTGACGAATTCTGGTTCGCGTCGGAACATAGAAATGGTGATCGCATTCCGGGCAGATGTTCAGATGATCTTCGACCTGATTGCGAAAAACGGTCGCACCGCAGCCGTCGCACCTGAGCCACAGACCTTCGGGCACTCCGCGTTTAGGACGTTTCATGTACTGCAACCAGGATTGTTGTCGGGACTGACCTGCTGTGCTCATTTGGCGGGTGACTCCTGGGGTACGGCACTGGATGAAACGCCGGGCGACACAGAATCCAGCTCGGAATTGACGAATGCCCCGGAGTCAAACTCGCGAGTATCGAAGCACTCGACTGCGGGACGGCAGTCTTCGCCCTTCAGGCACGTATCGATGGACGGCCCGCGCTGCTGCAGAGTACACCGGATGACGGTGGCCATCGGCTCAGAAGCGACGATCGCGAAGACATGATGCTTACGAATGGCTTTGTTAATCACTTTGGTCAGTCGTCGGCATGCGTCGGACAGCGTCTCGCCTTCCGGCGGACAGATGCTCTGTGGCTTTTCACGGCCAAGACGAAACACTCGCGGATAGCGCCTGCGGACATCTGCTTCGGGCAATCCCTGCCACAGTCCCTGATTGACGTTCCGCAGTTCGTCCAGCTCCTTGACCTTTACATCGTCCAAAGCTTTGCCGATCGCAACGGCTGTACTGATCGCAGGTTCTGAGGGAGCTGCGTAGATGGCTTCCAGGCGCAGGCCCTCCTGCCGAATCTGCTCGACGGCTTCCTGAACCTGCTCGATTCCGCGCTTGTTCATCGGCATTTCCAGGGCACCCAACAAGCGCGACTGCGCGTCGTAGTCCGTGGAGCCGGGGCGAATGAGTGCGACGGTTGCCATGGCGGTGCTCCTCACACCCGAACTTCAGCAGCAGCGGCGGCGGCCACGGTCAGTTCAGCCGCCGCATGCCCGTAATCCGGCCGGTCGAAGATCGCGCTGCCGGCGACAAACACATCTGCGCCCGCTGCCGCACAGCTCCCGATCGTGTCGGTGGCCACGCCACCGTCGATCGAAATCAGCAATTCGTCGCCGCACACCTCGCGAGCCCGCTCAATCTTGCTCAGAACCTGCGGCATGAACTTCTGCCCACCAAACCCGGGCTGGACGCTCATTACCAGCAAAAGGTCACAGCTGTGGAGAAACGGGAGAGCCGCCTCAATCGGAGTGTCCGGGTTGATGGCCAGTCCCGCCACGACGTCCTGATCTCGAATCGCGGCCAGCAGTTCCAGAGGTTCCGGGACGGCTTCCAAATGGAAGGTAATCGCCTCGCAGCCGGCCCGGACGTATTCATCCACATACCTGCCTGGGTCGGAAATCATCAGGTGAACATCGAACGGCGTGGATGTCAGTGGCCGCATTCGTTCAATCACGAGTGCTCCGTACGACAGGTTGGGCACAAAGTGGCCGTCCATCACGTCCAGATGCAGTACGGGTAGGCCGGCCTGATCGAGTTCCTGCAGTTCGTGCTGCAGATTTCCAAAATCACACTTCAGCATCGACGGAGCAATCACCGGTCGGTGTCCCCGGAGATGCCGCAGCATCGCATCACGATTCAACATTCGGTTTGTCGCAGTTACAGGAATCGAAAACGGCTGTCGGCGAATTTCGGCCGACCCGCACCCGGTTGAACGACGCCTGAAGCTGCGTCGCGCGAAGCCGGTATTTTCACGCTGCGGCGCAAGCAAGTCCAGCCGAACAGCCCCAATCGCAGAAATTCGAGCAACTCACGAAACAGATTGCGCGGCGGCCTTGCGATTTCAAAAAAAGAAACCTGTCGGCGCGAAGCACCGACAGGCCCGATATTCGTCAGATTCCGGTTTTAAGGCATCTTTAGCCATGTTCTGCCCGGAAACGGCAGCTTCCTGGCTCCGCTACAGGCTCGCAATCTTCTTGATCAGATCCACGGTTCGCATCGAATAGCCGTATTCGTTGTCGTACCAGCTCAGAACCTTCACCATGTTGCCGCCGACGACGTGGGTGAATGAGCCGTCAAAAATGCTGCTGTGAGGATTACCGATGATGTCGCTGGAAACGATGGGGTCTTCGGTGTACTCCAGCACGCCCTTCAGTGGCCCCTCGGCAGCGGCCTTCATCGCGGCGTTGATTTCCTCAACGGTCGCGTTTTTCGACAGAACTGCCGTCAGGTCTGTGGCGCTGCCGTTGGGCACGGGAACCCGCAGAGCATAGCCCGTCAGCTTGCCCGCGACTTCCGGCAAGACTTCTCCGACCGCTTTGGCGGCTCCCGTTGTCGTCGGAATGATGTTGATCGCGGCAGCTCGCGCTCGACGAGGATCCTTGTGCAACTGATCCGCGACCTTCTGATCGTTTGTGTATGCGTGGACAGTGGTCATCAGGCCATGTTCGAGGCCGAACTTTTCGTTGAGCACTTTGACGATGGGAGCGAGGCAATTCGTGGTGCAGCTGGCGTTGGAAATACAGTGGTGGTCTTTGGTGAGCTGGCTGTCATTCACTCCCAGGACGACAGTCAGGTCGGGACCCTTCGCCGGGGCGGAAATCACGACTTTACGAGCCCCGGCCTGAATGTGGGAGTCGAATCCTGGTTTGCCTCCGGCAGCTCGATCCGTGAAGAAACCGGTGGATTCCAAAGCGACTTCGACGCCCAGCGACTTCCACGGCAGGTCGCCGGGATTTCGTTCGGCACAGACCTTGATTCGGTTCCCGTTGACGATCAGGGAATCGCCGTCAACGGCAACGGTGCCGTTGAATCGCCCGTGAACGCTGTCGTACTTCAACAGGTTTGCCAGGTCTTTGGGGTCGCCAAGGTCATTGATGGCCACCACGTCGAATTCGTCCGCTCGGCTGGCAAGTGCTCGAAAGGTAATGCGTCCGATTCGTCCAAACCCGTTGATTCCAACTTTCACAGCCATTCCGGAACTCCCGACACCAGAGACATTTTTCACAGATTTCGCGGACATCAGGCGACGAAGCCATCAATCCGCACAACAACCGGTCACGACGCGCAGACGGAGAACGCGGACGGGTACGCAGTTGAGCCGGGATGGTATCGGGCGCGGCCGTCAATTCAACCGGCCTGACCTGGCTTCCACGATTCGGGAATCTCGCGCCGCGGTGGCGCGACGCTTTACTGTTGTGTCAGCAACGAGTTACGGCCACTGCAGCATCACGGGAACAGTCACCATGTCGCGTGATTCGTTGGCGTGAACGACGATAACACCCTCCAGTTGCCGACGTGCGGGAGTCTCCCCGATCTCAATTTGCAGAACGAGCCGATTGCCGTCGTTCCTGGGCGAGATGCTGTAGGTCGCGTCCAGCTCGTCAGGCCAGGCATCCAGGTGAGACACTGTCCAGCTCGACGGGATGTCGACGGTCACAACATCCCTGCGTTTCTCCTCACTATTGACAACCAGGACTGCCATCGCCGGCTGCACCCTGACCGGCTCCTCAGCTGGCCTTGGCGGACCGGAGACGAACACCGGCATCATCAGCACGGGGAATTCCGGGTCGTCGGTGATGGCCGCCACGGGAAACTGATGTCGCCCGGCCGGAAAATCGCCGGAAATCTCGATATCGATCTCGGTGGACGCGCCGCCATCGGGAAGCGACATCCGCATGCCAACAGCCGCCTGCACGAGCGGACTGGCCGAAGACGCTCTCAGCACCGTCAGCGGTGTGGCCCGGAAGTCGTCGATGGCGAACGAATGCTTCACGGGAGTGGATGTCGACTGCGACAGAAACAGCGCTCGAGGTCGCACCACGACCATCTGATCCGGAAATGTTGCCTTCACGCACAGGACCAGCGACTGCGGGTCGGGATCTGTGTAGTTCACGGTCAGCATATAGTCGTGCTTGCCCGGGCTCTGGCGAGCCGTCGAGATTGGCACACGGAGCACGCCCGATTCGCCTGGGGCGACCGTCTGGTGGCTCAGCTCGGGACTCATGCAGCCGCAACTTCGCGTGATTTCTCCGAAGTGAATAGTTTCCTTGCCGGTATTCCGGAAGCGAAATTCGGACACCAGCTGCGGCACCAGGTCGCGAGTCTGCACGTCATGAAAGTCCAGGTAACGGTCAAACTGCAGCGCTGGCCGCTGTTTGGTGTCGATCAGAGCGGCAGCACTGGGGTCCGTCGTGGCAAACACAAGCGATGCCAGAAACGGCAGTAACGCAGCCGTCGCGACCGCGAGTGCCGGCCGACCCGGCTGTGTCACCGCGGTGTCTGCTGCCCTGGGCTGGCCTGAGTCATCGCCGGAATGGCGGGAATCTGTTCTCATGGTTCGCTGATCCGTCATAGCCTGGTCGCCTGCGACGCAGCCGGGAACATCGCACAACCCGCGAAGAA
>CAZHET010000410.1:0-5932 GCA_964531585.1 uncultured Planctomycetaceae bacterium | reverse complement strand
CAGGTGGCACTGGAAGCCGCCCACATCAAATGGCATCAGGCAGGCGGGCCGGATATGGAAACCAACGGCCTCGCACTGTGCAGCATGCACCACAAACTCTTTGACCGCGGAGCATTCACCATCAACGAAGCCCTGCAGTTCTGCGTCTCGCAAAAAGCAAACGGCTCAACCGGTCTCAGCGAATGGCTCACCTCCTTCCACGGCCTGCCGCTGAAGGCACCGCAAAGCACCGACTATTTGCCGCTCAACGAACACCTGGCCTGGCACCGCAAAGAGGTATTTCACGGGCCAGGCAGAGCTTGAAGGTCAGTGCTCGGACACCGGCAGAACCGGATATGGTACTTGGAGTGAACGTCATGGAATGGGGCCAGCTACTGAAGCAGCTGACGACGTTGCGAGTGTACAAAGCGAAGCATGGGCACGCGCCACACAAGCCGTTGTTGTTGCTTGTGTTTATCGAGCTGGCTCAACAGGGAAAGCTGACTCAGATGTTGCGACTGACGCCGGAGCTCGCCTATCGCTTTGATTGCTTCTGGAAGGTGGTTGCTCACCGAAGAACGCAGATGCCCGACATTCGTATGCCGTTTCACCACCTTGGCGGCGATCGATTGCTGCAGCCGTTTGATGATCTCGGACGTCCTTCGAAAGATAAGTCGGTAACGTCTTATGTGGTGCTGGCAGATGAATTCTTTGAAGCGTTGGCAGACGAAGAGTTCCGAGGGATCGCCCAGCAAATTCTGATTGGCAGGTGGTTTGAACCGGCCGAACGACAGGCTTTGTATGCGCTGCTAAGCATCGAGGTTCCTGAAGACGACCCGGAGGCCATTCATGCCATGTTCGATGTCCCTGAGGATGCCGTGAACTCCGGGCGAGAGGGTCGTTTTCGGATTGATATCGTAACCGCCTACGATTTCACGTGTGCCCTGACCGGCTACCGAGTGACGACCATTGCAGGCGGCGCGATCGTTGACGCAGCTCATATCCATCAGTTTTCGGAATCGAAGAACAACGATCCCCGCAACGGGCTGGCGTTGTGTAAGAACGCTCACTGGGCTTTCGACACCGGTCTGTGGAGCCTGGACGATGACTTTCATGTTCTCATCGCCGAACCGCATTTTGCCGAGTCAGCTCCGCAGCAGACACCATTGACGCAGATGGCAGGCCAACGAATTGCGCTTCCGGAAGACAAACGACTTTGGCCGGACCTGAAGCACGTCCGCTGGCACCGAAGACATCGGTTTCTTGGCGGGTAGTCCGCCGTTCCCTGTCGCAGAAAATTCCTTCCGACGGCCCGTTCTTTCCCGAACCGGCAAGCCGGTTCCAGAGAACCAACTTCATTCCTTCTTCCGGAATGCTTCCTCGACCTCAAGTTCGTGCGGCGTGAAGGTGACGCCGACGTGCTGTTTTAATGCACAACGCAGGTGCTCGCCTTGGAAAGCCGGCCGGCAATCATGGCGCGGCCTTCCCAGGTAGCGGTATCGCTGCGGCGCCAGTTCAGGGTGCGGAGTTGCTTCAGCTTGCCGGGCCAGGTCTTTGGAAAATCGCTGAGCAATGTTCGGCCAAGCCGCGCGAGTCCCGCCAGGGCGATACCGTGAGCGCAGACGAATTCTTTCCGGTAGTCGGCGGGCAGGATCTTGTCTGCATACGCCGCTTGCCAGTCGGGCATATTCGCAGCGATCGTCGTCCAGAACTGAACAGCAATGGTGACTCGATCTTCCAATGATTGCTGTTTGTGATCGGCGAGTAGTTGCTGGTTGGCTTGATGAATGGCACTGAATGTGAACAGATTGCGGGAACGATTGGATAACGCCGTTTTGGTCATATCGACTCGACCGGTGAAGATCGTGACCTGGTCGATCGTTTGCTGAGTAATGGCCATCCATTCGCCACGATCATCCAGCACTGATCGCCCGGCATGTTTTGTAAGTGCGGTGGAACGCTGGTTCTTTTCTGAAAGCAGTGCAAGCTGATTCGCATCACACCGAGTGTGGAATTCGACCGAGATGTGGCTGGTCCGTTCAATCTCTTCGGCAAAAGCCGCGATCGTGTCGTGACCTGCAACGACGGTCCACTCAAGCTCCTCGACCAGGTGCAGGTACTCCAGGTCGGTAGCGCCTTTCGCTTTGGTCGTGCTCAACCTTTGGCTGGTTGCCAGTACGATCGGCGGAACGCTTATGAGCGGCAAGCCGCTGGCTAACCTCTGGCGGCTGATTTTTGGTGTGTGTGGTGCGTCGATGAACGTCCATTTCCGCAGTTCGCTCACGTACACGGACGACAGGTAGACCGGATGGCCGAGCTGTGCTCCGGAAAACGCCAGAAGCTTTCCAGTATGCGTCCTGGCGAACATGTTTATCGCTATTCCAATTGAGGGTGATCAGGAAATTGAATGCACAGCCAGTCCCAGTGCTTGTCGAAATCGCCGGGGGCGTTGCATCTTACAAAACCATCGCCAACCAACCCAATCTGTGCGCCGGGAATTCGGAATTGTTCGCGCCGTGTCTCGGCAACGGCAAGCCGGGCCATCGTAAACGACAATGCCGAACTCAACCGATCGAGAAGGTCAGCCGCCTCGCAATCGCGACAACATACTCCGGAACCGTCTCGGGCAAGGCTTGGAAATTCTGGCAATGGCAACACTGCCTCGATGGACTTGAAAACTCCCGAAATCAGGCATTCAAGACATCTTCTGCACGGTTCATGCGACATCGGTTCATCAAACAAGCTGCGCGACATCCTCAACATCTCCAGCCATTGCGGTTGCGTCCCATCGATCAGGAAGTTATAAATCACTTCCCGCACCAAAGCCACAATTCTTCTCACAACTCTTTCGGACAATTCGCGATGGAGAATTCACTCTTCAAACAACACGGTCTGGGAACAATAGTCAAAGCAGTGTGCGACGAGATTCGTGAGTTGTATCTGTGGGACGAATTGCCGTGGATCGTTGGGTACAGCGGTGGAAAAGATTCCAGTGCTGTGCTGCAGCTTGTCTGGCTGGCGGTTGCGAAACTGCCGCCCGAACAACGCACCAAACCCATTCATGTGATCTCAACTGATACGCTGGTCGAACAGCCGGTGGTGGCTGCATGGGTGGATGCGTCCCACGCCAAAATGCGGACGGCCGCCGCCGAGCAGCAGATGCCTATCACGCCCCACAAACTGACGCCCGAAGTCAAGGACAGCTTCTGGGTGAATCTGATCGGCAAAGGTTATCCGGCTCCTCGGAAGAAATTCCGCTGGTGTACCGAACGCATGAAGATCAATCCGTCCAACCGCTTTATCCGAGAAGTGGTGCGAGAATCCGGCGAAGCTTTGCTGCTGCTGGGGACTCGCAAGGCCGAAAGTCAGCGTCGAGCGGCCACGATGGCGGAACATGACAAGAAGAAGTTTCGTGACCGGTTGACTCCGAACGCCAGTCTGCCGAATTCGATGGTCTATACGCCCATCGAAGACTGGACCAACGACGACGTCTGGTTGTTTCTGATGCAGGTGAAAAACCCCTGGGGATACACCAATAAATCGTTGCTGGGGATGTATCAGGGAGCGTCTGCAGACGGTGAATGCCCGCTTGTTGTGGACACGACGACTCCCAGCTGCGGCAGCAGCCGCTTTGGATGCTGGGTGTGTACTCTGGTGGATCAGGATCGGTCCATGGAAGCGATGATTAAGAACGATGACGAAAAGCTGTGGATGACACCGCTGCTGGAATTTCGCAACGAAATTGGTGACTTCAGCAATGAAGCGACTCGGCGGGACTATCGCCGGATGGGCGGAAACGTGTTTCTTGGCGAACGCAAATCGGACGGCGGGCGGTATCTGGTCCGCGGTCCCTACCGCCCCAAGTGGCGACGCTATTACCTGCGGCGACTGCTTGAGGTTCAGCAACAGATCCGAGAAATCGGGCCTCCGGAAGTCGCCGGGATCGAACTGATTTCGCTGGCCGAACTGCAGGAGATTGCTCGCATTTGGGAGTACGAAAAAGGGGAGATGTTTGAACCGGTTGGGCAGATCTTCGAGGACGTTGTCGGTGGGCCGTTTCCGTCGGTGTCTGCTGATGACCGGTTCTTCGGTGATGAGGATTTTCAGATTCTGAAGGATGTCGCAGGTGAAGACGATTCGGATTTTGTGCAGATGCTTGTGCAAATGCTGAGCGTTGAGCGGAAATACCGCAGCATGAGTCGACGTGCGGGCGTGTTTGAGGATCTGACCGCCTGCCTGAAGTCGGCTCAGTTCCGCGACGAAGAAGAAGCCGTTGCCATTCGCCTTGAGGAGGAAGAGCGACGTCGGAAGGCGGAAGGCAGGGTTCCCGGCCAGGTGAACGCAACTCCGCAGCGTTTGCTGTTTGAAGACGACGAAGTGGACTCTTCGGACGAGTTGCAGGTCCACGCATGATTCTTGACAAACTTGTACTGCACAACTTCTGTCTGTACCGAGGTCGGCAGGAATTTGAGCTCACGCCACTCAGCCACGACAAACCCGTTGTGCTGGTCGGTGGTCTGAATGGTGGCGGAAAAACGACCATTCTGGACGCCGTGCAGCTCGCTTTGTACGGCCCTCGTGCTCATTCATCCAAACGCGACAACAACGGCTACGAAAGCTATCTGCGAGCGTGCATCAACCGGGGTGTCGACGCAAAGGATGGTGCATCCGTCGGCATTTGCTTTCGCTATGTTTCGGAAGGTGTGCAGCACGACTACGAAGTACGCCGTCAATGGGAAGAAAAGAAGACGAAGATCAAGGAGACCGTTTCAGTCTACGAAGACGGTGAATATCAAAAGCACCTGTCCAGTCACTGGGGGGATCTGGTTGAAGAGATGATCCCCATCGGCATTTCCAGGCTGTTCTTCTTCGACGCGGAACAAGTCCGCTTTCTGGCGGATGATGAGTCGTCTCATCAGGCACTGGGGACGGCCGTGAAGTCGTTGCTGGGTCTGGATCTGGCGGAACGGTTGGTGGCAGACACATCCATTCTGGAATCGCGTCTGACCGAACAACTGACAGGTGCGGCCAACGATCCGGAATTGCGAAAGCTTCAAAAGGAGCTGGCCGCGAAGGATCAGGACGTTCAAACCAGGAAACAGGAACTGGCGGCCGTCGAAAACAGTCGATTGCGAGCCGTCGTCGCCAGGGAGAAAGCCGAGGAACAGTTTGCTGCGGTGGGCGGCGAGCACTGGTTGCAGCGCGAAGCGCGTCGAAAAGAGCTTGAATCTGTCAAATCGCAGGAAAATCAATGTCGAGTTGATCTGGTCCGGCTGGCGGCCAACGAACTTCCCTTTGCAATCATTCCTGACCTGATCGAACGGGTTGGACGGCAGGATGCTTCTGAGCAGAGCAGTCGGGACGCCGCCATTATCCGGAACGTACTGAAGGAGCGGGACCGCGCGTTGATTGAAACGTTGCGGCAGAAGGGGGCCACTGCCGCGACGGTCAAACTAGTCGCGCAGATTCAGGATGCCGACAGAAAGTCGCGCGAGAAACACGCCAGGACATCTGTTCGGCATGGTCTGTCAGAGACGGCTCGACACGCTCTGGGACATCTGCGGAATGGTGCGTTAACAAGTCGGCGGGCGAACGCCACCGAACTTCTCGACCGTCTTGAGAAAGCTCGCACAAGACGCGAACAGATCGAGCGGTCGTTAAGTAATACGCCGGATGACGAATCGATCACCGCGATCTTTGAGACCCTGAAGGTTTCCATGGCGAAGGAATCGCAACTCGACAGTGAGGCACGCAAGCTGGAAGGCGAATTGAAATCTCTACAGCTTCAGCGCGACGATCTGGACAGAAAGGTGGCCACCATCCGGCGGCAGAAAGTGGACTTAGAGATTGATGGCGAGCAAGCGGCCCGCATGATCCGACTGGCTGTCAGGGCTCAGCAAACCATGCAGGAATTTCAGAGACGCGCGACGGCTCAGAAAATTGATCGGCTGTC
>CAZHET010000409.1:0-5935 GCA_964531585.1 uncultured Planctomycetaceae bacterium | reverse complement strand
CCTGGCCTCTCGGCCACGGGTTAAACGAAAATAAACTCTTAACGGCGTTGGCCGCAGGGGCGATGACCGGAGCCTGCAGCGTCCGCCGCCCGCCTGCAGCGTCCGCCCCCCATTCGTATCGGTCGGATCAACCAACGCCATGCCCGCGTTTCGACGTGAACCCACACCGGAGATATTCCGTTCCTCCAACGCGTCCTCCACTGCGCCGACCAGCGGCGGCGGCGGCGCGCGGCCAGCCCGACTGCGTCGGACAACCGTCTGTTCATCGCGGCAGTCAATTGCCTTCATCGCTGCACTGCCAGTTCCGCACCACTGCCTTGTCAGCTCCTGGTTTTCGGGCTCGTCATTCTCGCGGAGGCGGGAATCCAGTGCCGCGATCTGGATTCCCGCCCGCACTTTCGCGAGGGCAGGACTCTGCGCGCGAATGACGGACAACTCCAACTCCGAATTCAACCGTTGACAAGGTGCTACGGGCCGACACGTAAATTCAGTGTCTGTTACGATGCGACGCCGCTCATTGTGCTTCCGCGCGGCGCAAACAATGCCCCGTCCACGAATCCGTGCGTGCGGTGGTGTCATTGACGGCGTCAGACGCCTGCACTGACGTCGAGTCGGTTCCGGGCACCAGGGCCCGGTGGCCTGATCCGCACAACGCTGATTTTCACCGCATCGTCAACGCTTCACGAAATATTCATGACTGAGATTATTGAAGGCAGCATTTACGACTTTCCGAAGTACTACGACCTGCTGTTCGGGTCGGACTGGAAAGCGGAAGTGGACTTCTTCAAAGCGTGCTTCAGCAAACACGCCGGATGCAGTGTCCGTCGCGTCTTTGAACCTGCGTGCGGCACGGGACGGCTGCTGATCAAGCTGGCGAAAGCCGGCTTCGAAGTCAGCGGCAACGACCTGAATTCCAAAGCGGTCGACTTTTGCAACGACCGGCTTGAGCGGCACGGGTACGCTCGCAGTGTCTTCGTGGGCGACATGTCTGACTTCAAACTCAGACGCAAAGCTGACGCCGCGTTTAATACGATCAACAGTTTCCGGCACCTCGCCACGGAACAGGCCGCGACCGACCATTTGCGCTGCATGGCGAACGCTCTGCGAACCGGCGGGCTGTACATCCTTGGAATTCATCTGGAACCGACGGTCGGCTGTCCGATGGAAGAAGAATCCTGGTCGGCTCGCCGAGGCAATCTGGCCATCACGTCCTACATGCGGTCCCGCGGAATTGACCGCCCGAGGCGCATGGAAATGCTGGACATGACGCTGGACATCTACACGCCGACGGCTCACCATCGCATCATCGACTACATGGAATATCGCACCTACACGAACGCTCAGTTTCAGTCGCTGCTGAGCAAGGTGCCGCAGTTGGAAGTCGCCGATGTTTACGACTTCAGCTACGACATTCACATGCCGCACACAGTCACGAAGGCATCTGAAGACGTGGTCTTCATCTTGCGGAAACGCGGGCGCTGACATCCACCACCATCGGCAGCAGGAAAGCCACCGCGGAATGGTGACCGCACGGCATCCGAATAACGTGTTCCGGTGGCAGACTGGCGCACTCGGCCAGCCTGTCGGAACAGGCTGTCGGTACCACGACGTCGAACATCGCGGTGTACAAGAACGTCCGATCCGCCTGCAGTCGATGAGCGACCCGCGCGGGTTCTACCTGATTCAGGTACTCCAGCAGATCGGTTCCGCTGCGCACAGCTTCTGCCTTGCGCCGCAGTTCTGCCACTTCGCGTTGTCCGTCGCGAAACATCAGCGGCAGGTCAGCTCCGGCCATCAGGATGAAGTGCTGGTCGAAGCCGTTGTCCAGACTGCCGGCCAGGGTCGCGACAAAGCCACCGAGACTGACTCCCAGCACGCTGACATGTTCGCCGGTGACTCCTTCCATCCGCCTGGCCGCGTCGGCCGCGCGGCGCGTATCGGCGACGCCCTGGCGAATGCCTTCCACCAGTTGGCCGTCCTGATCGCGGCGTTCCACACGGCGCTGACCATACCCGGGGAGCTGAACCAGAAATGTATGCACTCCGGTCCGACACAACGCGCGGGCAATCGTGCGGCCGGCTGTCATGCCGCGGCCGGATTCATGCACGATGATCACCGCCGGACGCGCGTCCCGACATGGAACGTCGCTTTCGCGAGCCTTCCGCCATTCCAGATACACGACACCGGCAGGTCCTGCATGGGGCGAAGGAAACGTCACGGCCGCGTCGTAGTCCGCCGACGTCGGTGCGCGAACGGTTGCGGTGAATTCGCGCGGTTGCCACGCAAAGCCCTTGAGACACTCCACCGCGTCGGCCGTTTCGACCTGATCATTCGGCAGCGTCAGCGTGTCCTGGCAGGCAATCTCGATTTCCGTTTCCGGGGCGCTCAGCAGCAGCGCCAGTACGATTGAGATTCCCATGACGTCGGCCCTGATAATGGCAACCACGCGGCCGCGAACTCTGTGACAAGACGACGTCGCAGGAATTCAGACGCCCCGCGCCGGACGTCTGTCTTGCGGTGAAGCCAGCGGCAGGCGGAATGCCGCCTGCTGCTGGTTATTCTTCAAGTTCCAGATTCCAGTACGCATCGCTGATGAACTTCGACCAGCTTTCCAGTCGCACTCCGTGGCGAGCATACGTGGGGTTCCAGATCGGCCGCGCCGGACGCTTCTTCAGCGGCATTCCGGCACGTTCCGGCGTGCGAGCCGCCTTGCGATGATTGCAGTCCACGCAGGCCAGCACGCAGTTCACCCAGCTTGAAGTTCCTCCCTGCGACCGCGGGATGACGTGGTCAATCGTCAGCTCTTCGCTGCCAGGCCGGCATCCACAATACTGGCACGTGAAGTTGTCGCGCTTGAACACGTTGCGCCGGCTGAAGGCCACCACATTCGCCGGCAGGCGATCGTAGTGAGTCAGCGTCACCACTTCAGGAACTCGCAGGCGCAGCCACTGAGTCTGAATGAACAGTTCGTCGTCCGCCGGACTCAGCTTCGCCCAGTCTTCCCACGCGTACTGCATGTAGTCGTGCGGGTCCACGACGCGAGCGGATTCGTTCCAGACCTTGACCAGGCAGCGACCGACCGTGCCCACGCCGACTGGCTGCCAGTTGCGGTTCAAAACAAGCGTTGGTCGCTGTAGTACAGAAGTCACCACGGTATCGTTTTCCCATCGCAGATTTTGCAGAGACCGGCGCGTTTCACCGCTCCGCCCGACGTTCGTGTGAACAATACCGTATCGGCTGCATTCACAGCGTGCCAGTCTGGAAGTTAATGTCGTGTGAACCTCGCACGCCAAAGTTCCCACCTGCATGACGAGACGCAACGGGTCGCCGCCAGGTTCGCCGACGCGCGCTGATGCCCGCGATTTTCAACGATCCGACTCCGCAGCGCTGCGTGAGCACTCGAACGCAGGGACCTGTGCATTCGGCGATTGGCCTGCGTGCATCAGCACCCGGATTTCCTGATACCCGGACGCGAACGCGTTCCCGCGAGTCACAGAACTCAATCGCGAACCTGTCTTTTAATACGCATTCTCTTCGCCGCTTTCGCCTTCCAGACCGCTGAAGCTGGACTTCACGACCTGGCGAATCGTTCGCTGTTCACGTTCTTCCTGCAGCCTGGCGATGGCGTCGTCGATGGGCATGACTCCCAGATCGCCGTCGATGCGGCAGCGCAGCGCGATCGCGTTTTGTTCGGCTTCCTTCGGACCGACGACAGCCATGTACGGAATCAGATCCACCTGAGCGTCCCGGATCTTCGCCTGCAGCTTCGCACTTTGCAGATCGGTCGTCACACGAAAACCCGCCTGTCGCAGTTTCGCCGCGACGCCTTTTGCGTAGTCGTCCGACTTCTCGCTCAACGGCAGGACTCGCACCTGTTCCGGTGCCAGCCACAGCGGAAATGCTCCGGCGAAGTGTTCGATCAGCACGCCGACGAAACGTTCCATCGAACCGAAGGGAGCCCGGTGAATCATTACCGGACGATGCGGCCGGTTGTCGCTGCCGGTGTATTCCAGGTTGAACCGTTCGGGAAGATTGTAATCCAGTTGGACCGTGCCAAGCTGCCATTCGCGGCCAAGGCAATCCTTCACCATGAAGTCCGCCTTCGGGCCGTAGAACGCGGCTTCGCCCGGCATTTCGATGAATTCCAGCCCCAGCTCCGTCAATACTTTTCGCAGGACGTTCTGAGCATTCTCCCACAGCTCTTCGCTGCCGACGTACTTGTCGGAATCGGGATCGCGAGTCGAAAGCTGCACGCGGTAGTCTTCCAGGCCCACGGCCTGCAACACGTACTTGACAAGGCCCAGCGTGTCGATGAATTCCTGCTCCACCTGCTCCGGCGTACAGAACAGATGAGCGTCGTCCTGAGTCAGCCCGCGGACTCGCAGCAGCCCGTTCAGTTCCCCCGATTGTTCGTGACGATACACCGTACCGAACTCCGCCAGCCGCACCGGCAGATCGCGATAACTTCTCGGAATCGCCTTGTACATCTGCACGTGGTGAGGACAGTTCATGGGTCGAAGCAGAAACCGTTCCTGCTGCTTTTCCCATGTCCGCAACACCGCATGTTTCTCTGCGCTGGATCCGTTCTTTGGAAAGTCTTCCACCTGGAAACCCAGCACCAGCGCCGCGTCCAGCAGCTTTTGTTCATCCTCGGTCGATGGCGGCTGAACGTCGGTGTCATTGGGATCAAGACACCGAATCCAGTAGTCCACCAGCTGACCGGCCGAATGACCAAACAACGGAGCGAACTGCGAGTCCCGATAGTACGGGAAGTGGCCGCTGGTTTCGTACATCTCGACGCGGCCGATGTGCGGCGAATAAACCGGCTCGTAACCACGCCGCAGCAGTTCGGCTTTGATGAACTCCTCCAGCGTCGCCCGAATGGTCGCTCCTTTCGGCAGCCACAGACACAATCCCTGTCCGACTTCGGGGCTGATCGTGAACAGGTTCAGCCGCCTGCCAAGCACCCGGTGATCACGTTTTTTCGCTTCCTCAATCTGTTCCAGATAGGCCTTCAGATCCTTCTTGTCGAAGAATGCCGTCCCGTAGACTCGCTGCAGAGGCTTGTTCGAAGCGTCACCCTTCCAGTACGAACCGGCCACACTGAGAATCTTGAACGCTTTGATCAGCCCCGCGTGAGGAACATGCGGTCCGCGACACAGGTCGACGAATTCGCCCTGACGATAGAAGCTCAGCTCACCGTGATCCGCCAGACCGGTGCCGATGTGCTCAACCTTCAGTTCCTGATTCAGGTCTTCGCAGAACTTCAGCGCTTCGTCGCGGGACATCGTGAACCGGTCGAACGTTTCCGCGTCTTTGACGATCTTCTGCATCTCCGCTTCGATGCGCGGAAAGTCGTCTTCGCTGATCGGCGTGGCCAGATCAAAGTCGTAGTAGAAGCCGTTCCCCAGAGTCGGCCCGAACGCCAGTCCAACGCCTTCGTACAGCCGCATGACGGCCCGTGCCATCACGTGAGCACAACTGTGCCGCATGACTCCCAGCGCTTCCGCATCGCGAGTTGTCAGCAGCTTCAGCGGCACCGGCCGCTTGTCCGTCAGCTCGGTCAGCGGTCTCATGGCGTCGACCGCTTTGCCGTCAATACTCGCCGCTGCGGTCGCCTGAGCCAGACGTTCACCAATACCAGCGGCGACGTCCAAAGCGGTCACGTTGTCAGGTTTTTCCAGAAGAGTGCCGTCGGGAAGCTGAACCTCAATCATTGCGGGGAAATCTTGTACGAAGGATGAGCGACACTTCAGCTGACGCCCGCACAAATGGACGCCGCGAAGAATTACCGGACAGAATTCACGACCGAAACGAGTGGCCGCGGCGGGGTTATACCGGGACACGACAAGCGACTCAACACGCGCCCGCGCGTCATTCCCGCGCCCTCCCGTCATTCCTCATCGTACCACACAAGTATTTACCGGCAGATATT
>CAZHET010000408.1:0-5977 GCA_964531585.1 uncultured Planctomycetaceae bacterium | reverse complement strand
ATTCCGCCTGCGCCAATCAGCACAAACGAAGGAGTGGTGGGCATAATCATGAGACGTGTCCGGAGCGTAGAAGTTCCTGTGGTCAGAATTCAGGCAGCCGCACTGCCTGACCGGGGTTGTCACACCAGAGCCATCTTTGCCGTGACGCCCGCCACGGATGCGCGAATGCTGGTTGCCAGGTATTCAATATGCTCGTCCGTGTACAGTTCATTGAACGGCAGCACCAGAACGTGCTGCAGGGCATCCCAGGTGCCTGTGAAGCGTTCATGGCTGTAGTCAACTGCTTCCGGACGAGCCAGTGAGAACGGCCAGCGGCTTGTTCCAAAGGTGACCTGATCACGTATGACCTGGCATTCGAAGGCAGGTTTCTGGATGTACCGCGGAGCACAGGCGATGCCTTTCTCCCGCAGAGCTGCCCCCAGTGCCACAGCGCCGCCTTCGATGACTCTCTCGTCGATTCGCAGGCAATACTTCCAATAGGTGTGGACGCTGTCAGGGGTCACGGCCGGAGTCGCCACACCTGGAATTCCCAGCAGTCTCTGCGTTAGGGCGTCTGCAAGCCGCACGCGTGAGGCGACGACATGTTCCAGTTTGCCAAGCTGAGCGACAGCGACGGCTCCCTGAAGTTCGCTCATGCGATAGTTCAGTGCCACGAAATAATGGTCCGGCTTTGCATCGCCGTAGCCCCAGGCCTTGTTGATATACAGGAACATCCGGCGAGCCAGGTCGGCATCGTCTGTGACGACAATGCCGCCTTCGCCCGTCGTGATGTGTTTGCCCTGCTGCAGACTGAAGCAGCCGATGGCTCCGATCGTACCAATCATGCGATCGCGGTGGCTGGACAGAAATGCCTGAGCGCAGTCTTCAATGACCGGAATATTGTGTTTTTTCGCCAGAGCCATAATGGCATCCATGTCGCAGGGATTTCCGAACAGGTGCGTCACGACGATTGCCCGGGTCTTTGGGCTAAGAACGGCTTCGATCGTGCGAGCCGTCACGTTGTAGGTTTCCGGATCGACGTCCGCGAACACAGGAATGGCTCCCTGGTAAATGATCGGCGTCAGTGCTCCCATGTCCGTGATGGACGTCGTTATGATCTCGTCGCCTGGTTCGGGATTCAGCGCGGCCACCGCACAATGAATGGCAGCCGTTCCGCTGCTGCAGGCGAAGGCATGTTTGCTGCCCAGCAGTTCCGCAAAAGACTTTTCCAGCGTTTTGACGAACTCACCCTTCGTGCTGGTCAGCGTCCCGGATTCAATGCACTGCCGCAGCAGTTCCAGCTCTTCGGCTCCCAGCGTGCGGCCGGTGGAATCCTGATCAGACGGCAAATTGATGGGATTGGACATCGAGCGAGTTCCTTATAGTTCGGATTTGCGACGAAAGGGTGAAACGGAGGTAAGGATCGTGCGGAAAATAAGTGTCTGACCCCAATTGTGCGAAGCACCCGAAGGGCCGGTTCCCGGCAATTGGGGTCAGACACTTTTTTTCCGCTCATTGCTAAGCGAATCACAACGAGTGTTTCAGCGGGCTGGCGACCGGAGAGTCAGTCACGGGGGCCACCGGGGAGACTTGCTGAACGCGCGGTACGTGACCGGTAAAGCGCTGCCATGCGATTCGCACAAGCAGGCCAAGATGGTCTCTAATCGTGCGGAGTGTTTTCATTTTGGAAAGACCGAACAACCGCACTTCCAGCGTCGCCGGATGTTCCACGATCGAGCGGTTGTGCAGGGCGAGTTGCGCTGCCAGTTCGGCCGTTCCCAGGAAGCCGTTTTCTGTCAGCGGCAGGTCCGTGATCTGAGACTTGCGATAAACACGAAAGCAGCTTGTCCAGGTGGCCAGTTCTTGGTTCAGCAGCACGCGGTACATTGCTGACAGGCCTTTGGAAAGCACCAGTCTCCATCCGGGCACGTTGTTCACTTTGCCAAGGTGATGGTAAGGCGACGCGGTCACCAGCGCGGTGTTTTCCGTCAGCAGCGGCAACATGTGCTGGAGTTCGAGCGGGTCGTACGAGCAGTCGCAGTCCATTGAGCAGACAACGGATGTCGTCGCGTGGTGAATTCCCGTCAGAATCGCCGCGGACACTCCGCGGTTTCTTCCGTGTCGCACGATCCGCACATTGCTCTTCTGTTCGAAAAGGCTGGTAAGCGTTTCAAACGTGCTGTCGGTGCTGCAGTCATCCACGAACAGGAACGACGGTTCAAAATTCGCAAGCAGCAGGTTTTCCAGATGCTCCAGAGTGCGCGCCAAATACGGCAGCGACGACTCTTCGTTAAAGCACGGAATGACGATGGTCACCGGAACACGGTGATCGACCGACTTCATCGGTCGCACGGTGACTCCCGAACCCGGCAGGCGAAAATCGGCAGGCCCGGTTGCGACGGTGGAGTCATGCATGGAATCACTTTGCGAGGGATCCGAGTTGTCGGTGACACCGCTGTCGAAGGCGCGATCGCCACGATGAATGAATCGATGTGGTTCGTGCTGCAGCGTTTCCAACTGGCTGCCGGGCAGCGTGGAATGCTGAGCCACTGAGGTGAACGAATACTTCCGCAGATACTGAGGCAGAATCTGTCGGTACTTGCCGAGCTTCCGGTAGTGACGCATCTTCGTCATGCGGCCGGATACGCTGAGCGTCGGCTGTCCGGGGTCCAGCTCCCAGATCTGAAAGTACATCACGAAGGGAGTGGTTTCGCGCCTCATCCAGTGACCGACAGCCCGGCGCATCAACTGATCAGGGAACTGCCGCAGATAGTTGCCGCCGGCAATCGGACACCACGCTCCCGCGACGGGCAGCGTCGCCAGAGGAATTTCGATCAGCCGCCCGGCTTCAGTGCTGACCGGGTGAATCAGCCGTCGCTGCGGATCACGCCGGAAGTCGCGGTGCCGCGGCAACAGGCTGGAGTCATACGTGTAACCGGCCTTGGCGATCTCATTCAGCAGCCACATCGAATCGCGCTTCAGCCAGCCGTCGGACAGTCGAAATCCTTTGACGGCACAGCCGGTAACGTCTTCCAGCACGGTCTTCGAACGACGCAGGTCTTCGCGCACTTCATTCAGGGGAAGAAGCGGCAGGGGCTGATGCAGAAATCCGCGGCTGGCAACTTCATGGCCCGCTTCGCTGATGCGACGAATGAGTTCCGGATGCTTTTCAGCGATCCAGCCCAGAACGAAGAACGTCGCCGTTGTATTCGTTTCGCTGAACAGCGTGAGTGCTTCGTCAAGGTTGCGTTCCAGCCGTGATTCGAAGCGATACCAGTGGTTCGCGTTGATGTACTTTCGAAACGCCGCCACGTGGAAGTAGTCTTCGACGTTCACTGTCAGCAAATGAGCCCGCATCGCAGAACGATCGTCCTGGGGCGGCGCGCTGACGGGCTGGTTGGAAGGGCTGCGTGACGTCATTTGGCCGAATGGTCAGCGTGCGAGCAGGGAAATGCGTGAGCGTGATTGCTGGAAGCCTGCGACTTGTGACCGCTGGCTGCAGATGAGAGCCTGCTGCGGCGTGAGGTAGTTCACAGCCGAACAGGTTCCGGACAAACCTAGATTCCGATTGTTCGCGGTGACGGCGACTTTTCACAGAATGCCGCGAAACGGTGTCAGGCAGGTTGTGAACGTGCAGCAATTGCCACAGTGATGCCAATTTCCCCCATAGTGCGAATGTGGCGGATCTGGCGGATTCGTCGATCGCAGCGGCGACAGCATGCCCGCAGAAGGCTGGTCAGCACACCTTTGCGAAGTATGACGTGCGACACACCGCTGCACGCATCGCTGCACACACCGTTTCGGATGCCGTGCGGCCTTCAGTTCGCCGCGTCCAGGTCAGACAGCCTGAGCCGGACACTGAGAATGTATGGTGGCTGATTCGCCGACCAGTGCCCGTAGGTCGTCGTGACGATCGTGCCGTTCGGCAGGATGTTGACTCCGGGATAGGCGCAGTCGGCACTCTTCTTGTTGTCCTTCAGGCGCACGACGTACTGGCCTTCCGCTCCCTGAACCAGATCGTCATACGTGCCAACCCATGCGACCCAGTCACCCTGGTGATCCGGTGCAGCCACGGTTGATGGCTGAACGCTGCGAAAGGAGACGAACAGGCGCCCGTCGGGAGCATATACGCCGGTGTGCCGATCACCGTTCAGCGATGTCGGCATGTCGCGAGGTTCCGTCCACGTCGCACCTTCGTCATCGCTGAAGATGATCTGCGAATTGTGGCGACGGCTGTTTTCTCGCAGCAGCACCGCCAGTTGGCGACCGTCCGGAGAACGAATGACTCCGGGCTCGCAGATATGGTGACTCGACGACTTGCGAATGACCTCGGGAAAGGACCACGTCAAACCGCCATCTGTCGACCGTGTCTTGTATAGAGTGAACGCGATCGGATTTTCCTGCTGCGGCTGCTTCGTGAAGAACCGCCCGTCGTCGTGGAACATCGCCATGTAGTGACCGCGACCGGTGTTCAGTTCAACGACGCAGCCCATCGTGACGATACCCCCCCATTCACCGACCGGCTGCAGCGGCGACCACGTCTTTCCGTCGTCTTCCGTGACGGCCATGCGGCAGGGATAAAGCCCCGAAAACATGATGATGCGATTGGTACCGTCCGGGCCGATGACGCGATGCAGCGTCGGCACTTCCTGCGATGTTGACCAGTTGTCAGGAGTCGGCAACCGATCGCTCCATGTCAGACCGCCGTCGGTCGAACGTTTATAGACAATGCCGCCTCGACCGTGTCCTTTCGGGTAGACGCACAGCATCGTGCGCCCGTCTTCCAGCAGGACCGTGGTCGGATGCCCAAGATACTGCCCCGGTTCGTGATCCACGACGACCTGACGGTAGAGCTGATCGTTGAGATCAATGTACGGAACGGAATACGGCCGCTGCTGAGCATCAGCGACGGACGTCATCGCCGGCAACATCGTGGCGAGCAAAATTGCGGCTCGTATTTGCATGAGATCGACTTTCCGAAACACGGTCGTTGACGGAGTGTGTTGAATCGTAAAGCTTAACAAACGGATTCGCAAAGCCGTAGCAGCCACCGCGCACTCAGGTCATTCCAATGAAATCCAGCAAGTTCACGTGGGGGCGAGTGCCGCGGTGGGTTCCTCGGCAGGTGACTCAACGACGTGGCGTCGGTGAATGAGCAGCCAGGCGACCGACTGGATCAGCCAAAGCACCGAACTCAACGCAAACACAAGGATGCGCGCGCCCGGGTTGCGGGCATACCAGGAAACAGCATTCAGGCTGCCGGATGCGATTGCCATGTTGACGTCGGTCATCACGGTGCAGAACACCACAATGCTGCGCTGAAGCAGACGCGGGAATCGCATTCGCGATCTCAGCCAGCCAAGGCACGCAAGCATCAGGTGAACAGGAAGCACAACGAACAACAGCGTGCCAACCGTAGACATGTGTTCGTGTGGCAGAATCTCGACTTTACTTGACCAGAGAATGCCGGCAACTCCAATCGCACAGAACCCTGCCAGTGTTGCATTCAGGCTGATGATGACCATCGTCGATTCATCCACCCGGCGCCGCTGCAGCAGCCAATGCTGAATCCGGTCGAGAATCCCAGCAGGCCTCCTGCCTGTTCAGGTGACATATAGAGCGGTGTACCCATAATCAGACCGCTGCGTGTGTCGGACACACCCGGGTCAGGAAATCTCGCCAGTCCAAAATCGACAACGTGCGTCCGCCAGGCATCTGACTGGCAGTCCGGCTGCGACGACGAGATGATAACATTCGCCAGCTTCAGATCCCGATGGATCACGCCGGAGGTGTGAGCATGTTGACGGCCTCTGCAATCTGCAGCATCACTGATGCAGCCACCTGTGGACGGACGCCGTTTGGGTGCTTTGCAAGCCAGGTCGCCATCGACTCGCCACTGCAATGATTCATCGCGATGTTCAGAACTTTGCCGAGTTCTCCACTTTCGTAAGGATCGTGCGGAAAATAAGTGTCTGACCCCAATTGTGCGAAGCACCCG
>CAZHET010000407.1:4263-5979 GCA_964531585.1 uncultured Planctomycetaceae bacterium | reverse complement strand
CACGATCCAGCAAGGCAAACGGACGCGTCAGGTTGACCACATGACGCAGTTCATCATTCTCCTGCACCCTCCGCTCCGGCTCATCTTCTACCGAGCCAATCTGCGACTCTCCCGATGGAAACAAAATGAATGTGTAATAGAACGTCCGGGGTGGCAACGGTTCAGGTGGCGGCTCTGGTTTCGCTTCGTCTTTCGCTGGCTCCGTGCTGTCCGACTCGTCCTTCTGCTCAGTCCCTTCATCCTGGGACGCCGCGCCCTCGGCTGGCGGCGACGTTGTGGGCTTCGCCTCCGGAGCCGCATTTTCATCCGCTGGCTTTTCCTCCGGTTTTGGCGGCGATGTTGGCGTCACCGTAATGGCCAGTGTGAACCACTCGCGATCCGCAGCATACGGCACTGCAGTCTGATCGACCTGCCGCACCACCTCGTTTTGTTCCCATTTCCGAAGCAGCCAGCCTGCGGCACCATGCACGCCTGAACTGGGATCGTCGCGATACCAGTCGCCCAGTTGTTTCAAAAGTGCGTCCCGCTGCAATTCGGGAACGTCACTGAGCGTGTACTCGCCCAGGGCCAGCAGCAGCGCATACCGCGTGTTCCGTGGAAAGCGATCGACTGGCCCGTCACTGACGATGCGCAGGCACTCCAGCAGTTCCTCCACGCCCACGCCGCGGTCGCGGCAGCGAAAGATGAACTGCGTCAGCGCCTCGGGGTCGTCGGTCATGTCAAACACCGGCAGCACTTTTTCACGCTCACCCAATCGCAGCAGCGTCACCGCTGCGTTGGCTCGATGCTGGCCATACGACACGCGTTCCACCGAGCCCATTTCCGCCGGAGGCAGCGTGGCGGCGATCTTGCCGAGATCCTCCACGGTCGAAGTTGCGGGAGTGGCAGCGACCAGTGGATAGAGCACGGCATATTGTTCGGGAGTCGCGACTGACAGCAACTGGGACAACTTCGGGATATCGCTGGCGGCGTAGTCGGCAAACGCATTGGCGGCACTCAGACGCTGAGCAGCGGTCGATCCGGCGTTACTAAAGATCGCTTCAAGAGGGGGCAGTAGTAGTCCGCTGATCGGTCGCAGATTTTCACGCAGCAGCGGTTGGAATTCGGCATTGGCCAGAACCAGTTGCCTGGCCACAAACTGCAGGTCCTGCTCGGTCCACGACGCGGCCTCGGACTCGGGAATGTAGTCCGCCAGCGCCACCGCAGCACGGAACCGGCGATTGGCCTCAGCTTTGTCGTCCCGCAGGATGGCCCGTAACTTTTCTGTGAGTTCCCCGGCGTACGGACGCAGTTGCTGACGAATCGGGCCAAGGTAGGCAACCTTGTTGGTGAGCAGTTCTTCCAGCAGGGGTTCGATCAGCGACTTGTCGCGGGCAACCGACGCCAGCCGGGCATGCAGTTGTGAACGCTTTTCGTCCAGCGTCTGGGCTTGCTGTGTGAGCAAGGGGGACAAGTACGTTGCCGCGATCTCGGAGTTCGAGTCGAGTTCCTCGATCACGCTCGGCAACTGGTTCGGCTCGGCACTCACCAACCGACCGACCAGGCCCTCGATGCGGGTCGCTTCCTGTTCCTTTGCCTTTTGCGCTAGCAATTCGCTTCGATTCTGGTCCACACGATGCCACGTCCATAAGCCGCTCGCAGTGATCAGTCCCAGCAGCACAACGGCTGCCGTCAGTCGAGACAGGTGGAATCGATCGGCTCGCCCAATCATGGCCC
>CAZHET010000407.1:0-4253 GCA_964531585.1 uncultured Planctomycetaceae bacterium | reverse complement strand
CCGACCAGGCCCTCGATGCGGGTCGCTTCCTGCTGTTTGGCAAACTGCGTACGAACCACCGAACCGATGGAAACCAAGGCGATTAAACCTGCCAGGGCCAGCGAGGATCGAATCCCATGCACTCGTCCCGCCTTGCCCATCATCTTTCGCTGCGGCTCGGTCCACTTCTTCTTATCTGTTAAAAGCCGAATGCTTAAGAATTCTCGCCACGACGGCAGGAACCGATTTTCCGGCTTGGCATTCCACGTCACCGAAGTATCAAACAGCTTCAGCTCTGCGCGACCTTTGCGAGTTTCCTTCTGTTTGCGGGTCAGCCATTCACGAAGCGACGGGACGAGGTAGTCGTGGGTGAGCTGATAGAATTGAGAAGAGGGAAGTGGGAAGTGAGAAGTTGAGGAGGAGCGATCGGTTGCATGCGGCATTTCACCCTTCTGACTTCTCTCTTCTCCATTCTCAATTCCCTCCGGATCTGTGGGCGTAATCAGCCGCAACTCTCCGTCCAGAATTCGCAGCAGGTCGGCGAAGTCAGACGGACGGTCCCGATACCCGGACGCTGACAGCAACTCCTCATGGGATCGCATACCGCCTTTGATATCGGTGCCCAATTCCGGCAGCAGGGCTCGCAGCACGCCGCGAACGGCAGCAGCATGGAGCTTGTGATCGGGATTCCCTTCACGGCTGCTGAAAGTCTCCTCCAGGAAATTGACGCCGACCCCTTGTGTACCACCCACTTCAACCAATGTGCCGGGTGTCCACGGCTTGTTCTTCACCATTTCCGCGAACAGCGCCAGCCGCACGGAAACCACTTTGCCATCCTGAGCCAACCCGGTCACCACGTCGGTGACAAATGACTGCTCGTCCGACGACAACTGTCCGGCGCTGGCCGGCAATCGTCCGAATGCCTGACCAAACTTTGTGAGGACAGACGCTGCGTGCGTGACATTGAACAGATCAACAGTGGCGAAGTTGTGTCCTTCGACGATCCGGGTGTCCAGCGCCCGCATGAATCGCGAGGCGGCCATCGCGAAGTCATCTCTGATCATCACCACGGCCTGCAATCGTCCACCGTCGCAGTGACGCAGAGCAGTGATCAATTGAGTGTCTTCCTCTGTCCGATGCGCATGCAGCCACTGCTCAAACTGGTCGAGTACCAGGACGACTTTTCGGCCCGCAGGCACCCAGTGGCCTTCCCGCAGCGATTCGCACACCTCCGGCAGTGATGCGTTTTCGGGGATCGCGGGACAGACTTTCCGCAGTCCCTTCAGTATTCGCACCTCGGTGTCGGCGGGCGTCGCTTCAATGTAGATCGGCAGAACATGCAGAGCGAGACGCGGGATCAGGCCCGCTTTGACAAGCGACGATTTGCCGCAGCCGCTGGGACCGTACACCAACCCCACTGCGAACGTACGGTCGGTGTCCGTTTCTTCGAGACGAGTTTTCCAGAAGCGAATGCTCTCGGGCAAGCCATCGCGATCTCTTTGCCCCGGCACCAGCTCCAGAAAGAAGTCGGCATCACCAGCATCGAACGAGCGCAGCCCCTTGGGCACGATTTTCCCAGCGGCCGGAGGCTGCGGCTGGGACGCTCGCGGTGCCGACCAGTGCCGCAAGTCTTCAATCAGGTCGAGGGCACTTGAGTAACGATCTGTGACCTGTTTACTGAGGCACTTCAGACAGATGCGATCCAGTTCGGCGGGGACTTGCGAGTGCCGTTGCCGAGGTGGCGCGGGGTCGCGGTGCTTGATTTCGTCGAACAGCTCGTCGCGGGTCTCACCATAAAAGGGTCGCCGCCCCGTGAGCAATTCGTACAGGATAATCCCCAGACTCCAGATGTCACTGCGCCCGTCCAGCCGATGTGTTTCCCCGCGGACTTGTTCCGGAGACATGTAGGCCGGTGTGCCCGATCGGTCGCCCCGCCGTTTCCGCTGGATGGTTTCGTGTACTGCGAGGCCAAAATCCGCGACTCGTGGTCGCAGCTCCGCATCCAGCAGGATGTTGGCTGGCTTGAGGTCTCGGTGGACAAAGCCTTTCTGATGAGCAAACGACAATGCCTCGGCAATCGGCATCAGTAGTCCCACGGCCTGCTCGGCTGGCAGAGCGGAATTTTGGGCCTTCAGGTACTTCGCCAAATCCAGACCGTTGATGTACTCCTGAACGATGAACAGTGAGTCGCCCTCACGCACGACATCGTAGATGGTGACGATTCCGGGATGCGTCAACCCGGCGGCCGTGCGGGCCTCCTGCATAAAGATGTCCATATCTTCGGGCGACGAGAACCGCTCGTGGCGCGGCACCTTGAGGGCAACTTTGCGACTGAGTTCCGGATCGTCCGCGAGAAAGACGTCGCCGAACGCACCGCGCCCCAGTGGATGCTCGATCCTGAATCGGCCCAAATGCTCTGGAAAAGGTGGTTCCTGCGGAGCAGGTGTTTCGCGACTGTTGGGACAAGCCAGCGGAGGGTTGTCCTTGGTTTCGGAGCCGTCGACCCCCACGAACGAGTCTGTCTCGACCAACTGCAGAGCGGTGCGCTGGCGTCCCTTTAGCAACGAGAAAGCCCCGTTCACTGCCTGGGGATACTGGGGAAATCGTTGATGATATTCCTCCGCTTCGGCTGATTGTCCCGCCGCCCACCGCAAAGCGGCTTCCTGGGCGATGAGTTCGCGAATCGCAGCGAGTTGTGCGTCACCCGATATCCGGGCGGCATAATCTTCGACCCGATGTGATTTCCCGTCGCGCCAGGCTTGCTCGAACTCGACGCACAGACGGTTGATTTCCAGCAGCACAGCCGGCGGGACGGTTTCGACTAAGCTCTCATCGTGCTGACTCATGACGATGGGTCCGATGTCCAGATACTACGAATCAGGTTTACCTGCCGCTCAACGCTGCGGACGCTGCAGTCCAGTCGTTGAGCGATCTCTTTGTTTGTATAGCCTGCCAGTTTATCGCAGGCGATCTGCTGTAATTGCGTTTGGTCGCTGAGCGTTGCAAGCCGTTGGGCAAAGTCCTCGACCATCTGGGCCGCGAATTCCGGCGTCGGTTCCGCGCCGGCAACTTGTCCCATCCCAGCCGACCCGGATGCCTGCGGCCCGTCGATCGCCGACTCTCCGCGTACTTCCCCGCCCCCGCGTTTTTCGGCATGCTCCCGACGCCAGACACCGATCGCCTTTCGTTCGGTCAGCATCACCAGCAGTTGCCACAGGTCATCGCGGTCATCGAGCTTTGAAAACCGTCCCTCGGCCACGCCCTGAAATAGTGCATTGAACGCCGACACCACGACATCATCCTCGTCCGACACCTTTTTCGAAGCATTCCCCATTTTGCGACTTGCCAGACGCAGGAGCCGTTCCACGTAGCGCTGCCAAAGCTGCTGGGCGACCACCATGTCGCCGCCCTTCAGCATGCCGATCCACTCGGTCACTGATTCAGTCGACGACGGTCGTGATGCATCAGGCGGATTCATGGTTTCATGATCTTGACATTTCCGGATTGGCGAGTACAGCAAGCCAGCGCCCGTTTCATCTGGCGATGGTTTTTCGGAGCCGCCGTCGCGGTTCGACGGCGAACTGAACCGCAAACCTGCGCCGCAGCGAACACAGCAGCAGCCGCAACTCGTATCGTGCCGCACCGACTTCACGGGCCAGATAATATCGCCGCGCATTGCGGATGCGGTTCTGCGCCAGCCCGTACTCATCCGTGGCCAGCGGGAGGCTGCCGAGAAATGATTCGATGTCGATCAGGACTTCATGCGGGTTGCCTGCCGAATTGCCATTGAGCAAGACTTCCAGACGCTGCGAAACGGTGTGGTAAGCATCCAGAACAGTGGTATGAAGTGCTGTGTGAATGTGGCTCATGGCTTCCTCGCATACTTGAAGGGTGTGCGGATGAAACAGCCGCGTACATCGGCGACCTCGCTCAGTCCGCTACACAGCAACTAGCAACCGGTCGAGACAGCCCGCCATGTTTCAAGAATTTTTGCCCAATCAAACACTGCCAACGCGACACGCTGCAATTTCCACAACCGCAGCTGCCGGCATGCACAATGCGATCCCATGTGGACCCGCCCGAACCATCGAAGCCGTTTCCGCCAGAAATTACCCTGCGTCAGGCCGATAGACCTACGCACCCAACAACTTGATTCGCGACCGCTCGACCCGCCGTCAGCCTGTGCATTCACAGTGATAACACATGCCCGCTGTCCTAACTGGACAGCGCCAGGTTCCGTGAGCGGCACGGCGCTAGCCGCCGGTATTTCCCAG
>CAZHET010000406.1:4907-5995 GCA_964531585.1 uncultured Planctomycetaceae bacterium | reverse complement strand
AGTCACCCGAATGCAGCCGCTTCACCCACGGCCCCCATGCCGTCGAGCCCTGTTGCAGAAAAGTCACTGTGACTCGAGCACTAACCCGCCCGCGCCAGCAGTTCAAGCCCCGCCAGGGTCTCTTCACGCCAATCGTTCTGCATACCGTGATCGGCCTGCAGCACATTGACGAATTCCTGCATCGCGATCGAAGGCAGTGAAGAGACCCCCGCGGCCATGGTCGAAACCGCATACCGCACACTCCTTGGCCACACGCCGCGATGCCCGGCCTGCAGGTCACTTCTGACAAACTGCAGCAGGCTTTGCTCTGACAGCTCGACCGCTTCCAGACCGTCGACTCGCGCTTCCCCGGAAATCACCCAGTCGACGAGCTGCGTTCGCCCATTGTCAGTATCAACGTCGCGAACGGCCCGGGCAATCCGGTCCCGTAAAGCCGTCGGTGTTGCATCGGAATCCAGCACAATGTTCTGACGGCCAAAACGCAGCACGTCTGTTTCCACGAACTTCGCCGTCAGCGACCCCGCAGCTGTGTCTGCATCGATCAACAGGCAACCACACGCCTGCTGTTCGTCCGGTGACGCCGCCTGAGTCGGTCCGGCCGAACCGGTGAGCACGCCGTTGCCGGAAGTCAATCGATTGGCGTGCAGATGCCGGCTGGCAGGCAGAATGTGATAGTGCAGCGACCCAGCCAACCGCGGCAACGGGGCCGCCAAACGACCGACGGAAAGGCTCAGCGCTGCGGCTGCGGCATCGGCCTCAACACCACGAACGTGAAACGCGAGGCGTGCGCTCGGCGAATTTTCGTCCGCATGAACGTCCAGTCGCTGATCGTCCGCCAGCACAACGTCACAGATGCGACTCAGAGCATGCTGCTGAGCCTGATCGCGAGCCCAGGCAATCACCGAAATTTCAGCGTGCCGCAAAGGCTCAAATTGTTCTCCCAGCCACCGAACCACTGTCTCAAGATCGGCCGCAGACTCCGTCACCGATCCGGCAATCACAAAGAAGCGGGCCCTTGTCGCAAGCGCCTGTTCAACAACATTGCGCGTCGCCTGACGGAATGCCCCGGAAGCAAGGCTCTTCAGCCA
>CAZHET010000406.1:0-4897 GCA_964531585.1 uncultured Planctomycetaceae bacterium | reverse complement strand
CGTCCGCGATACCTCGAACCGCGGACGCGAGCCGCAGGTAGTCCGTGTGAAGAAACCGAATTTCCATCCTCAAAGCCTCCCTGCATTCGATGTAACGATGGTCTGCCTGGCCGGATACTCACGATCGCCTGTATAACAACCCTCCGAGACTGTCGCGACGCGAATCGACGCAAACGCGACCTGCTCCGAGGACCAGGGACAGATTATTCCGGCCAGCCTGCGGGTGAAAACCGCCACCGAAGCCGACCTTATTTAATCATCCGTGAGCGGCTTTCCGGCGAATTTTGCTGAAAAGTAGCCAATGGGAGCAAATTCGGCCAGAGGAATCCGCCAGCTTTTTTTGCCCGTTTCCGCGCCACCCCGCGTTAATCCGGTGCCCCGATGCCCGCGTGGCGGTCGGACACAGTTTGCCTGCTTTCGGCGGTTCCCGGCTGGCGCTGATCCGGCCGTTCGGTGCCGTCCTCACCACCGCAGCCGCCACGATCTGACGACCGCGCTGCGGTTTGGCGTGCGATTTCGGCGGCGTGATTGTGTCAACCGCCGCGTTTGAGTAAATTGCCCGGTTTCGAAAATCTCGCGTCGACGCTGGTTTCTCAGTTGCAACCGCTTGTCGACACGGCGCTACGTGTTCATCCGGCCCACCGGTCAGAAACGCAGCGGCCTTTGATGTTGCCTACGACCTGTGGAAGGAACGAACTGAAGTGAGCGTCGCCCATCCTGTGAACGTGAAAGAACTGCTGCAGTCCACCAGCGCGATGACGCCTGATCAGGTAAAGGACCTGCGAAACGCCGTCGCAGGGACACAGGCGAGCGAGGTCCGGCAGGCGCTCCGCGAAACGATTCGCCAGGCGGAGACCGGTTCACCGTCTGAAGCCGTGCTGGCACGGCTGGGAATCGCCTGCTATCTGCTGTCACAGCATCGCGAAGCTGACCGCCTGCTCAGCCAACTCAAAAGCGATGGCCTTGGGATCTTCTACCACGCCCAGGTGCTGACGTCGCTCGAACGTCAGGCAGAAGCAGCCGACCGGTTCGAGCTGGCCGGCAAAAAGGGGTACGATCCGATCGATGCCACCCTGCGGCAGGCCGGTGCGGTACGATCCATAGGTCGCGTTGACGACGCGGAAAAAATGCTCCGCAGTGTCGCAGCATCGGCTGCCAGCCGCGCGGAATACTCCTTTCAGATGGGCTGCATCTGGGCCGATCGTGGCGACGCACTGACAGCCGTCGAGTACTTCGAACGCGCCGTCGACATGGACCCGCATCATTCCCGCGCGCTGTTCTGGCTGGCCGCGGAAAATTCCCTGCGTGGCAACGACGAAGAAGCCATCCGACTCTACGAACGCAGCCTGTCGCGTCCGCCGTTCTTTGTCGGAGCCCTGTTGAATCTGGGACTGCTGTACGAAGATCGCGAAAGCTACCAGGGAGCGGCATTCTGCTTTAAACGAATCCTGGAACATGACCCGAATCACGCTCAGGCAACGCTGTACCTCAAGGACATCGAAGCCACCCAGGACATGTATTACGATGAAGATCAGGCGCGCCAGGAAGCCCGCCTGAAGCAATTGCTCAGCCGCCCGGTCACAGACTTCGAACTGTCCGTTCGCAGTCGCAACTGCCTGACGGCCATGAATATTCAGTCCCTCGGCGACCTGACGGAAATCAGCGAACAGGAACTGCTTGCAGGCAAGAATTTCGGCGAAACATCGCTGCTGGAAATCCGCGAACTGCTCGCCGCACACGGTCTGCGAATTGGGCAGAATCTGCACAGAGTCCACGCACGCGAGACGTTCGTCGATCAAAACCTGTCTCCCGAAGAACAACTTCTGATGAACAGGCCGATTTCCGACCTGAACCTGTCCGTACGGTCTCGGAAGTGCATGACGCGGCTCAGCATCCAAACCGTCGGCCAGGTTGTGCAGCGCACACCGGACGAGTTGCTGTCCAGCCGAAATTTCGGTGTCACGTCGCTGAACGAAATCCGCCAACGATTGGGCGAAATGGGTCTGAAACTGCGAAACGACTGACAGTTGGCCGTGTCCTGTCAGCAATCTTGCCGACATCAAACCGGCCAGGTAGACTTCCCGCCACAACGAAACAAGCCCGCCCGTCACGCCCACCGCGGGTTTGTGTGTCGGCGAGCGTTGCGACCGCCCCCTTAACCCGGTGGTGTAATTGGTAGCACAACAGATTTTGGTTCTGTTAGTTCAGGTTCAAGTCCTGGCCGGGTTAATCGATTCAATCACGTTCGACGCGGAAAAACGCTGGGGACCGGTGTTATTACCGGGTTTTGACCGTGTCGTCACGATCACCCGTTCTCGTCGATTCGTTTCGTTTCGCGTGCCTTTGTTGCCACCTGTGTTGCCACTTTTGAAGCTTGGTCTTGCATTGAACGCGGCAATGTCTTCGTCGGTGTGCTGAACGTAGTGTCTTCGCTGGACGGTTACGCTGTGTCCCATCCAGTTCGCCACCAGATCGGCACGTTCGCCGTCCTTCAACCACTGCGTTTCACAGGATGCCCGCAAGTTCTGAAACAACTTCGGCCACGGCACCAGGCCGGCTGATTCGACAATCACTCGGAACGGCTTGTCGAGATTCGAATTGCTGGCAGAGAATCGCGTGATGATCGCAGCATCTACCGGCAGACTTCGCTTTCCCGCCGGCAACGCGTCCTGAAGTGCGTCTTTCAGATACGGCAGCACGTCCCGCAGCGGAACGAAACGCACGTCGCAGCCATCGTGGTGAGCCGTCTTGCTTGACGTGACACGCAGTTTTCCTGCCTGCCATTGAACATCGCCCCATGTCAGCCGAAAGACTTCCATCTTGCGAAGCCCTGCCAGTCGCCAAAGCGCAATCATTAGCCGCCACTGGACGTCGGGTGCCGCATCAAGAATCTTGCGCATGTCGCCCGGGGTGACGTAAAAGTCACGGCTCCGATTCGCCTGCGTCCCGCTCACCTGGGATTCGAACGGGTTCACGCTCACAAGCCCGCGGCGCTTCGCCGCGTTGAAGAACATCTTGCAGGTTGCAATGTGCCGACGCTTGGCATTCTCCGTCATCGGCTGCCCCCGGCGGCCGGCCGTCTTCTGCTTAATTCGCCGGCTATCCAGCCAGACGCGAAACTGATGGGCATCTTCGGCCGTGATACTGGCAAGTTCACGACCGGGGAACAGCTTATTCAGGAATACCTGTGTCGGTCGCCACTTCACGACGGTCGCCGGCGCGGCTTTGTTGCCCTGCGCCGTTCGGCCGTGCGTCATGTGGTCCTGCAGGAAATCCTTCAGCAGCAGCATTGATGGTTCCGGTACCGGAGCCACCTTCTCTCGTGGTGTAGTTAAGCCCGCGCGTGCCAGCTTCGCGTGCAGCGTGTCGCTGATTTCACCGAGCCATGCGGCCGCTGTCCGCTCCAGCGTGCCTCGGCTTGCCGTTGCGGCAACCAGCAACTCAACGTAGTGGGCTATCTGATTTGCAGTCGTCTTGTTCACCTTGCCCGGGCGGAGTGAGCGACGGTTGCCGTTTGGATCGATGTAACAGATTCGCCAGCCTTTGGCATCTTTGTGGGCGCTTGCCATTGATCACACTTCTCCGGCAGGGATTATCAAGGGACAGTGCTCGACATTGTACCAAGCGGCACAATGTCAAACGGCCGGTCGTCTTTCCGACTATCTTACGCACCTTTCAGAGCCTGAATCGAGACGCTGACGCAATGTGACCGATTTTTCGCCCTGCCAGACCGCGAGTTTGTTCGTATCCACCACGGGACAACCGGCTTCGATCCAGTCCATCAACTGCGCGTGCCGCCAACGGGCAACGCCGTTAAGAGTTTATTTTCGTTTAACCCGTGGCCGAGAGGCCAGGTTGGTGCAAGCCGTGACGGCCTGGCCTTTCGGCCACGGGTTAAACGAGCGTGTTTTCCGGGGGAAAAACTCTTAACGGCGTTGGCCAACGGGGGCTGCGGCCGAGGTAAACGGGTTCAGGCATGCGGCCGGAACGAACGAGGTTCTCGACATGCTTGGCAGTCACGTTGTCCAGCAACTGACACACCGTTGCTTTGCTTAACAACGCGGGCGGCAATTCCGAGGATTCACGGCCGCCCGGAAGCTCGGTGTGGGATCTGGCGTTGACCATGGTCCATGCACTTTCATTCGGATTCGGTCGGATGGCCATGCCATCCTCCTGGCCTCCTATCGAGCCTCCACGGGCTCTCCTTCGACACACGCCGGAGATCAGCAGTATGTTGCGAATCCGCGGCCGAGAATGCATGAAACATCTAAGAAATGTTCGGCACCAGGCCGTGCCGTGCGTTCTGGTTCGCCGCCAACAGTGAGAACCCCGTGAGTATCGCCGAGAGGTTTTCCGCCTCATACGAAAATGCCATCGACGATGTTGCGGGCGACTCTTCGCTTGCGATGGTCTGTACGTGTGGCTGACTCGGGCGTCGCCGTGGGCCCAAGGATATTGCACGTCCTTCAACGCCACGCCCTGAATGAGCAGGTCCGCAGTGGCGACCAAAGCCGACCGGGGCGGTGAGCGGTGTGCCTGCAATGGCACATGTTGCACCAATGAACTCAGAATAACTCTGTAACAGACGATGCCTGTCGACGGCGCACCATTGGAACTGGCTTTTTGACTCTCCGTGCCTGCTTGAAGGCAGCGAGTGCGGGTTCGGTGATGCGGTAGGCTCGGCGGGGGGCGGACGGTGGGGCGGCGTCGTAGGCTTCGAGGTGGCCTTGTTCGATGAGGCTTTTGACCGTTTCCCGCCGGATCTGAAGCTGGCGGGCCACCTGGCTGATGGAGAGGTCACGGCTCATCGTTTCGCCCCTTGCGGATTGATGCTGGAGGCGTTGCATCCCGTTGAAGCGGTGCGAGTTGGATTCTGAGGATGCGGATGCGGGTTTGG
>CAZHET010000405.1:0-6070 GCA_964531585.1 uncultured Planctomycetaceae bacterium | reverse complement strand
TGGGAAAAACCGGCGGCTAGCGCCGTGCCGCTCACGGAACCTGGCGCTGTCCTGTTAGGCCAGCACGTCGCAGGACGGGACCATTGTCCCGTCCCGATCTCCGCTGCTTTCCGCAGGAATGCTCGCTGCAGCAATGGACACGCGTGAATCTCGCCACAGGCAGTACGTTCGGGCTGGTGCCGGAAATGCGAACGGAGCGAACTTTCGCCGCAATTCACAATGCACTGAACTTCGGAGATTTTCGAAAACCGGAAGACATTTCCAGACCGCTGGCTTGTCAATTCGTCGGGAGATCCTTAAAGTCACATCATCCATCATCCATCATCCATCATCCATCATCCCCTTCCGGGTTGTGGGGTGACAGTGGTGGCGGGTGAAACAAGCTGATTCGTGGTTCGCTTTAGCCGGACGGCCCACGAACAGTGGCGGAGGCAGGTTGTTATGACCGCGTTCTCGGATCAGGAAGACCGTCTGGCTGCGATTGTTCCCGCTTACAACGAAGCGGCGACTGTCGTCGAGATGCTCTCCCGGCAGACGCGACGGCGTCAGGCGCTTGTCTTGCTGCTGCCGGCTGCCATCACGCTGCTTGTCCCGGCTGGCGGCTGTATTCCCGAACCAGAGTCCGCGGCCCGCTCGGTTGAGCAGGGGGTGTCGGAGCATTTTTCGGCGACTCCGAACATGCATGTGCATGACTTTGGCCGCGTCCGGCCTCACGACGTTATTCGCCATTCGTTCGTGATCGCCAACGACTCTTCCGAGGCGTGGACGATCGAAAAGATCGTTCCGGAATGTCTATGCACGGTTGTTGAGCCGGACAGCACAGAGATTTCACCCGGCGCTCAGGGAGAACTCGAAACGAGCCTGCGTGTCCCGGAGGGTTACGGAGACATTCAGAAACGGATTCGCGTGTTCTTTCGCGAATCCGGTCATGAACCGATCACGTTGCAGCTTGTTGCCGCGGTTCGACCCCCGCTGGTGGCTCACCCGCCCAGGTTGGACATTCGTGGCGACCTGCCATCGCGACCAGCTTCTGTGAGAGTGCTGCATTTCGCCGACGCTCCGAGCGAGTCAGTTCACGTGGCGACTAACAGCCCGCATCTGCATTGCGAACTGTTTGACGAGACAGATGCGCGGGATAGTCAGCCAGACGACGCCGTGCAGTCATGGCGAATCAGCATTGCAGCCGACTCGCCTGATCCTGGTGACCCGGCGAGTGTGATTTCAGGTGTCGTGACCCTGACGGTCTCCCCCGGCGATGACATGATTGAGATCCCGGTTGTCGTTTCATGCGCAGACAGTGTTCGAGTCACTCCGGAACTGGCTCACTTCGGCAGCGTCGCCGGTGGAGAACAACCATCGCGGAGTATTCAGTTCATGCTGGAGCCGCCTCTCACTGTCGCAGATCTCACCGTCACTGCGCGCCTTCTGAACAGTGGCGTCCGAAGCGGCACCGCATTGAACGCACGGATTGTTGGTGATGCAACTGAGCATGACGGACACCTGCACGTGGAGCTTTGTATCGATGGCGACGAAGTGCCGGGAACGATCCTACGTGGTACAGTCGAGATAAGAACCACCAGACTAACGAGAGAGGGCCTGCGACGGAGCCACGTTGTCAAGTTGTTGCCCGTGATTTGCCGGGTGAAGCCATGAAATGCTTTAAAGCCATCGCGCTCTGTTCAGTCAGCGTGACCGCGTTTGCGGGGGATACGGCAGCGATACCACTTTCCGACACGAACGGTCAGGATCTGCTGTGCGGGCCTCGGTGCGTCGATTATGTGCTGAGGTACTATGGGAATGCCACTGGTGACTTCGCGGAGTTCGTTCGCGAGTTTCCGTCCAATTCTGCAGGAACGTCGATGCAGGACCTGTCCGATGCCCTGCGCAAGTATGACGTACGCACGAAGGCCGTTTCGACAAGCTGGAAGGAAGCGCTGAACTGGCCGCATCCGGTCATCGCCCACACCCGCGAACAAGCTTCTGGTAGTGGCCATTTCCTGGTGTGGCACCCGGCCTCAGATCGGTCTCGGTCGATCGTCTGGGACGGCTTGAATGCGTTCCGATGTGAAAGCACATGGCAACTGCATGACCGAATCGACGGCGGAGTTCTCCTTACGGTGCCGCCGGGAGAAGCCGCGTCGCAACAGAACCCGTTTACCCTGTCTCTCAGTAACCGCGTCGCAGGTATGGGACTCGGACTGTTGTTTACGCAGTCGCTGGTTTGTGCTTTGCTGTTTCGCTCAATGACCAGAAGCTGAGGATCGAGTCTGACCAATCCGTCACTTTCTTAAGGATGCTCTGATGAAACGATTCCGAATTGTTGGATTTTCCGCCCTGGCGTTGGCCACCGCTTCGTACCTGCACACGGTCGGTCGCGCTCGCGAACTCTCGCATGCGGAAATGCAGTCCATCACCGGCGGTGACTGCTTCAGGCTGAAGTCTATGCAGTGTACCGGTGTCGTCGGCGGCTGCGCAGTTGTCGACTGCGTCTATGAAGATCATCCGGGCGAGACCCTGGACGGCCACTATTGTCAAACCGCGACTCGGCCGATCAAACAGCCCGACTACGACAATGTGGCTCCGCCCGGCGTGGGTGAGGAAGGCAGGTCGGCAACGAAAACTGAACATGAGCCTGAAACGAATCCACTGAACTATTACGCATGTGTCAAGGTGGAAAGTTGTGTTCAGGGCTCAGTTTGTGACCAAACAATTGAGATGATTTTGGTTCAGATTTTTTTCATCCCACCCATTTGGGTTGAGTATCCTTCCGTAAGACACTATTGCAAGGCCGCTGGTGGTCAGACAGACGGATCGCTGCAGCAACTTCGCGTTCCCGACGACCAAAGTGAGGAATGTGAAACTCCTGGGCCCGGGGGGAGTTAGTGATTTCCCGGCAGTCTTCAGCCAGTTCTCCTGCTCGGTCCGCAATTCGACGAAGTCGCATACAACACAATTTGGCGAAAGCGGAACGGACTGTTGACTCGGGTAATTTCTGCCAGCAACCTACCACCTCAAGGTGAATAACTCATGTCCGACACACCACTTTCGCTCCGCTGTAGAAGGCTCTATCCAACGGTAGTCTTCGGCTGCCTTGCCTGTTTCGTGATTACACCGCGGGCTTTCGGACAAGAGCCGGATGATCCTGCGGTATCACCCGACGTCGGCAAGTATCTGATGGAAGGCTGGCTGGACGCTCGGCAGAGATTGAAGTGGGCGGAATTCACAATCACGGGTGAGATAGAGACCACAGAAGATGAAAAGAAGGTTGTGCAGGAGATCTGGCAGAGTTCCAGTATCTCCCCGGACGTGGAACTGCACCGCACCGAGTGGAGCTACGGCAGGGCCGCGGTGTGGCTGGAGTATCCGGACAAAATCGTGCAGTGGTGTTACGGTTCCGGAAAAGCAGCCGTAGTGGGGATTCACAAGCGGGAAGATCGAAACAGGCAGCATGCACTGCTGATCGACCCGCGGCTTGTGCCGCTCACCGGAACCGGTGCAATTCCGGACTGGCGTCGGAATTTCGACAGCGCCGGACTGGGATTCGTACTGACCGGAACTTATTCAGAGGTCATCGACGTCGGTGACGGTCTGTACGAATTCACCCGACATCAATTGCCTCCGCCACCCCCAATTGACGCACAGCCGTCAGCGTGGCTGAGTCGGATTCGCATATCAGAAAAGCAGGGTTTTTCGATTCAGCAGGCCGAATTGTTCGAAATCCCGCCGGGGCAGCCCGACAGACGTCTGCTGATCAACCGAGTTAATACTCAGTGGCGCGAAATCAACGGAGTGTGGGTTCCCGAAACAGTGGAGGCAACGGCATTTCGTAGAGCATGGCCGACTCCGGGCGATATCGACAAAGTCGTGAAGCTGTCCATCGATTGGAAGAGCGGCAACGAACCGATTGACGACAGCGTGTTCGACGTTGCGACGTTTGGCGCGAGAGAGGGAAAATCGATCAATGACTATCGTTCCGATCCCGACGGGATGACGATTTCATCGATCGGCAACTGTACCCCCGATGGTTCTCCGTTAGCCGACCCAAACGCACTTCCACCAGAGGTTCTGACGGCACCTGTCGATCGCGTCAATCCGCGGTTGCTTTGGCTGTTGGTTGCAAATGTGCTCGTCTTTGCACTGCTGGTCTACTTCGTCTACCGAAAACGTACATCGCCGCTCTCCACACAGCAATGAACGCTGTGGCCATTACTCGTGACGCCGCGGCAGGCATAGGCATCCACGACCAACGCTGCATCGAGTCACGCGAACGTCGTCCTGGCCCGGTGACATTTGGGGTGATGCTTGCGACTGGCACTCTTCATGCGGTGCTGTTTATCTGGAGCGCCACCAGTCACTCGCCGAGCATCGACGAAGCGGCTCACCTCGCTGCCGGTGTCAGTCATCTGCAACTCGGCCGCTTCGAACTGTACGCCGTGAATCCCCCGCTGGCCGAAACCTGGGCCGCAATCCCGGTCGTGGCGGCGAATCCGCTAACGGATTGGACGCATTATCGGCTGGATCCGTCATCGCGTTCCGAATTTCTCGTGGGTCATGATTTTGTGAAGGCGAATGGTGCCGATTCTATTCGCCTGCATATCCTTGGCCGGATATCTCTGCTCGCCATCTCGCTGGTCGGTTTGTGTGTCGTGTATCGCTGGGCGCTGCGGCTCTACGGAACGCCTGGTGCCATCGTGGCTGTGATGCTGATGACACTCTCTCCTGAGTTCCTGGGTCACGGATCCGTGATCGGGACCGACGTGAGCGCGTCCGTCCTGGGGTTGCTCGCGATCAGCCGCTTTCGTGCCTGGCTTTGCGAAGTGTCTTTGCTAAACACCATACTTCTCGGCGGCTGCATGGGACTCTCCCTGCTGTCGAAGATGACGTGGTGCGTTGCCCTGCCGCTTACATTCGCCGTTGTCCTCCCGGTGTGGCGATGGTTCGGCCAGCGCGGTGTCCGGGCAATCCGCCACGACCTGGTTCACTTACTTTTAGCGGGCGTACTGAGTCTTTGGGTCCTGAATGCCTGCTATGCCTTCGACGGTACCTGCACACGACTGGGCGATATCACGTTCGTGAGCGAATCCCTGAGATTTCCCGCTGATGATGCAGCGTCGGCGAAGACCACCGTTTCGAATCGGTTTACGGGCACGGCGATTGGCCGGATTCCAGTTCCCGTCCCAGCCTGCTACCTTCAGGGAATAGACATTCAGAAACGTGATTTTGAGCGAGATATCAAGTCCTATCTGATGGGGCAGTGGCGCACGGAAGGTTGGTGGTACTACTATCTGGTGGCCTTTGCAGTGAAGGTACCGCATGCGACTCAGATCCTGATTTTGACGGCTCTTGGGTCGCTTTTGATCACCAGATCGTCAGCATCTTTCGAACGCCAGGCACCGGAACGTTCCCTGCGAGTTCCTGGAGTCGTAGTTGAACCCCGTTGCGCAGGAACCACGTTGTGGAAGGAATGGCTGCTGCTGCTCACGCCGGCAACCATCATCTTTGTTGTTGTGGGTTCGCAGACCGGCATGAATCATCATTTTCGCTACGTTCTGCCCGCGCTGCCGTTTTTGTATCTCATGGCGGCAAGAATTGTGACATGCGGATATTGGTGGAAGTGGTTCGCGGGCGGTTTGCTCGTCTGGCAATTCGTTGCCGTCATGAACCATGCTCCGCACTGGCTGAGCTACTTCAATGAAGCGGCTGGCGGACCGAAGAACGGGCATGACTGGCTGGTCGACAGCAATCTCGACTGGGGACAGGACATCCTGATGCTGAAATGGTGGCAGGACGAGCATCCCGATATTGATCTGCAGGCTGCTCTGTTCAGCGGGTTTGATCCGAAGGACATCGGGCTGAAGTATCGGCTGCCCGCACCGTATATCAGAAGCCGACCGGATGTGGTCAGCAAGGACGGACTACGAGGACCTCAGCCGGGCTGGTATGCAGTGAGTGTGTGCCAATTGAAGGGCCACTGGTACAACGTGCCGGAAGGTGACGGGACGTGGTTTGATTCCGCCGGCCATTTCACGTATTTCATGGACCACTTCGAACCGGTCGAGATGATCGGGTA
>CAZHET010000404.1:3881-6095 GCA_964531585.1 uncultured Planctomycetaceae bacterium | reverse complement strand
CAGCAGCTTTTCGTCGCTGATGCCGTCGGTCACGCCATCGGAGCACAGCAGGTATCGGTCACCCGGCCTGGGAAAGATCTGGCGCGCTTCTGTTCCCGAGGACCCGTCGCGAGTGCCCAGGTAGCGGTACAGAACGTTCTTGTAGCGGTGAGTCTCTGCTTCAGCGGCAGAAATCGTTCCGGCATCCAAAAGCGCCTGCGTGAGCGAATGATCGGTCGTACACTGAACCAGCTTGTCGCCGCGCAGCTGGTACACTCGGCTGTCCCCAACGCCGCCAACGAAAAAGCTGTCGCCGACTCGCACCAGAAAGACGACTGTGGTTCCCATGTTGCGCAGCGACGGATCGTTTTCGCTGAGCGCCATGATTTCTGCGTTGGCAAAGTCGACGGCTTTGTCGATCGCCTGTGTGGCCGAATCCGCTTCTGCGGATTCGAAGTTCAGCCAACGTTCAAGCTGCTTCGGGATGAGTTCGATGGCCAGAGCGCTGGCTTTTTCGCCTGCGTTCTGACCGCCCATTCCGTCGGCCACGATCACGTACCGCAACGAATCGTCGACAACATAGCTGTCTTCGTTGTTGTCGCGGAAGTTTCCCGTGATGCTGACATGACCCGTACGAATGGAAACCATAGACCTTCCCGATTTTCCCACAAACGCTCGCCGAAGAAGATTCAAGAACCCGCGACCGGAGATGGAATGACACTCAGTCCCGCTGCCGCGGGATTCACCGGCTGCCGGATTGTATTCAGGACTGTTCACTGCTGCCGCACAGTGTGTCGAACACGTTTCGAATGCCCAGTGTGGTTGTCGCGATCAACATCTCGCCTGCCTCGAACCCCGCCGACGTCCCCAGCAAACGATTCTGACTCTCCACCAGCCGAAAGACACGATGTTTTTCCTCGGGGAACTGAGTCACGTACGCTCGGATGGCATTCAGCTTGATTTCCAGAGTCACCGAAATATCGGACACGAACCGCCCCCCGCCTTCCGGCAGGCTGAAATTCTGAAGGCCGAGAGGATACCAAATCTGCCGTTGAATACGATGTACGGGCAGGTTTTCAAAGTGTGCGTCCCATTTTGTCAGCCTCGAATAAAACACGGCCGCGTCAGTTAACTGGCGAGCCTGCCAGTGGTCAGGAGACGCCATCGGTGTCGCATCGGCAATGCCCATCACCAGCCGGGGACGATATCGACGAAATACTTTCGCCAGCGCAACACGCGAGTCGAAATCATCGAACAGACGACGGTTCTGCAGCGGCAGCGTTTCGCGAACATGCACGCCCAGGATTTCCGCCGCCCGCCGCGATTCGGCAAGACGAACTTCCGGCCCGGGACTCAGCGGAGTCGGTTCGCCATCAGTCAGATCGACAATGCCGACGCGGTATCCCTGCTGCACCATGCGGGCGATCGTACCGCCACAGCCGATCTCCACGTCGTCCGGGTGAGCACCCACGACGACGACATCCAGCGGTTCGGGCAGTGAAGATTCCTGATTGTCGGCCACTTGTTTACCGTTCGGCAGTTCAGAAAAAGCGATTGAGTTCGATGTGAGGCGACGGAGCGTAATGAAACCGTTCGCTCGCGGGAATGAACCAACGCGGATGGATCAGCGCGGTCTGCGTTCTGACTCTGCTGCGCACGCGCGGGCGAGTTTCGCGAAGGTGATGGCAATGACAGAGATTGAGGCCGCACAGGACTCTGCTGCGAACGCGCGGGCGAGTTTCGCGCCGTCTGTCCGCAGCTCTGTCCGTGCCGAATGTGTGGTCGCGGACTGACGTCGCGCGGCTCGCCCATTCCGTGGGAATGGCAAACCTGTCGGGGGCGCTTTTCGCAAGGACGCGCCAGGCTTTCAGCAGACGCAGGAACTCGTTCGATAAGTTTTCCGTTCAGCCAGTCGCATGACAGACGCCTGGTTCTCGGCGAGACTGAGCCACACCCGTTTCGCAAACCGGAAACTTCCACCGTGTCAGCACAATCCCCGTTGAACAAGAACCCGCCACAAAGTCTGGCAGAACTGCACGAGATCATTTCCCGGCCGACGCCGGGCGTCCTGTCCACGATCGAGAACACACCCGGTTCTTTTGCGGTGCTTGGTGCCGGCGGAAAAATGGGATTTCATCTGTGCCTGATGCTCCGGCGGACACTTGACCAGCTCGGTCGCCGCGACCGACTGCTGGCCGTATCCTCACCCCCACCGCCGGCCTTCGAGCGACAGGC
>CAZHET010000404.1:0-3871 GCA_964531585.1 uncultured Planctomycetaceae bacterium | reverse complement strand
CTGCTGGCCGTATCGCGATTCGATTCGCCACAGACTCGCGCCGAATTTGCAGCGGCCGGTTGTGAAGTGCTGCCGACGGATCTGACCGACGAAGCTCAGGTCGCTGCCCTGCCCCGTGTTGACCACATCTTTCATCTGGCAGGCATCAAATTCGGCAGCAGCCAGCAGCTGGAATCGCTGCAGCGAATGAACGTCGACATGCCGCGACTCGTGGCACGCCGTTTTCATGATTCAAACATCGTGGCTTTGTCCACCGGCTGTGTGTACTCGTTCACAACGCCGGAATCCGGCGGTGCCATCGAAACGTCACCGACGAATCCGCCCGGTGACTACGCTCGATCCTGTCTTGGCCGCGAGCAGGCCTTCACGGATGCCGCCGCGGACCGAGGGACGCGGTCGAGCATCATTCGGCTGAATTATTCCGTCGACCTGCGCTACGGTGTGCTGGTGGATGTCGCGCAGAAAGTGGCATCCGGCACGCCCATTGACCTGACCACCGGCTACGTGAACGTGATCTGGCAGGGAGACGCGATCGCGCACATCGTTCAGTCACTGGGTCATGCCACAGCGCCGCCGACGATCCTGAACGTCACCGGAGCAGAGACGCTTCGTATTCGAGATGTCGCCGAAGCATTCGGCCGCCGATTCGGCGTCAACGCAACGTTCGCAGGCCGCGAAGCCGAAACGGCGTGGCTCAGCAACGCCGCATTCTCACACCAACTATTCGGCCCACCATCAATTCCCGTCGATGTCATGCTGGACTGGATCACTGACTGGCTGCGGCGCGGCAACCCGACTTTGAACAAGCCGACTCACTTCGAATCGCGCGATGGGAACTACTGAGACGCCGCGTCAGCAGGTTCCGCCGGACCACAGTCGCGCCGGGCCGATTCGCTGAATTCTGCCGCCACGCATGTTGGTCACGACAAGGGAGCAGTCGTTGCGAAAAAAGGAAGCACCTGCCGAGCCGCGTGTACCGAAGACTGCAGCCTGACGGGGCGCATGCCTCAATGCCTGGCGAAACGGGCTGTTCACCGATAGATTTGCAGCTTTCCCCCAACCCGGAAATATTCCCGCGAGAAAACAGGAGCGACCAGATGGCTGGCAGTACCCGTCGACACTTCCTGCAAACATCCGGTGCCGCACTGGCCGCCGGTTCTCTGGCCACACACACCGCCCGTGCAGCGATCGGAAAGGCCCGACCAGTGGTTGGCTTTATCGCCTGCGGCGGTCGGGCGCAGGGGCTGCTCGGTGGTTTCGCGGAAGACGCAACCGTCGCGTGGGCCTGTGATCCGGACGCCAACCGAGCAAAGCTGTTCGCCGAGAAATCCGGAGCCGCGCATGCGACCAGCGATCTGCGGGAGGTGCTGGATGACGAGTCCGTCGACGCCGTCGTGATCGCGACTCCCGATCACTGGCACGCTCCGGCCGCGATCATGGCCTGCAACGCGGGAAAACACGTCTACGTCGAAAAGCCCTGCAGTCACAATCTCAAAGAAGGACGCCTGCTGGTCGAAGCGGCGAAACGAAACAACGTCGTCGTCCAGCACGGAACGCAGAGCCGCAACGACCCACGAATTGCCGGCGCGATTCAGATGCTGCGGGAAGGCCTCATCGGAGACGTGCTGATGGCAAAGGCGTGGAATGTCCAGCGACGCCGTAACATCGGACATTCGCAGCCGTCCGATCCTCCGGCGGGGCTGGATTACGACACATGGGTCGGACCGGCCGAATTCGTGCCGTTTCAGGACAACCGCTTTCATTACGACTGGCACTGGTGGCACAACTTCGGCACCGGCGACATCGGCAACGACGGGACTCACGAAATCGACATCGCGCGGTGGGGACTGGGAGTCACCGGACTGCCGTCAATCGTGACCGCGGTCGGCGGCAAGTACTACTTCGACGACGATCAGGAATTTCCGGACACGGCAACATGTACCTTCGAATGGCCGGGCGACGGCAGCGTCGGCCAGCGAAAACAGATGATCTTTGAAATGCGCATCTGGTCCACCAGCTATCCGCACAACTGCGACTGCGGCATCGAGTTCTACGGCACCAAAGGAATGCTGTTCGTCAGCAAACGCGGCAAGCTGCAGGTATGGGATGAATCGAACAAGCCGGTCAGCGACCCGGCTCCGAGAGAAAGGCCGGAACTGCCGCGAAACCATCAGGTCGATTTTCTGCAGGCGATCTCCGAAGGCCGAAGCCCCGCAGCCGATGCCACGACGGCTCATGATTCCACGTCGCTGGTTCATCTGGCGAACACGGCAGTTCGTGTCGGCCGTTCACTTCGAGTGGACGTCGCGGGGGAATCGGTCATCGGCGATGATGAGGCGAATACGTTGCTCGGCCGCCGGTATCGTACCGGCGGGCACTGGGCGGTGCCCGAAGGCGCTTAGTCCGGAGTATTCACGACTTCGTACAACGGGACTCCGATTCCGTCGGATTTCAGCGACGGGATCGGAGTCCCGTCGTACAGTGTGCTTTTCTGTCCCGGTTTTCTTGTCCCGGTTTTTTTGTCCCGGTTTTGTTCTTCGGGTGCCCATTGGAGCACGCGGCTCGGCACCTGCCGCGCCCTCCCGAGTGCCGGTGGCATATCGATATCCATCTCACATTGATTGACAGAGCACTCAATCACGATCTGATTCTCACCCCGCCGTTCCCCCGTTTCAGCAAGCGGCCGTGCCTCGAAGGCATCCTGGAATGCGATTTCGATTTTCACACCTGATCGCTGTCATTCTGTGTTGCGTTTTCGCAGTCGAAAGTGCAGCACAACAGGTCGAGTTTCAAAGACAACCGGGGCGGGTGGTGATTACCGTCGACGATGAGCCGGTTGCCACGTACGTTTACGAAGACACGGAAATTCCTCGCCCGTATTTTGCTCACGTCAGGGCACCAAACGGCCGGCAGGTGACTCGCAACCATCCGCCGGTGGATGGCGCGGACCGCAGCGATCATGCGACGATGCATCCAGGTATCTGGCTGGCGTTCGGCGATATTGACGGAGCCGACTTCTGGCGCAACAAGGCCCGCATCGTTCACATGGGCTTTGAACAGGAACCTCGCGGCGGCCACGGCAGCGGATCGTTCGTCGAAAAGAAACACTACCTGCGCGAAGACGGTTCGCTGGTATGCCGGGAAACCTTTCGCTGCTCATTCTTCGTTCGCCAGGGAGGCTACCTGCTGAGCTGGGATTCCACATTTCATTCGGACAACGAATTTGCTTTCGGCGATCAGGAAGAAATGGGCCTTGGCTTTCGAGTCGCCACTGCGCTGAGCGAAGTTGAAGGCGGAAAACTGAGCGATTCGGAGGGCCGCACGGGAGCCGATCAGATCTGGAGCCATCCCGCTCGCTGGTGCGACTACAGCGGCCTGATTGACGGCGAACGAATCGGGATGACGGTGATGTGCCATCCGGACAACTTTCGCCCGAGCTGGCTGCACGCTCGCGACTACGGCTTCGTCGCGGCAAATCCATTCGGCCGGAAGGCGATGAATAAGGGAGACGTGAGCAAAGTCACGGTTAGACCGGGCGACCAACTGCGGCTGCGTTACGCCGTCTGGATTCATTCGGCCGACGCCGACGCGCCGACATCGATCGAGTCCGCGTACGCCGAATACGCCGGCGCGAAGTAGTCGCGTCTCGCAACGACGCGACGTTTTGTCACGCAGCGTTCTGCAACGCTCGACGCGTTTCCTCATCACACGCTCGATATCACACTCTCGATCACAGTCGCTTCCTTCTCGGCGAGACGAAGCCACAAAGACGAAGCCACAAAGACGAAGTCGCAACCACGGAGCTGCGATTGCGCCGACAACCGGCACTACCGCAGCCATTCATCCCGATGCTCGGCGACAAATGCGTCAT
>CAZHET010000403.1:0-6106 GCA_964531585.1 uncultured Planctomycetaceae bacterium | reverse complement strand
CGGTTGGTGGTTCAGCGGTGGTCAGAATGCGAATGGACGATGGTTGGTTGGCGGGACGGTCGGGTGGTCAGGCGGTGTGCGTTTGGCGCGACCGCGGTTTGCTGACGTCATCGCTCGTGGCGAGTGGGAATCGGTGCAGGATTAGGTCATCGGTCAGCAGGGTGAGCTGGAAGTCTCGGAAGGCGGGGTTGTTGAGGGCTTGTTGCTGAGTTGCGTCGGCGGAGGCGAGGGCTTCGTGTTCGATCGTGGATAGTTGAATCAGCGAGAATACTTCCGACACCCAGCACTTCGCCCTGTGGTCTCGCCAGGCGTTGCGATAGTCCAGCGTGACACTCTTCCAGCGGGCCATCGATTCGCGCAGCCGGGTATAGCTTTTGCCTCCAAAATCCCAGCCCAGCAATTTGATAAGTTCATAGCGCGTGAACGGCACGGTCGGCGATGAAAACTGGTTGACCAGATCGGTGTAATGGATCCGAGCCAACAGGACTTCTTCGTCCTTGGCGGTGGGCAGTCCGTAGCTTGGCGGAGCCGAGACCTTCAGTGATCGTTCGATCTGTTTGCCGGCTGAATGATCCCAAAATGTATCGGTGAAGCAGAGTTCCAGCGTATTGCCGGGGCTGCGGTCAACGCCGTTAAGAGTTTATTTTCGTTTAACCCGTGGCCGAGAGGCCAGGTTGGTGCAAGCCGTGACGGCCTGGCCTTTCGGCCACGGGTTAAACGAGCGTGTTTTCCGGGGGAAAAACTCTTAACGGCGTTGGGCTGCGGTCCGACAGCAGGGCGAGCGGAAATTCGCAGATATTCAGCTCGTCCCGGGCGTTGGTCGAATCCACCGGGAACTGCAGGATGTGAGCTTTCGGCGCGGTTTCGCTGGTCATCAGGATACCAGTGCCAGCGATTCGCCGGATTGGTAAGCAGAAAGTTATCGGGAACCCGGGGAGATCTTTGCTCCGTGACGGGATTCCGGGGAGGAGATGACGGGACTCCGGGGAGACAATAGCGGGAACCGGGGGAGGAGATGACGGGACTCCGGGGAGACAATAGCGGGAACCGGGGGAGGAGATGGCGGGACTCCGGGGAGGAAGTCACGGGAACCGGGGGAGAAAATAGCGGGATTCCGGGGAGAAAACGGGCTGCAAGGTGCTGAATTGCAAAGTGAATTCGCCGCCTAAACAGATAAACAAATACAAACGAGTATCAAACAACACCAAACGCGCGGGCGCGCGAATAGGCCGTGTTTGTGGTGGTGTTTTTTTGGAAAGGAATTGGAATTGGATGGAGGAATATTTCTCCCTCCATTCCCGTGGCGAGAGAGTTGTTGTCTGGAGGAGGTTTCGAAGGGTTGTTTGATGGCTGGGTTCCCGCCTTCGCCTTCGCGATGGCAAGACTCTGCGCGGGAATGACGGGGAGTGCGGAGGCTGGGTTCCCGCCCCCGCCTTCGCGAGGGCAAGACTCTGCGCGGGAATGACGGGGGTGGGCGGAGGCTGGGTTCCCGCCGCCGCCTTCGGTGATGATCCAGAACTTCGTGCCGCCGGCTGAGTGATACACCGAGAAGATTCGCGAACCGTCCGCCACAGCGGCGGTGTTGGCGTCGCGGTCTTCGTCGTCGAGATCGCCCCAGTCGCCGGTGACGTGACGGTGCAGTGCGGATTGGACGTCGTCCGGCGGCAGTTCATCGAGAGCCGCCGGCGTGATGACCGTGCGGCCGAGTTCGAACAGTGGCGGTGATGACGAGCCGGGAAGCGGCAGCGTCCGGTCGAGCGTGCGTGCCAGGCAGGCGTGAACGTCGCGGCGCGGGACATCGGCGGGCCAGAAGCCGCCGCGCTGCAGCCAGGCAGCGAGAGCCTCAGCGAGTTCGCGGGCGGTATCGTGATCGTCGTCGGCGAGGGCGGCCAACAGGTCGCGGTAAGTCGTGGTCGGGTCCATGTCGGGGATCTCCTGCGAGAGAGAAACTCCGGCCGAATCGCAGCCGACCGGAGCGTGGGGAAGCGAAGGCATCAGCTCGCGTCGGCGGACTGTTCAGCGTTGGCCGCGGGTTCGGGCTTCTGGCTGAAGATGAAGGTGTGAGCCTGCTCGGCGACTCGCTGCACGAGCGGCAGGTCATCGCGGCCGAAGCTGCTGGTTTCGTGCCACTGGTCGTCGCGGCGGAACAGCCGGGCGAAGGTGACGTTGTGCCTGGGGCCGACGGTGGTTTCGTTCCGCCAGACGACGGCTTTGACGAGACCGAGTTTGAATTCCGCGACAGGTTTGGTGGGTTGCGTGGCCATCTGAGTGCTCCTGTGAAAAAGGGTTTGTCGTGCTCTTCACCGGAGGCTGAGAGCAGGAAAACCCGTTGGGGAGCACGGACGGCGGGGTGAGCGAGCGACGGCAGTCAGCAGGAATCAGCCGGGGCGAGTGACAGATCCTCTGGCATGTCCCGGCCCTGCCTGCCACAGCAAGCGGCAGCCGCCGTTGCAATGGCCGGCAATCCACCGCCCGTCGAAGAATCAAGTCGAGCCGTGCCGGACGTCGCGTGAAGAAGCACGGTGGGCCAAGGGGAATCAAGAGGCAGCGAACCCGGCGGTCGTGAACGGATCGAGGGTGAAAGAGCAGCGATGGCCGCGGATTTCGATGCAGTCGTGTCGCCGTCGGTTCCCGCGGGGCGAACAGCCGGTTGCCGTCTGTTGTCTGGGCTGCGGATGTCCTGTACCGTCCGGCCATCATGGCGAAGAAGAAGGCAACATCCCCGAAGTCGCTGATCCCGGCCGAACGAATTGAGCAGTCGATCCTGCTGATTCGCGGACAGAAGGTGATGCTCGACGCCGATCTGGCGGAGATGTACGGCGTTGAAACGCGGGTTCTCAATCAGGCCGTCAAGCGAAATCTGCGACGCTTTCCCGACGACTTCATGTTTCAACTGTCGAGCGAAGAGTTCGCAGAATGGAGATCACAGATTGTGACCTCCAATCCGAGTGCCAGGATGGGACTGCGTCGTCCTCCGTATGCGTTTACCGAACAGGGCGTCGCGATGCTGTCCAGCGTGCTGCGAAGCGACAGAGCAATCGACGTCAATGTGGAAATCATGCGAACCTTCGTCCGCCTTCGCGAGATGATCGCGTCGCATGCGGATCTGGTGCGGCGGCTGGACGAACTCGAAAACCGGTACGACGGACAGTTCCGGCAGGTCTTCGAACTGATCCGGCAACTGATCGCCCCGCCTACGCCGGACCAGAAAAAGCACCGCATTGGGTTCGCCCGGCACGAATCAGAGTAGCTCTGGCCGGAAGCACTGCGACAAAAGAAAGGTGTCTGGGTCAAGATAATCTTTCCGTGCCAATCGCGGTGACTTCCGGCGATTTCGTGCTTGCAAAAGAAAGAACGGCGATGTAAGTCTTCTTTTTTGGCACAGAAAGGAAAGGCAATGACACACAATCGCCGCCTCGGTACCTATCTCAAACGCAGCGTGGCGGGAGAAGTCTACCAGGCATTCGTGCCTCCCGAGTTGCCGCCCGAGCCGCCACTCAACCTCGCACCGCTTGCGAAACTGCTGGCCAAAGCGTCCCGTGCCGTCGGCCGGCTGGATGGTGTCGCCGACGTGCTGCCCGACCGCGATCTGTTTCTCTATTACTACGTCCGCAAGGAAGCGGTGCTGTCGTCACAGATTGAAGGCACTCAGTCGTCGCTGTCTGATTTGTTGCTGTATGAAAGCGACGAAGCCCCGTCGGTGCCGGTGGACGACGTGGCGGAAGTCTCGCGTTACGTCGCGGCCGTCGAGCATGGCCTGCGGCGCATCCGGGATGGCTTTCCGCTGTCGCTACGTCTGATTCGGGAGATGCACGAGATTCTGTTGTCCACTGGCCGCGGCAGCCACCAACTGCCTGGTGAGTTCCGCACTTCACAAAACTGGATCGGCGGCAGTCGCCCCGGCAATGCCCGATTTGTCCCGCCGCCGCCGGAACGTTTGACGGAGTGCCTCGACCGCTTCGAGAAATATCTGCATCGCGACGAGCGCCAGTATTCATCGCTGATCGATGCGGGCCTCATCCACGTGCAGTTTGAAACCATTCACCCGTTCCTTGACGGCAATGGTCGGATCGGCCGGCTGCTAATTACCTTCTTCCTGATTCTGACGGGTGACCTGAAACAGCCGTGGCTGTATCTCAGCCTGTTCTTCCGTAATAACCGGGAAGAATACTACCAGCGAATAATCCTTGTGTGCCACCGCATTGAGCAGGGCTTCGCGAAGCGCGGTTTCCGGCACCGGGTAGGTTTCTTCCCGCTGGATACCGTCGTAAGAGATGGTCGCATGCAGATATTTGGTCAGCAGGAGGTCGATCGCGCGGTCGACCTGCGTGAACAATCCGCCATGAATTTCGTCGTGATAGAGAAGTTGGCTCTCGGTCTTGAAATAGCCGATCTTGATCGCTGCTCCGGTGACAGAGGCTTCCGGATCGGGATGAAACAGCAGCACGGCTGCCCGTTTCAGATACGCCCCGTCGGTGAGGCGGAGCTTATCGATCAGCGTGGTGTCATCGTCCTTCAATATGTCTGAACTGAGGCGTTTGCTGCGAAGTGGCCGCTCGCGAAAGCGAGCAATGGCCTCAGTCTGAAGATCGGTGATCGCAACGCCCGGCACCGGAACAGCGTCCCAGTGCTTCCCCGTCTTGCTGAGCAGGAAATGATCGAGGGCTGCTCCCTTCAGTTCCTGTTTGGTTGTTCCGCTGCGAAGATGATACTGGCCCTTATAGCTGACCGGATAAGGGTAGGGTTCAACGGTGACACGGATGATGTGCTTGCCACGATCGCGGATCAGTTCGACGGCAGGCACAATGCCGAGAATGTCGCGGATCTTGTTCGGCAATTCTTCCATCAGCCGGGTTGGCTGGTCGACGCCGACGGGCTGACCGTCGTCATCGCGGCCGATCTCAAGCACGCCGCCGGCGGCGTTGGCGAATCCTGAAATCCACTTCAGATATTCGTCCCGCCAGTCCCGCTTATATTCCGTCAGATGGTCTTCTGTCACGCGTCGACTTCCCTGTTTCATGCCGGGCCGGGTGGATCATTGACTGTCACTGGCCGCCCGCCGATCCACACCGACCGGAAGCTACCATGTCATGAGCGACGCAGGAAATCAGCGTGTAGTTCCGGCGAGACTTTGGTGACGGATGATCGTAATGACCGCGAAATCGTCGGGCGGTGCGGTGGCCGTCGATTGTGACGCTGACTTCATTCAACTCGAGTCCGGATGACTCCTGACAGCCAGAACCTCTGCGCGATGCGTAGAGATTAAGTCACCTGCGGCGGGTGAACACGAGCCGCGTACAAGGGATCGATGGTCGACTGTGAAATCGTGTGCATGATTCAGATTCCTTTCTGCTGTGCGGGACGAGCCGTCAACGGACTCGCCCCGCGGGTTGAGTGACTATTCCGACGCCGGAATATCGGAGCGGTCGTCTTCTGCCTTGGGAGGCTGGCAGACGATGCGGCCGTCGAGCGGGATGCAGTCGAGCTGCAGGCTGATGCCGCCGTCTTTGATGCTCCAGGCCGCTCCGATGCGGGTCCAGAAGCTCTTGCCGTTGCCGGTTTCCCGCACGCTGTAGGCATATAACGTGGGCTTGTTCGACGAACTGTGGGTTGCGTTGTTTGACATAAGAGAGTCCTTTCTGTGTTGGTTTCCGGCCGCAACCGCTGCGGCCTGATGGCGAGCGAACAAAGCCGCGGTCGCCGGAGCGGTCCCTCGGACCGCGTGCGGCTCAAGCGGAAAATTGGGGGAGACCTTCAGGGGGTCCCGATTTTCCGCTTGAACCGACCGGCAGCGGCTTTAGCTCCGCCAAAAATCAGGCCGTTGCGTGAGGTCCGCTGAAACCGGACAGAAGAACAGGGAACTCGACCGGACAACGCAGCCGACGTGCGTCCGGCAACTCGGCATCACGACTGCCGCCGGAACTGGCAAGCCGGCGATCGCTGGTCTCGCATCGGAGTCGACCCTGCAAACAATGCCGGCCGCGCTGAACAGGCAGCCGCTTCCGTCGCCGGATCATCGCTGCCCTACGCAGAAGCTCGATGACTGCGGTGTGCCGCCGTAACGGTTCACGGGCGGGTGCGGGCATTCAGGCTGCCGCGGCGGTCG
>CAZHET010000402.1:0-6117 GCA_964531585.1 uncultured Planctomycetaceae bacterium | reverse complement strand
GCGGGTCCGTTTTCTGTCCTGACCGAAGCGAAGTTCTGGCTGCATGACGCGCTGACACTGACCGATGACCACGCGTCCTGCATGACCGTTGCCGCTCTAAGTGAATCTGACCGGCACCGATACCTGAGATACAGAACGGCCGCCAAGCGGCAACAGTTTCTGGTCAGTCGCGCCGTGTTGAACGCCGTGCTCAACAGCGTGCCGCAGTGGTCCGAACGTTGCCGCGTTTCACGAAGCTCGCACGGACGTCCGCTGATCCTGAACGATCATGACGAAGAAGCATTTTCCGTCAGCCTGTCGCATTCCGGCAGCGTCACCGCGGTCGCCATCGCACCGGTGAACCGGCGAGTGGGTATTGACGTGGAGGTCTGGACATCGTTGAGCGTGTCCACCCTGGCGAGCGCCATTCTGCGGCGTGACGAAAAGACCTGGTGCCAAACCCTTCCGCATGCGCAAATGGAAGAAACGTTGCGTCAAATCTGGACCGCCAAAGAATCAGTCTGGAAATGTCATGCCGCCGATTGCCATACTCGCCTGCAGGACGTTCGCGTGAATCAGAATGGCACTGTTCTAATCACCAGGAACTGCGACGGGACAACCGGGCACCCCACAGCAGGTTCTGATGCTCATGCGGTGACAATGTTCAGCAACGCCGAACGCGAGCTGTTTTCGAATTCGCTGCGACTGAGCGGACTGGCAGAGCTGCCGACTCCATTCTGCGGGGCCATTGCCATGTCCGTGTGCAGTGGGCTCGGTGACAGACATCGCCGGAATGGCACATCGCCACCCGATGAGACGGCACCGTATCGAACTGATGTTAAAAGGGAGGCATAAGTGCATAGTCAGACAATTCTTGCTCCACTGACGATTCTGCTGCTGGTTGTTACTGTCGTCTCGGTGTACAGCAAAATTCAGGAGAACAGCGCCACGACTTTCTCGCGGCAGGATGAGTTGCTGGCAAAAGCGGCGTCGAATCCGGAACCCGCGGCTCGGGATCTCAGCAGCCTGCTGAACGGCGGTGCCGGTCCACTTCTGCTGGCCGGTGTGTCCCCCATCGTTCCGAACGCGGATGACTATCCCGTGATCTCGGAAGTCCCGTGGGATGTGAACCAGGTGTCGTCGCTGTATCGCAACGCCGGGCAACTGCTGGCCTGTGAAGTGCTTGGCCCGGGAGTTCCGCTGACTCAGCCGCTGGCTGCACCGGCTGCCGACAATCGGGCTGCGCTTGGCAGAACGTCCGCATTTTCGATCAAGCTGCAGCTCGATCCGATCTGGGAAGACGAGCTGCCTCGCGTCACGCGCGGCGCGGTCAGCAGCTACCTGGAGAACCATCAACTGACAATCCAGCCCACGCTGTACCAGTCGGGTGACGGACAGGCGTTCTTCGGACCGAAGTTGAAAGCGGCATTCACCGGAAACGACGGCACAGGCACGACCGTGGAACCGGAACCGATGGTGGCCAGCGCCGTTACGGCCCTGCGCACTCTGGGCATGCTTTGGGAATCCGGCGATGAGTTTGCGCTCAGTTCCGCCAGGACGATGATCCTGGCATTCCGGTACACCACGGAGGAACGCACTCCCGCAGCGCCGGACGGCACCAGCCATCGTGAATTTGAATTGCTGTTTATCCACAAGTTGGCAGATTCCACGGCACAAAATCCGCGATACGCGGTTTTCGCCACGTCCGCAGCGCGAACGCAGTTTCATCTGCTTGACACGGCTGATCCAACGTCCGAATCCAGCGCTCCCGCTGTTTCTGCAACAATTCGCTTCGGCAGCATGACCACGATGGGAATGTACCCCGCAGCACCTGTCGTGACCGGTGTGTCTCATCGTTCTTTGCTGACGCTGCCGGTCGAAACGGTGAGATCGCAGATGTTCGCACTTGCCAAAGAAAAGACGTCAGGCTTCGCAGCGTTCCTGGACAGCATCCACGAGCGGGGCCAGTCCGAAGCTGCGGCGGCCGCGGCTCAGTAGCAACGACTGCCTTGTCAACTCCTTGTTTTCGGGTTCGTCACTCGCGCGCAGGCGGGAATCCAGATCGCGGCACTGGATTCCCGCCTGCGCGCGAGTGACGGACAACTCCGATTACCACCCTTGACAAGTCGCTACTGCAGTTCGCCAAAAATGATGCCACGGGAACCAAGTGGTTCCCGTGGCCAATTTGCCGCTGCGTTTCCGTTGTCGCGACACGGACTGAGATCAGACCTTCGCGGCAGTCCGACGCTTGCGGAAGGTCGGTGTTGCGTCGCCATTGCCCGCGACCTCCGTGATTCTGACGGTCCGATTCGGCGAATCGTCACGATCAGCAGCGGGAACAAGCTCCAGCGCGAAGTAATGGATGTGGCCCCGGTCTCGCTGCGCAAGATCCTCGACCTGCAGCGTCCAGTCTCCGGTCGGCGTCATGTCGGCAAAGCGGCGCAGTTCCGGTGTCGATGTCGGATCGTACTTCCGCCGAATATCGTTCGTTCCACGACCGTCACGGTTATGCAGCACAACCGGGTCCAGTCCCGAGGACTGCGGTGGAATCAACAGCACAACGAGATCGCCGATATAAGTGTGCTGAATGTCAACTTCAACACGCAGTTCGGCAATCTCGCGAGTCTCGCCGACCTGCAGGCGCACGCTGGTGCGGCGAAAGTCATTGATCTCGGCGTTGAACCTGCCGGCGACGATGACGTTCTCCAGCGGTTCACCAGCCACTGCGCCTCGCACTGCCTTTTCGGCGTTCAATCGGCCATGACCGTACAACGGACTGTGCCCCGTCGCCGCGTCATAGTTGGCGTTGCCAGGATCGATCCTGTCACACGACTCCTGCAGAACTCGACGAACCTGATCCCACCGCAGCGTCGCGTTTCGGGACAGAACCAGCGCGGCAACACCGGCCGCTCCGGGGCAGGCACTCGATGTGCCGCCGAAGCTGTTCGTGTAATTGCCTGAGAGATCGCCTGACCGGGTATCACCACTGTTGTAGCCTTCGCGGCCGGATCGATCGGTCGTCCAGATCCCCGGTGTCAGCGGCTCGGGATGTCCCTGCGCCGGCCAGGCAAAATCGCTGCTCGGAAACGCACAGAACACGGCATCGCCGAAGTCACTGTACACACTTCGACGACCTCGATCATTGCACGCGGCGACAGCCATGACTTGCGGGTTCGCTGCATAGCCGTCGTTGTCGACGCTTTCGTTGCCATTGCCGGCTGCCCAGAAAATCGCACAACCGCGACCGCCACGACCGTTGTTCACGGCATATTCAATCGCCAGCCGGGTACTGTCGGGCAACGGAACGAACGTGTCATGCACGGGGTCGTTCGGATCGAACCAGCGACCGTCGCGCGGTCCCCAACTGCAGGAGATCACATCGGCACCATTGTCGGCCGCCCAGAAGAACGCATCCGCTTCCGCCTGCGATCCCAGTGCCGACACGTTTCTGATCGGCATCAGTCTGGCCCCCGGAGCCACACCGCTGGCACCAAAGTGACCGTCTGCACAGGCGACTCCTGCACAGGCGGTTCCATGATCGTTGCCGAAGCGCGGACGAGGGTTGGCATGGCGAGGATCGGTGACGGGAAATGCCGTGTCACGCGGTGCCACGATCTTTCCGGACGACGAAAACTCTTCGTGGTCGATATCAAAGCCGTCGTCGATCACTGCAATGGTAATCCCTTCCCCGGTCGTCCGCGCATGAGCCGCCGCGACGCTGGTGTGAGCGTTAATCGGCTGGCCATTGACTGTCGCTTCCTGCAGATGCCACTGCGAAGCGAAGATCCCGCGATATTCCTTCTGTCTTACGATTTCCGGGTGAGCAAGTTCGACGTCTTCGCGGTGAAGCAGCGTCTGTGCGATGTCAAAGACCTGCTGACCGGTCCCTTCCGGAGCTTCCACGAAGAATGCGTTGCGAGCGTACGGCAGTGTCCGTTTCACAATCAGCCCGGCTTCGTTCAGGATCTCCTCGCAGTGTTGCGCAGTGCAGGAATCTTCAAATTTCACGAACAGGTTTTCGGTATAGACAACCGGATCCTTTGAACCTTTCTGCACCAGGACCCGGCCGGCGAAACGCGTGTCGGCAAACTGCCGAAGTTCCTTTTTTGTGTTCTCCAGTGCTGTTTTCGATTTGCCCTTCGTCCGCCGATAAACTTCGACGTTTGCCTCGGGAAAGGCAAACTCCAGTTCCATGTCTTCCATCACGGCCAGTTGCGGAGGAGGCACAGCGCGCTCTGACAATGCCTGTCCGCTGCGAGTTCTGACGGCCAGCAGGTCGTCACTTGTTTCGAATTCCACCGAGCGGCCGTTTTCTCCACCGTACGTGACTTTTGGCATCTGGATTCTCCCTTTTAGTCTCAGTACACCTCTGCGGATTCCGTTCCGTGAGCGAACAAGGGATCAGCGTCCAGCCTCCCTTACGAGACATCAACATTACGAAATTGCCGAGCGGACAACAATCTTTTTCGTGAATCGCCGTGCCAGGGTCGTCACCCCGGTCGCGCAAAAGTCAAGCCTTTCAGTCCGGCGTTGTCCGACGAGCCCCGATCCCGTTGAGTCCGCTCGGTGCGAAGCGGAGTCGCCGTACAGGCGGCAGGATACTCACGCGCTGCAGTGCGCGCGGCGAAGTAGCGACCGGCACCGACCGGGAGTTCACGAAAACGCTGGTCGCACCGGCCATGCATTGCACCACAATGTGTGACGCGTCATGCGGCTGTGTGAGGTGCCCGCTACGAGTGAATCACTCGCTTGTCCACGGCCAGCGCGGCTTCCTTGATGGCCTCCGCCAGCGTCGGGTGAGCGTGGCAGCAGCGGGCGATGTCTTCACTGCTGGCACCGAATTCCATTGCCACCGCGGCTTCAGCGATCAGTTCGCCGGCGTGGGCTCCGATGATGTGGACTCCCAGAACGCGATCCGTGGCTTCGTCGGCCAGGATCTTCACGAACCCGTCCGTCTGACCGGACGCTCGCGCTCGGCCGTTCGCCGCGAATGAAAAACGTCCGGAACGATACTTCACCCCGCGTTCCTTCAGGGCATCTTCCGTTTCTCCAACGGCGGCGATTTCGGGAGCCGTGTAAATCACCGACGGGATCGTGTTGTAATTGATGTGGCTGTGACCGGTCGCCATGCGTTCGACGCAAGCAATGCCTTCTTCTTCGGCCTTGTGAGCCAGCATGGCTCCGCCGATCACATCGCCAATCGCGTACACACCGGGTGCCGTCGTTTGATACGACGAATTCACGCGGATGAAGCCCCGGCGATCCGTTTCGACACCCGCGGTTTCCAGCCCCAGATTGTCAGTGCAGGGATTGCGGCCCACGGCGACCAGCACGCGGCTGCACTTGATCGCTTCGCTGCCTTCAACTTCCACGAGGCAGCCGCGCGACTTCGCGGTGACGGACGTGACTTTCGTGTTCAACCGAAATTCCATCCCCTGGCGAGTGAGAATCTTCTGAGCCTCCGCGGCCACCTGAGAATCGATACCCGGCAGAATGCGCGGCAGAAACTCCAGCACCGTCACTTTGGAACCCAGCCGACGCCACACGGTTCCCATTTCCAGCCCGATGACTCCCGCGCCGATGACGACCAGATGTTTGGGAACCTTCGGCCATGCCAGTGCTTCCGTACTGGTGCCGATACGGTCTCCGTCCGGCCTCATCGACGGAAACGAGCCGGCGACGCTGCCGGTGGCGATCAGGATTTGCTTTGACGTCAGGGTTGTCGAGGAATCGTTACCGGTGACTTCCACCTTGCTTTCGCCCAGCAGTCGCCCATTGCCAAGATGCCGGTCGATCTTATTCTTCTTCATCAGGCCGTCGATGCCACTGGCCAAAGTTGCGACCACGCTGTCCTTGTGTTCCAGCATCTTCGCAATGTCGACGGAAATCTCACCGGCGATGATGCCGCGTTCTGCAAAGTGCTGCCGCGATTGTTCGTAGAGTTCGCTGGTTTCCAGCAATGCCTTGCTGGGGATGCAGCCGACTCGCAGGCAGGTGCCGCCGAGCTTCGCTTCACGCTCGACGATGGCCGCTTTCATGCCCAGTTGAGCAGCTCGAATGGCGGCAACGTATCCGCCGGGTCCGGCACCGATGACAATGAGGTCGTAGGTTTCTGGCATAGGAGAACCTGGAGGGGCA
>CAZHET010000401.1:0-6129 GCA_964531585.1 uncultured Planctomycetaceae bacterium | reverse complement strand
AGCGGTCCCCCGCACTGGCACTTCGGCGTGTCCATCGACGTCGTCTCTGAATCTGTGGTGGTTCGATCTCGGTTCACGGTTTTGCCTTCCCAGCGGCATCTTGAATCGGCTTGCGAGCCGTTCGGAATGACGCTGCCTTCAAACTGCCAGATTCCGGCAGGCCCCGTCAAGTCAATCCGGGTGGGACGCTCGTGAGCGGAACGGAAATGCGCTGACGCCCGGCGGAGCAAGCACTGGCTGGCGATGTTCGGATGATCCATCAGCGCCAGAGCCTGCCGCTCCGCTTCGAACCGAGCGACGACCTCCTTCGTATTCATCCCCGGCTTGATGATCTTCAATGCCACCTTGCGACGCACAGGCTTCGTCTGTTCGGCGACATAAACGACGCCGAACCCACCTTCGCCAAGTTGCTCGCGCAGCTTGTAGGGGCCGATCTGAGCACCGACGGTTTCCGAGACTTCTCCGATCACAGTCGGTTGCGATTCGGGAGATTCATGGAATCTGCCCATATCCCGACGAGCCTTCAGTAGTTGCTCGACCTGCGAACGCAGTTGAGCGTCGTCGCCGCAGGCTTCGTCGAGATAAGAAGGCCACTGGTCGGGTTTGTTGTTCTCGATGGCTTCGAGAAAGATGGACTTCGCGCGTTCGGTTTGGTTGTCGGTCATTTTACTTCGCGATTTGAGCGGAAATGCTGGGTGACATGCTTGCGGTCGCGACCGTCCAATGTAGCCATCATCGCTCCGCATGATGAGCTGCGCAATAAGGAGTCACGATAAACCTCAAAAGGTCGTCCGGATCGTCGACGCTTGAGACGGATGTCCGGGCTTCGCGTCCGGACGATGGCTGGTAATTTTTTGAGACTGTACCCAGCGCTGCTCATCACACGGAGCGATGATGGCTACAGGTGTGAGAACCCTGGGCGATGCCCAGGGTTCTCACGCAGATCAGGTACTGGATCGATCAAACACACAATCCGTTGTCAAACAGATCATCGCAATCATCCGACGCCCAGTTGGCGAAGATCCGGTCCAGGTCTCGGCCGCTGGCGTTGAGCGTTCCGATGTTGAACAGCCCGCCGCCGGTGCCGACTCCGGAAGTGGCCGCGCCGAAGCCACCAAACGCTTTGTTCAGGGCAACGATCGACCTGTCCAGCGTCAGCGTGGAATTCTCGCCGTTGTAGACTCCGCCGCCCTGGCCATCACCGCCAGTTGCGCCGCGTCCTCCGCCGTTGCCGCCGACGGCTCGATTGAACAGGAGAACGATGCGGCTGAGATTGAGATGAGCTTCGTCGCCGTGACTCCGGTTGGCAAAGCTGGCGACGGCACCTCCGCCGCCGTTGCCGCCAATTCCGGACACGAAACCATTCCCACCGCGCCCTCCCACCGCCCGGTTATTTACAAAAACGCTGCGGTCCACGTCGGCGGTCGCGATCAGCGTCGGATTGAAGAGCGAGGGAGCGTTCAGAATCGCTCCTCCGTCGGCGCGGGCACCATCGGCTCCGTTTCCTCCGGCACGTCCGTCGCCTCCATTGCCTCCAAGAGCATCGTTCCCAATGAAGCTGCTGCGACTAACGCTGAGTATCGAACCAGCGTTGATGATCGCGCCGCCCGCAGCGCCATTCTCCTGAAAGCCGGTTGCACCGCCGTTGCCGCCCGCTCCTCCGCGACCGCCGTTGCCGGATACGGCCATATTGCGAATGAAAGTGCTGCCGACGAAAGTCGCCACGCTTCCGAGATCATTGAGTACAGCGCCTCCCTGACCAGCGCCGGCTGTTCCACCATCCTGACCAACGCTGCCGTCTCCACCATTGCCACCGCGTGCTTCGTTGCTGATGAACGTGGTGTAAGCAACCTCCAGCGTTGACGCACCAGGCGGAGCGATCAGGCTGTTGTTGCTGCTGGTCATTGCACCGCCCGTCGCGAACGCTCCGGCGGCCTGCCCCACGGCACCGTCTCCGCTGCGGCTGACATTGCCGACGAACGTGCTATAGGTAACGATGGCGTCACTGCCGCCCGCACTCGTGAACGCTCCTCCAGTCGCCGAACCCTGCAGTGGATCGGTCGAGCTGCCTCCACCCAATGCGATGGCGGAATTGTCGCGGAACGTGCTGAGATTGATCGAGATGCTCGATCCGGCGTCATTGAGAATTGCACCACCGGCGGCAAAGAAGAAGCCCGCAGCTTGATTGTCCGTGAACACCCCGAGGTTCACCGTCATCTGACCACCGAACACGTTGGCAATTCCCGCTCCGCCTCCGAGGACACCCGTTGCCCGGTTGTCGGAGAAGTTGACACGGTCAAGTTCCACGCTGGCTCCGTCGTTGAGAATCCCGCCTCCCATCGTGGCCTGCCCGACATCTCCGGCCACGCCGTCGGCGATCGTCAGCCGGGAAATCTCGACATCGGTTTCGCTGCCGGTGATGTTGAAGACTCGGCTGATGCCTCCGCCGCTGACGGTCACTCGGTGCGCACCGGGGCCGTTGATTGTCACGTCGTCATCGATTTCGAGTTCCCCGGTGGTGAGCGTGATGGTGCCTCGCAGGCGGCGGTGGAAGTTGATCTCGTCGGGGCCGGGCCGGTCGTTGGCGTCCTGAATCGCCTGCCGCAGCGAACCGGGACCAGCGTCGTTCGTGTTCGTGACTGTGAACGTGACGGGATCGCCGGGTTCGTCGCGAACAAGACCGGCGGCTGTCTGGCCGATGACTTCGTGCCAGACTCGCGTCGGATGGATCTGATCCCACCACAGGTAGTCATCGGGATTGGCAACGATGTTGAACGGCTCGGGTAAGGTCTCGCCAACCCCGCTGTTTCCGTAGGCAGGCTCCGTTATGTTTGTCACGCCGAACGATTCTTCCGGATTCAACCCAGGCGTCCGGGTGTCCAGCAACTCAATCCTCACGCCAAGGTCAGTTTCCAGTTGGTCCAGCGTCGCCGGCAACAGCGCGGCGAATGCCTCTGATGCGGCCGTCAGAGGCTGTTCGAAGGGAGTTCCGAGAGCCGCCGGGATCGCGCCCAGTGGGCCGTAGTTGCCAACGATGAAGTGTTCGCCTCCGGCATTGGCCAGTGTCGTCACGTGATCCGCAATGTTCGCAACGGCAACTGCCGGTGTGTTGAACTGCTGAAAGAAGTCGTTGGCACCGCCAAGGATCGCAATGACCTCGCTGCCATCGAGCGAATTGCCCGGATCGGACAGAAACTGACCGATTTGCGTCCCGATGTTTGGAACGCCGTTGTTGCTGAGACCGGATCCCGTCCTGGCGTTGCCATACGCATAGTTTGTGCCGCCCTCCGTACTCGGTAACGGTTCAGGCAGGTGAAGTTCCGAGGCCAGTTCTTCCACCCAGGTCGGACCATTCGTAAAGCTCCCGCCGAAATACGGTTCACCCGCGAAGGCTCCGCCTGAGACGTTGAACACATTTCCCGTGTCCGAAAGACTGTCGCCGAACACCAGCACCGACGAGAAGCCGCCGTTGTCCTCAATCTGAACGGCGTCACTGCCTTCGAAGGTTTCTCCGCCGAGTGTCTGACCTCGCAGAAAACCTTCGGCGTCGCCCTTGCGGAAGTCGGCTTCCTCGGTCGAGAATCGGACGACCAGATCGATCAGGCCGTCGCTGTTGACGTCTTCCGGCCGAGCGTCCGGGCTACCGTTGCCGTAGCGGTGCAGCGAGTTCTCCTGCCCGTCATGCCCGAACGTCAGCGATTCGCGGTCGACGCTGGCCACCGCGTCGAAATCGGCGGTGGAGAGAATTGCCACGTTGATGCGGCCGGTGCTTTCCGGGTCGATCGAGTTCCCGTCGTCGTTGGGCGAGATATCGAGACCGACCTCGATAGCCGCCGCCGACAGCAGTGTTCGGGTCTCCAGTTGTTCGAGACCGGCCGTTCCTGAGTTTCGATGCCGCCTGCGTCGTTCGCGCTTCGGAGCTGTGCTCCAGCGAGTCGCTTTCGAGGACTGTCGCAGCGAACGGGAAAAACGCTCGGCCAGAGAGGTACGCAACATGGTGAATCTCCTGAAGATTCGAGTGAGAGAAACGTCTTCCAGGAGTCAGTGCGTCGTTTGGTGTCGTGTTTTCTCAGATTGTTCGAGAAATTTCGAAAACGCTGCAAGCTGGCAGAATGATTGCCGCCTTTAGGCGAGCAGACGAGTTCTTACATGCCGTAGTGGACTTCGCCAGAAGTCCCGGCGGTCTCTCACCGCGAAACGGAATTCTGGCAATCCCACTACGGTAGATTTTCATCTGCCGCGTTATTGTTCTGCCCCCATGATTCTGCCAACGACGGAAACACGACCCCCTCTCGCAATTTATTGCGGGATGGGTCAATCGAGCGAAGCAAGATCGAGGGCCGTCCGCGCAACCGGCGCTCCAGGCTGTCAATAGGCATGACCCCCTCCCGAACAGCGGCTAATCGCCGCGTTCGACCTCCCCCGGCTTCGCCGGGAGAGGTGAATCTCGCGATCAGCTCGCCGGATGTTAACGGCCGTCAGTTGTCCGAAACCGGGAGTTCCGGCCAGCCCGGATTACGGTCCATTTCCGCGAGAATTCCTTCAGCCCAGTACCGCACAAACAGACTCATGTACCAGAAGTCGCCCGAGTTGATGATGTCGTTAAGGTGCTTCCGCGCCGCGGCCTGATTCTCGGGACCGCCTTCACTGAGTCGCTTCATCGCGATGCAGTAACGGGCGGTCGGCTTGTAGGGCGTTGTGGTCAGAAACTCCGTTTCGCCGATTGCTCCGGTGAAGTAGTCGAGTTTTGGTTTCAACTGGATTCCATCCGCGGCGTCAGGCCACTGCACCCGGAACGCCTCAAGCTCGTCCGGAGTTCCCAGCAGCAGCGGTAACAGGATTGCCCAGTGTTTCTCGTGGCCTGACTCCAGGTGCTGCTGCCAGATCAGTGCCGCCTCCCCGCGACCGTCTGCAGTCAGAGCCAGCATTTGTCCCTTGAAAATCCTCGCCAGATTCGATGAATTCTCGCTTTTCGACAGTTCCTCGATCGCGCGGTCAATTTCGTGCTGCCGCATCAGGAAGCCAGCGTGGTAAATGCGAAACAAGTCGCCGTGGGAACGCTCAACGGCCCGCGTCCATGCACGTTCAGCCTCCGCCGGATCGTTCTCGATGATGCTATAGTGGTGCGCAACATCTCCGCATGTATGCGGATTCGGGTTGTCGCGAAGCCGGGCGGCGCAGGTACTGGCGGCTTCGAGGAAATGATCGCTGATCTCACGGCCTTCCGCCCGAGCGAGCGCAATATAGGCATCGAATGTGAAGAGTTTTGTGCCGGCAACCCAGGTGCGGTCAGATCCGAGCTGCAGTTCCGCCCTGCCGAGTTCACGGATGGCGGCTTCGAGCTGCTTCGCGTCACGAGCCTGCGTGCCGATTCTCGTCAGGACGATGGCATAGATGAGTCTCGCGAACGGTGAGTCATGCATCTCCAGACTTCGACGCACCAGGTCCGCTGAACGGGCTGATACGTCTATGTGCAGGGCGAGCCCCAGGAAGAGGTGTTCTTCCGCCGTCTCAGGTTCTGCAGACATCAGTTCCTGAACGAGTCGCCAGTACTCGGGCAGTTTGCCGAGTTCCAGATAAGTCAGTGCCAGTTCACATTTTGCGATAAGCTGCGTTTCCTCGAACTCTGACGCTCGCTCCAGTGCCTCGACGGCTTCCGCTGGACGCCCTGCGCATCGCTCCAGCAGACCCAGAACGAACTGCCGATGCGGTTCCACAGCGCCGGCTGCCTGCGCGAGCCCGATCAGATGTTCTGCCTGGTCACGATCAGCGTCCGTGGCGGCCGCGAATGCCTGATGAAGCAGAATTTGTCTGAGCTGCTGATTTGACCGTTCCAGTTCTGAGTTCGCTTCTTCCAGGTGCGTTGTTGAGGTCTGCAACTGCGCGTTCGACTTTTTGAGTTGTGCTGCGCTTTGCTGCGCTTGGAGCAATCCGATCGTGGTTCCAATGATTCCCGCCACCAGGCAGACCACAATTGCGGCCACGGCGGCAACCGCCCCTTTGTTCCGCTGTACCAACTTACGAAAGCGATAGGCCGCACTCGGGCGGCCGGCCTGGACCGGTTCGTGAGTCAGATGGCGCTGGACGTCGGCGGCAAAGTCATTGGCCGAGGCGTACCGGCGATTGCGG
>CAZHET010000400.1:0-6139 GCA_964531585.1 uncultured Planctomycetaceae bacterium | reverse complement strand
GCCCGATTGAAACCAATCATGACTTCGCCCACTGTTCCATCTGTTCTGTGCTCCGGACCGGGCGTTCGCGCCCGATTGAAACTGCGAAAAATAAAGGCTTCCGCAAGAGTGTTCACGTGAGGTGCTCCGGACCGGGCGTTCGCGCCCGATTGAAACCCAGCCGGCGGCACATTCGCTCACACTTGTCCTGGCCGTGCTCCGGACCGGGCGTTCGCGCCCGATTGAAACCACTCTGCGTAGATCTGATCGACCAGCTCGATCTCCTGTGCTCCGGACCGGGCGTTCGCGCCCGAGTGAAACTCCTCCTCGGCAGCGGCTGCGGGCGTTGACTGTGCTCCGGACCGGGCGTTCGCGCCCGATTGAAACGTTGGAGAAGAACCAGAGGCAAAATTCACCCTTGCCCCCGGTGCTCCGGACCGGGCGTTCGCGCCCGATTGAAACAAAACTTGCTTAATTTCCCCCCACACTTCCACGGGTGCTCCGGACCGGGCGTCCGCGCCCGATTGAAACGCAATCAGAGATCCCTCGTGTGCGGCTTCATCCGCCCTTGTGCTCCGGACCGGGCGTTCGCGCACGATCGCACGGACGTGGCCTTGTTCATTGACATCCGCTTCCTGTCAATCCAGACTCCTGCAGCGGCAGAATTCATTTCATGTGGCAGGGGTTGCGGAATGCTTAAGGGCGAACCGACGTTGGTCTTCCTCCTGGGCGGGCATGACCTGGAAATGGTCACGATTGCCGAGTTGCTGGCGTCGACCGGTTCCCAATTCCATGATCGGCAACTCTCCTGGGGGGCGAACGCAAGGGCCTATGCCGACGAAATCGCGGATTCCCGTGCGGCTGGGCACATCCCCGTCCTGATCGAGCTGAACGACGATCTCGGTTTGAGCCAGGCCGTCGATGCCGGCGAAATCCTGCTCATCGACCATCACGGAGACCGCGCCGGCGAAGATCAGCCGACGTCAATCGAGCAGGTCTTTACCCTGCTGCAGCGGCCCGCCCACGAATGGACCCGCTGGCAGGCCCTCGTCGCTGCCAATGACCGAGGCTACATCGACGGCATGCTGGCTCTTGATCCGCCGGCAACACGCGAGGAACTGGAACGGGTCCGCGCCGCCGACCGTGCAGCGCAAGGGACCACCGCTGAAGAAGAAGCTCAGGGCCGCGCCGCCGTGGAACGAAGGGAACTGTACGCCTGCGGCCGCCTGACCGTGGTGCGGCTGGAACACACGCGTTCCGCCACCGTCACCGACGTCCTGCATTCTGCCATGGGAGGGGAAGGCTACAAAAATATTTTGATCCTTTCCCCGAGCCAGACGTTGTTTCAGGGAAGCGGCCGCGCGATTGACAGACTCAAATCACACTACCCCGGCGGCTGGTCCGGCGGCGCACTCCCCACGCGCGGCTACTGGGGAATCGCCCGACGGCTGGACGAAACAGAGTTGCTTTCACGACTGGAGGAGACCGTGTCCACAAAACCGGCCAGTGAGATTGAGGTCGAAGCCTTCCGGCACATCGTGCTCAGTCCCTTTCTGCTGCGCGGTCAGCCGAAGCACCCGGGTTGTGAGAAACCTGACAACCAGAACATGCTTGGTCCCTGGGTGCAGGAGTTGACGTGTAAAGGTCCGTGGGAGGAGCAATCCGGGACGGGAGTTCATAGACGGTTTACGTACGAACAAATTGTCTACTTTCACCCATTTGTGCGGGACTTTTTGTTCGGCGATGGAGCCCCTTCCCCGGACAATCGGTCGCTGCGAATCCTGACCCGCAAGGATGTGACTGGGTTAGAAGTTGAACTGGGAAAGTGGGCATCCGCCGGAGTAAGACTGCGGTTTCAGGTCGAGCGGATTGAACTGTATCTGTGCAAGCCCTGCGTCGCGATTTTGGTGATCGAAGTCACGAATCCACAGCGTGTGGACGACCATGGCCCTGTCACTCTCTGTCAGTTGCAGGACTTCACCGATCAATTCCGGCGATTGTATTCGCCGTTCTGGTGGGATGAGCTGGAAAAACGGAAGGCAGGCCTCTCCGGCACTGCAAACGATCCAGGGCTTTGTCTGAAGTCACTGACATGGCTCAAGGCTGATCAGGCCGTCAGTATCGAAGATGGCCTGGCTGATGAAGACCTGAAGAAAGTTGATGGCACCATTACCAGCCTCAGATCGCTCTCCTCTCCCCGACAGGACTTTGATGATTTTACGCGCGTGGGGGCTGAGCCGCCGCTGTTCGACCACTGGCAGTGGTTCTTCGGCAAGAGCGTACGGTCAGCTCAAAAGCAGGATCACATCCACCGCACAGATGGGAAACCGATCGAGGGGCTCTACGTACAGCAGTTGCTCGACGAGCGGATGCCTTGTATGTCGTATTACGCGGTCGAAGATCCCAAAGATGTCTCGCCGGGAGATCGTGACCGGCTGACCTTCGTGGATGCTTCGGGCACGGATGAATTCCCGTACAACGGGGAGTTTCTCGCCGAGCAGCGTGCGCGGCATACCTATAGTCGATTCTCACACTATGATACGCACTACTTCTGCAGCGGCTACGGCTTCTCCATGCTGGGCAAGAATAGCGACTTTCATTACGGGACCATTCTACCGGACCATTTCAGTCATCACTACTTTTGCCTGGGACTCGTCGCCCATTATCAGCGGGCTGCACTCCTGTACTTCGCGGATGACCTGACAACAAGTATCAAGGATCTGTCTGGCAAGCCGATTGCCGAGGAACTGTCAGACCCGGAGTTCCGCAGACATGTGGAAGAGATTCAGCACCGTTTCCTGAAGTTCCGCACACGAACATATTTCCCTGAAGTGAGCAACCAACTGCAGGGCCGGGAACTCTTCCAGATGTGGTTCGATGTCCTGGAGACGGACCGACTGTTTCAACTGGTCGACACGGCCAGCGAGCGCCTGACATCGGTGCTGGCAGAACGGGAATCCCGTCAACTCGCATGGGTCGCCAGCGCCGCGGTGCCGTGGTTCATTGGTTTCGCAGTGGCATCGTGTCTCTTAACGGCATCGTGTCTCTTAACGCCCGCGGGATTCTCGGTGTGGTACTTGCTGGTCGCTGTGCTTGTCGCATCCCTATTTGGACTCGGCTTTGGACTCGGCCTGTCGGAGAACTTCAACTGGTGCCGCCCTGTACGCAGCGCGAAGATCTGGTTTGAACGTATTTGGAACCGCCTGACGAGGAAAATTTGTCGATGACAACGGCTGAACGATGGGGGATCACGAAATGAAGATCGGCAAGCGAAACATCCCTGACGACTGTGTCCGGCCTGCCGGTGCAGCTTGCGCAGTGGTGACGGAGTCCTACACGATCACGTTGGTCACGCCGATGTTTGGCGGCGGAGCCGAGGCTGGCAAGCCGGATCAACAGCTGCCATTCCGAGCGAGCAGTATCCGCGGGCATTTACGCTTCTGGTGGCGAACATTGCGTGGCCCGTTCCTGAAGAATCCAACGGGGCTGGAAAAAGCAGAACTGATTCGACTGCGGGAGACGGAGATCTTCGGGGACACGGAGGTGCCCGCGGCACTGGAAATCTCTGTTACTGACCCAAAGAAGGTCAAAACGTTAGCCTATGGGACTGATGCCCAGCCGTTTGGTTTTCGCGCAGCAACACGTGATAGCCCGGCGGATCCTCGGTTGTACGCTCTGTTTCCGGCGTTACCGAACCAGCAGGTTCCTGCCAAAGACCTGACCGAGGCGAATGCGACATTCACACTGACGACTGCGACGCCGGGGCAGGCGATCTGGCTGAAACGAGTTGAGAAACTGAAGGAGATTAGGCAAGAAAACAATAAGAAGCGGGCACGTTCCGGCCAAAATGCTCTGCCGAACGTGTGGGAGGACATTGATACACTGACTGATGAGGTCAATGTGGCGATCTGGGGTTGGGTGAACTTTGGAGGAATTGGAGCACGCACAAGGCGGGGTGTCGGTGCGATTCAAGTCGTCGACGCGGACACAAAGTTCTCGCTGCTGACGAGCGACGGTTGCTTGCGGTATCCGCTCCCGGGCTGCATGTCATTGTTTGTTCGGTCAGCAAACTCGGAGGATGCAGGCGCAGCCTGGAGCGACGCAGTTAAGCTGTATCGAGACTTTCGACAGCAACGAACCAACGGCACGCCAAAGAATACCCTAAAGAAGACGAATGGCGGGGTTGAGGTGAGATCAATTACTCCTCCGAATGGTCGTTCTCAATGGCCTGAGCCCGACTCACTCCGCGCCAGCGCCTTCTCGGGAGCATCGCTGAAGGAGCCGAGCCCGAAACCGGCGAACTGGCCCATTGACTACTCGGTAAAGCCACATGATCAGCCAGTTGATCCCAATGTGACGCTGCCGGCATTTCCTCGGGCGATCCTGGGGATGCCGATCAACTTTCACTTCGCCGATTCGCCGAATAAGGACAAGGCCACGGAGTGGGTTGGCATCGCCGACACCGACTGTGACCCAAAGGGTATTGAGGTTTTGCCACGAGTTGATGGACAAGAGAAAGATCGCATGGCAAGTCCGGTTATCACGCGACCCATTTGGAACGGAGAGAACTGGCGGGCCGGTTTTCTGTTCCTCAAGTCCCCGGATGATCTTAACGACTTGGAGGCGTTTGCCCGCGGAGAAGGGATACCTAAACCCAACGGACATCCAGTGATTTCCCATGCACGAATCGCGGGGGCGGCCATGACAAGCGTGAAGCCATTGCAGGGCTGCGAAGACGCGATTTCGGCACTGAAGAAACGGCTGGGGGCCAACTATGAAGAGGTTCCATCCCCTGCCGCTGGAGGTAACTGATGCCGCAGCATTTGATGGCGCTGGAACTGGGGCCGGTGGTGGACATCATCGCTTCCTCGCGCAAGACTCGCGATCTGTTCTTTGGCTCCTGGATGCTCTCCGAGATTGCCAAAGCAACGGCTGCCGCTGCCGTAAGACAGGCCAAGAAACTGGCGGGATTCGGCTGCCAGACACCAGCGCATGAATTGCTTATCGTGCCAGCCTGTACGGACCTGCAAGCCATGCTCGACGATCAGCAGTTCGCGGTCGGAGACGAGCTGCTGATCATCGTGCCCGACGGTGTTGACGCTCGCGTCGTTGCAGATCACGCGAAACAGGCCGCTCATCAAAAGTGGCTCGACTTCGCAGCGGAAGCGCATCAGCAGGTCGAGCGTGAAGAAAGACGGATCAAGAAAGGGTTGATCCGCGAAGAGGTCTGGAACGAACAGACACATAATCTTGCGAGCGAAGATGTCGCCGGAGAAGTCGTCGAGGTGTTCGCGGCCTGGGTTGAGGATGAGCCAGCAATTCCCTATGGCGAGCGCCTGAATCGGCTGAAGCATCTGATGATCGGCCGCACAGCGTGTCGTAACTTTCCATCGGCGAATGGGCGCGCAGGAGTGCCGAAGTCGTCGTTGAACGGGAAGCGGGAATCAGTGCTCGTCAGGCCGGAGGACTTCAACGAAGACAAGCGGCCGCTTCCGCCAATTGCGAATCGCAAACTCCGCCTCAATCGCGGTGAGCAACTCGATGCGTTCGGTGTTACCAAACGGGTCGGTCACGGGAAGATGAACTATCCCTCCACTGCCCGCATCGCTGCTGATCCGTGGATACGCGGGGCCGCAGCGGCAGTGTCCGATGCATGGAGTAATGTGCTTGCGGAAGCAGACAACCTCGCCACGGTGGACCGTAAAAAGGAGGAAGATGCTCTGCTCGGTCGAGTTACGGTCGATGGAAACGAGTTTCCATGTTACCCGCACTATTCGGACTTCGCATACGAAGGAGCCATCCTCTACGAGAATCGACAGCACGAGTTTCTCGAAGAGGCGGAGATTCTTGATAAGAAAGAGCGGGATACCCGCCTGAGAGACTTCCAGGCAGCGCTCAAGAAAGTTTCGCATGATCGAGGGCAGCCGGCATCCTATTACGTCGCGATGGTGGCCGATGGCGACCGGGTGGGTGAACTGCTGCGGAACTGCAAAAGTGCGGAGAAGCACCGGGACTTTTCGCAGAAGTTGTCGGAGTTTGCCAGTTCGGTGCGGGGCATTGTGCATAAGCACTCTGGCGCTCTCATCTTCGCAGCGGGCGAAGATATCAACGCACTGCTGCCCTTGGATACGGCGGTCGCTTGTGCAAATGAGTTGCAAGA
>CAZHET010000399.1:0-6185 GCA_964531585.1 uncultured Planctomycetaceae bacterium | reverse complement strand
TCAGTAAAATCCCCTGCCAATTCACGTCGACCGCTCGTGGTATAGCGCGCATTCTGCTGCGTCAGACATCCAGCTTGCCGGAAGTCGCTCCAACCGCCGGCCCCGTTTGGAAAGTGCCGATCACGCTCTGGCGAAAGGCGGTTTCTTCTTCGTCGCCTGCTTCCCGATAATTGCGCCGATCTGAGTACGCGAGGCACCCAGAGCAGCCAGTGCACGAACGAACAACTCCATCGACACGGATGGATCAGCGACTTCCATTTTCGCCACGCGCGATTGGCTTGACCCAATCTTCTTTGCGAGTTCCTGCTGCGTCAGTTCCTGTCGCAGGCGCAATTCCCGGACGCTCGCCGCAAGAGCCAGCTTGATATGGATCAGCATGGACTCACCATCGGTCAACTGCAGGAACTCTGCTGTGGACCCCACTTTCCAGCCGGCTGCTTCAAGTTTCTCACGCGTGGATGATCTCATTCGATCGCCTTGTCATATCGCTTCAACCTCCGCTGGCAGGCTTCAATGACCGCCTTCGGTGTCTTGCCAGTTTTTTTCGCGAAGACCTCCCCAACCACAATCGCGTCGGCATCAATTCGATAGATGATGCGCCAAGTAACACCCCGGTCGTCGATTCGCTACTCATGGCATCGGCGACCGATCGAAGGCATCGGTCGGCTGTGTGGCATCCCGATACTTTCTCCACGCTGCAGTCTTCGCAACAGCGTCCCTGCCTGAATTCTCGCTTCCTTTGAAAATGGCGGGGTTCTGATCTCCCCTTCCAGCCATACCAACGGTTTACCGTCGTCATCCGGATGTGTCATGGTATGTCATATTTAGCATATGTCAACTGCGACATGCGACCCTGAACGCCGCACGCATCACGCCACGGCGACACACGCCCTCACGGCCCGACAACGACCGTCCGGCCGCCTTCTTCCGACGAAATCCCGAACACCAGGTACTCCGCGGCCGACGGCAGCAGGTTCTTCATTTCGTGAATCTCGCGAGCTTCCACGATCACCGTGTCGCCGGCGTTCATCGTGACTTCCTCATCGGCGCACCTCATCAGAACCCGGCCGCTGAGCAGCACGAAGACTTCCTGCATGTCTTCGTGGTAATGCGGCCGGAACGAGGATTCTCCCGGCAGGCGTGACCAGTTCAGCATCTGCACGCGCCCCTGCTGCAGTTGCCGACGGGTGGCGATCACGCGCTTCAGCACTCCCGGTGTCGACGGATCTTCATGAGACGCCGGGACGAATGTTCCGGACGCGGCCTGAATAAACTGCATCGCCAGTTCCTGTGAATCGAACCAGTTCCTGTGAATCGGAATACTGCAATCACGGCTGAACATCACAGCTGAACATCGCCTCCCCAGCGCTGCATCAGGTGATGCTCGACTCCCAGATGATCGCAGATCCGGGCGACGATAAAATCCACCAGGTCCGCCAGTGATTCCGGATCATGATAGAAACCAGGCATGGCGGGAAGAATTGTGGCTCCGGCCTGAGTCAGCGTGGCCATGTTCTGCAGCGCGATCAGTCCCAACGGCGTTTCGCGAGGCACCAGCACCAGCGGACGGCGTTCCTTCAGATGCACATCGGCGGCTCGCTGAATCAGATTCGTGGATGCTCCGCAGGCGATCGAAGACAGCGTGCCCATCGAACACGGACACACAATCATGCCTCGCGTCAGAAACGATCCGCTGGCGATGCCGGCCGAATAATCCGTCAGAGCATGCACGCGCACCGCGTCGTCACCGACTTCAACCGATGGATGCGGCAGACTGCGAAAGCCCCATTTTGCAGCCGGACCGGAGGCAAGGCAGTTCATGAAGAACGTTCGCCACGTCGCGGGCGAATCCTTAGGCGCAGGTGCAGCCGTCGCCAGTTCTTTTCGCAGAACCTGGCGTGCTGCGTCGCTGAACAAAATGTCCAGCTTCAGACCTGCCGACAGCAGCACCTGAGCAAGCCGCAGGGCATACGCCGATCCGCTGGCTCCGGTCACTGCCAGCACGACGCCGCCATGAGTAGAAGTTGAGTCGCCCTGCAACAGACCAGGTCCTTGTTTGGGAATTCGGCAGACGCCAGTACGATACAGCCTGTTGTAGAATGACATGCGTTGCTTTCAAAGCGGTCGGCCACACGGCAAGTGATCAACTATCGCAATTTCAAGAAACTGCTTGGCGAAACCAGCCTGGAACGCAAGTGCCGGTTTCTGTTTGGCATTGCGCTGCTGTTGCTGATTTCCGGAAGTTTCTGGCTGGACGCCGCGCGAACTCGCCAGCTCGTCCAGAACCAGCAGGTCGCGGCCGCTCGAACTCTGGTGCCGCAACTGCTGTGGCAACGACACTATCAGCGACGGCTGAAGCAGGAGATGTCCCGGTCGGTTGAAAACGCAGCCGGCACCGCCACAACGAGCTCTGCGACTGCCGACCCCACCAGCGCCGAAGCTGCCGCTAACGTCACAACCGCAGACGCAACAGCCAGCGGTGACGGCACCAGCCCCCGAAACCCCGACGCCGACAGTCCGTTCGATCAGTTTGAGGACCTGCTGAACGAAGCCAGCAGGCCCGGAACCGGTCTGGAATCCAGGCTGATGCTGCAGTGGAGTCTGGTCCTGACAACAGACGGATCCCCCAACGATGATCAGGGTTTCGACGCCATCGAACAGTTCCGCAATAACGTCGCCGATGAACTGCACTACTTCAGCGAGAACGAAGACGGTGAACGGATTCTGAAATACTACACGGCGGTTCGCGCGACCGAATCCTGCGGCAGGTGTCACAACGGCACGGACGCTCCCGACTATGGAATTCCCGCTTTACAGCAGTCCACCGCCGGGAACTCCGCCGCCGGGGCCGTGAATGTCATGGGGAATTCCGCAGACGCCGCCGCGGCAGTGCCGTCAGCAGGCGGCTCCGTCACACCCGCCGAAGGCAACTACATGGCAATGGCCAGCGTCACGCTGTCGATGACCAGTGTGGAGCTGCAGTTGACGCGGAACCGGGCAATTCTGCTGGCTTCGGCGATCATGACCTCCTTCCTGGCCATGCTGGCATCGTATGCCATCGTGCGCTACATCATCGTGAAACCGGTGCTGCATCTGAAAGACGTCAGTGACGCGATCGCCCTGGGAAATCTGAATCTGCGAGCCGAAATCACAACCGGCGATGAATTCGAAGAACTCAGCCATGCCTTCAATCGCATGCTCAGACACATGACAACCGTCAACGACGAACTGCGCGGACTGAACGACAATCTGGACGCAAAGGTCGATCAGCTCGCTCAGGCCAACATGGAACTGTTCAACAGCAACAGGCTGAAGGACGACTTTCTGGCCACGATGAGCCACGAACTGCGCACGCCGCTGAACAGCATCCTGGGGTTCAGCGATATTCTGGCCGGAGCAGCCAACCTGAATGAAAAGCAGCAGCGGTATGTCACCAATATCCGCACGTCGGGACGCAGCCTGATGGTGCAGATCAACGATCTGCTGGATCTGGCCAAGATCGAAAGCGGACAGATGAAACTGCAGGTCGGTACCATCGTCGCTCAGGATCTGATCGACGCCCAGGTGCAGCAGCTGATGCCGCTGGCCGACCAGAAGAACATCGAAATCCGCACGACTCATCCGTCTCCGCCGCTGCCGGAACTTCGACAGGACGGCGACAAGATGCGGCAGATTCTGAACAATCTGCTGTCCAACGCGATCAAGTTCACGCCCGAGGGCGGACGAGTGCGAATCAGTTCGCGGCTGCTCGATGACAGTCATTTCGAAATCTGCGTCGAAGACACAGGCATCGGCATTCCTCTGCACGAACAGGAAAACATCTTTGAAAAATTCCGCCAGGGGTCGACGGTGCCCGGACAGCGCGATCACACGAAGCGGGAATTCGGCGGCACCGGGCTGGGACTCTCCATCGTCCGTGAACTGTCGCGACTCATGGGAGGCGACGTGCATCTGGAAAGCGAATACGGCAAGGGCAGCCTGTTTACTCTGCAACTGCCGATCATCGCTCCCTCCGAAGTCATGGACTACCGGCTGGCACCGGAAGGGACGACCACCAAATCACTGAACCGAATTACGTCCGTCGACCTGCTGAACCACAAGCTGCCAGAAACCTCCGACAAGAACAACTCCGGGGACGGTGCCAAAAACACGTAAACCTCACGCGGCGGAAAATTCCGTGACCACGTTGTCAGTCACGACGCGGCTGTTTCAATGGAATCACGACCACATCTCCCCAGCGAAGCTAAGGGGAAGGTCGAACAAGCGGAGCGATGGCGACGGGAATCCAGACCGCCCCGTCATTCCCGCGCATGCGGGAATCCAGACGCCTCCGTGATTCCCGCGCATGCGGGAATCCAGTGCCGCGATCTGGATTCCCGCCCCCGACGTCTCAGCAGGCACTCCGCCGAAATGACGGACAACGCCAAATTCCCGCAACGAAAGTCATCTGGACCTGGTTGCAGCATCGGATTACCCTGTTGCTCCCACCGGCCGCGGCAGGAATGCTGAAATCCTCACCGACCGCGGCCCTTCGCCCGAATCTCTCGCTAAGGACAACACGGATGTTATCCTTTTGCCCACGTCGCCTGACGTCACTGCTGATCCTGTCCGCCGCCCTGCTGAGCACCAGTTCGGCCACGGCCGAAATTGAGGCCATCAAGGGCAAACGCTACACCCTGGACAAAATCCACGGGCCGTGGATGGTGATGGTCTCCAGCATGAGAGACATTTCCGAAACAGAACGCCGGCGAGACGGCCTGAGCGCCTGGGAAGCGGCCGACCAGCTCGTCTACGAACTGCGGCTCAAAGGCATTCCGGCGTACACCTATCTGCAGACCGAACAGTTTGGCGAACTCAGCAGTGCTGCCGGTGCATCCAGCAGCGATGGCGGCGGCAAATACATCGCCCGTCACGAATTCATCGCCGTGCTGGCCGGCAATTTTCCCAGCGCCGACGACAAGAATGCCCGGCTGATTCTGGACCACGTCAAGAACAAATTCGAACCGTCCTTCCTGAAAGATGATCGCAGCGGCGGTCTCTTTGCGCGAACTCCCGGACGTCCGCGAGCACTCAGCCGGGCAATCATTGTCCCCAACCCGCTCCGCTCGCCCGACGAAATCAACAGTCACGCCATCGATCCCGTCGTCCGCCAGTTGAACAACGGGATGGAATATTCGCTGCTGAAAAACAAGGGAAAATACACGCTCGTCGTTGCCACATTCTCGGGGAACACCGTCCTGCAGGTGGGACACGAAGATTCGCGGAAGGCATTGAGCTGGTTCGAAGAGAAGTTCGGCGATTCGCTGGACAAATCCGGCACCGATGCCTGGCAGCTCTGCACCGCTCTGCGAACCGCCACCCGATTCGGCTATGACCAGAACTACGATGCCTGGGTCTACCACGACCGCTACAAATCCGTCGTTTGCGTCGGCTCCTTCGACGACCGCAACGACCCGCGCATTCGAGCACTCGCTCAGGAGTTCTCGTCCAAACCCAAACAGAACCCGGAAACCGGCGAACTCGCCGACACAGCGGAAATCTTCACGATCCCGCGAAACGGCATTCCCGACAAGTACTGGGTGATGGACTTCAAACCCACACTGATGGAAGTCCCCAGCCTGAAGCGATAAACCCCGCCCAGGCGGGGACCTCACTTTGTGAGCGGTACGGCGCTAGCCGCCGGTGTTTGCATCAAAAAACGCTGCTAAAAACCGGCGGCTAGCGCCCAATGTCACTCACTGTGTGAGCGGTACGGCGCTAGCCGCCGGTGTCTGCACCGAAAAACGCCGGGAAAAACCGGCGGCTAGCGCCCAATGTCACTCACTGTGTGAGCGGCACGGCGCTAGCCGCCGGTGTCTGCATCGAAAAACGCTGGGAAAAACCGGCGGCTAGCGCCGTGCCGCTCACGGAACATGGCGCTGTCCTGCTAGTCCAGTTTGTGGCAGGCCATCACGAAGGGAGTACCACCATGAATCGACGCACATTCGTCATTCTGCTGGCCATGCTGACTGGATCGGCGTGGCTTGTCGCACCCGTGTCGGCTCAGCCGCGCGGAGATGCGCTGACCGATGTCCAACTTCGCGACCGCGTCCTCAAGGCTCTGCGCAACGGCACCGATTTTCTTCGTCGTCGACAGAATTCCAACGGGTCGTGGGGCAGAAGCGACGAAGAATACGGTGGACATC
>CAZHET010000398.1:0-6216 GCA_964531585.1 uncultured Planctomycetaceae bacterium | reverse complement strand
AGGAAGGAATTGAACAGGGAATCGAACAGGGAATCGAACAGGGAATCGAACAGGGAATTGAACAGGGAATCGAACAGGGAATCGAACAGGGCCGGGAAGAGGGAGAGCTGCTTGGTCAATCAAACGAAAGGAGATCGAGCCATGACAAATCGTTCATCACAACTCGACACCACCGCAACTTTTCGCCGCAGGTATCCGGGACCGTACTTCGTCGCTCGGGGAACGGACGGCGTTGATCGCACGCTCGACATCTGCTGCGGCACGACGCAGAAGTTCATCACTGCAGTGGCCTACTGGGACGATCATGCCGCGGCGGCTCGCGTGGCCGGCACGGTGCGGCTGGCACTGGAACATTCCCGGAATGTCGAACTTCGCGAGCGGCAGAACTCGGTCGACAACCACCTGCTGCGGGAATTCCTGGCGGAGCGTCCCGGTCCGTTGGAGCATCGCTTCCTGCCGGCGTCGTCGAGCGTCGACGCGGACACCGGGCTGGCCGTGACGGAGCGTTCGACCTGGGCCGTGCTGGATTCCGGCACGCGTACCGCCGTGATCGGCATCGAAGCGGAACAGGACTGCAGCGACGCTGAGCTGATCGTCGCGTCGGTCGCGGAAGCTCTGAATCTGCTGCGGATCGAAGCACTCACGGCAACGGCCTGAGCCGCAGAAGGAACTTCTTGTCGCTCGGTGATTACGGAAAGACTCCCTCCCGAATCAAGGAGTCGCGGAGCCGGATGTAATCGGGATGATTGATCTGCAAGATTTCGACGGTTGTTCGTCCTTCCGGCGTTAGTCCGATGAGCCATGGGCCGTTCCACCGAAAGTGTTCCGACCAAATCTGCCTGCGGGGGTGAAACAACGCGGTCAACTGCCCCGTGTCCGGGTCGAGTCCGGCGATGTTTGGTCCTTTATAGCTGTTGCACTGCCAGCAGGCCCACGCGAGGTTATCCGGCACGGTTTCGCCTCGGTGCTGGCGGGCGATGATATGCTCAACATGGAAAGTGAGCGGATGCACCGCTTGCGGAAGGCGGCAGTATTCACAACGATCACCGGCACGAGTTCGCACCTGCTCCTGGATCGCTGAGTCAACGCGGACCATGGCCGGCTACATCGTATGAGCGAGTGACCGCCGGGCTTTCGACTGCCACAGAGCGAGTAGATTTGCGACGTGGTTGAACGTCTCGACTTCTTCCCGTTCCTGCTCGGTAAGAGTGCCTTCGGCTGCCTTATCCAGCAGTGTGTCGGCTCGCTGCTGATCCGAGTCGGAGATGCTCATTTGCAGAATGTGCTGTGCCAGGTCCGGAGGCAACTGATCGCCAACACCTTCGATAATTCGCCCCAGAATGGCTGCTTCCGTGAATTCTGCAGTGCCTGTCTGCATCACCTGTGTTTCCTCGGCTTGTACCTCGTTGATTCCCTGAGTCTAGCACGGTTCCCCTCCGACTGTCACGCACTTTCGACGATCACGTCGGCGAGCCGTCCACTGCAAGCCGGCTGTGTCGTCGCGGGTGGATGCGAAGCACCGGGCGTTCGCCTTTTCGTTGTGATTGACGTTCACGCAGGGTGTCGCCCTGCCAACCGGGCGGCAAGGGTTTGCCTGCAGCAGACCGCAAGAGTGTCAGCTTCGCCAAAACGCTCCGCGTAGACCCTGGCCTCCGCGATCGGCGACCGGACGGCTGGGGCCTGCATGGTCAATCAAACCAAAGGAGAACAACGCCATGACACAACTCGAACAGACTGCCGCGAAGCAATAACTCAGCAACCGGATCGCGGCCAACGAAGAACGAGCCGAACATGCGGACAACGCCGTAATTGCCTACCTAAACAGCAAGTGTGGACTCACCGCCGCGTCAGACGCAGAAGAGCAAATCACCGACCTGATGACCGACCTGCAACACCTGGCCCTGCGGCTGGGGTACGACATCGAACGCATCCGGCGACTGGCGGCGATGCACTTCGACACCGAGCGGCTGTGAACGCGGCAACAAAACGGTTGCGGTTACGGCCGCAACCGTGCCACAACGGAAACAATGGCAACAACCAACGAGAAAGGGCAGACTCATGACTTCAGCAACAGGAACCGCCCGCCCGAAAGCGTAGGGCGGCATGACGAAAGGAACCAACAAACTTCGACGGGACATCTTTCAGGAAGTCACCGATCGCATCATTGAGTGTCAGGAACAGGGCGTCGTGCCGTGGCGGAACCCGATCGCTCGCGGGACGTGCGACGGCTGGCCGAAGAACCTCAGCAGCGGCAAACGGTATCGCGGCACCAACGTGGTGGTGCTGTCCATGCAGTCATGGAGCCGGGGTTACTCCTCGGACTTCTGGATGACGTTCAGGCAAAGCAAAGCGGCCGGTGGAACAGTTCGCAAAGGCGAGAAGGGGTCGCTCGTCACGTTCTGGAAAATGTACGACACGAAAGACAAGGCCACCGGCGAAGAGATCACCGTTCCGGTCTTGAAGCACTGCACGGCGTTCCACCTGGAACAGATCGACGGCGTCGCAATTCCCGATGTTCCGGCCGAACATCCGGAAGCCGTGCCGTTCGAGTCGCTGCAGCAGTGTGAAGCGATTGTCGCCGGATACGTCGACGGTCCGAAGATTGAATACGGCGGGTCACGAGCGGTGTATCGGCCAATGTGTGACACCGTCACGCTTCCGGCTCCGGAACGCGTTGCTGCTGGTCGCCGCCGCCGGAGCCGCTCAGAAGTCGGCCGGCCGGATTCCGGGGACGACGTTCGACGAAGCGGCGGACGGTGAAGCGGCGGACGCAGGCAACACGCGAACTTCGGCGTCGCCGGTGGAACTGGCGACGTTGGCTGTAACTGCTGCGTCCAACGCGGCGACTGCGGCCGCGATCCGGTCTCACCGAGAAACTGCAGGTAATGACGAAACTCCACATCCGAGACGTGTTCCAGGATCGTCTCGAACATCGCCGCCGTCACGAACACGTCACGCCGTTTCGGAGCAGAACGTTCCAGTGAGAGCAAGGGCTCTTTTCCAACCGCCCCTCGCGCACGGCCCAGTTGAAGACGCGTTTTACTGTCCGCACGCCGTTATGCCTCGTCGAAGCGTTCCATGTGCGCTGCGCGTCGAGCCACGTTGTGACATGAAACGGCCTGATGCCGCCAATCCGCAGCCGCACGCCGATAGAGCGGACGAATGAGGACAGGAAATCCCGATACCAGTCGTAGGTTCGCTCAGAGCGATTCCGCTGATACCAATCCAGGCAGGCATTGGAGATCGTGGCGATGTTGTCGCCGTCCGCAACAGGGGCACCATCAGCTCGTGATATGCGCGGAAGGCTTCTTCCCGCTGTGCTCCTAGCTTGTGCATCCTTCCCTGATGATGCACGTACCACGACTTGTGAGACTTTTTGAAGAAAGGCTTTCGCATGGCATCCCTCCTTCTGTCCCCGTTTTTGGGACAGAATGTGCTGCGAATTGCCCTAAGTCCAGTCGAGAGTTCAGAGGCCCAGTTGAACTTTTCCTTGCCTCCGTCGCCGAGTGGGATGATGATGTCGTGCGATTGGTGATGGCGGCGTAGCAGAGCATTGAGCTATTCACTCAACGAGTAGCGTCTCAGTCAAGCAGTTTCAACGATTCAAGGAACAGACGCACCTCGTCTTCAGTTAGTCCGTCGCCAAGGTCTTTTGCCGCATGTAGAGTAATTGTCCGTGAATTGTCGTCAGGACAGTATTCCCGAAAGACCGACTCTCCAATCGCTCCCTTCATCCGAAACTCAACTCCGGGAATGTTTCCGAGTGAAATATCTTTTAGGGAACCGGGAAGAACGTCAGAAGTGTCAGCTTTCAGTTCCTCAATCGAATTTCCGGCCAATGCTCCCGTCCGCTCGGAGTGAATTTCGACAGATAGTTCGGCACCATTTAGCTTAAATACGTAACTGCGCCACTTTCCAAATTTCGGCGTGTCCCGGACGTCGACCTTCACAGAGTTTTCAGGTGCCATCACGGAGAAGTCCTTTTCGGGCGGCGAATACAGCGTCCATCCGTCTTTAGCGTCTTGCGTTTCAGAAGAGATGTTGTATGGGTTGCCGTTGTTACTCTGCCCCGAGTCATTTGTTTGAGCAGCCTTTTCGTTTTCAACTCGATTGCAGCCAGCAATTCCGATGGCTGCGCAAATCAACACTGCTGTCACAGAATCCGAATATCTCATTTCGTTCCAATCATTTCCTGAACCTGATCATCGTTGATATCCATCCTACCAAATCGGCCCAGCCATTTCGCCTGCGAGAGTCCGTTCGAACCAAACAAAGCCAAGTGCAGACAACGACTTGGTGCGGCTGGTGATGGCAGCCTAAGCAGCCTCGTCGGATGCCGTCTCCTGTTTGGATTGCCCGTCACTAAGCCCACGCTTGTAAGCACTTGTCATCGACGCACTCAGGAGACCAACCGTGACGCCCAAGGGAATCGCCATGCTCGCTGGTGTGTCGGGCAAAGCACCACACAATGCCATTGAACCGAGTAGGCCAACTACCGTTGCGACAGCATAACCCCCATAGAGTATCAAGAATTGATTCTTTGTGGAGTTTGCCATAGGTATTCCCGTTATCGTCTTTCCGGTAGTTGGTCGTTTCTCGCAATTGGACTCTGCGATTTCAACAGTGCAGGCCGTTTGAGCCAACCAAGCCGAGTACAGACAACGACTTCCAGCAATGTCGTTGCGGTAACCCTCTGGCAACTGGACGCCGATTGAACCGAAGGAAAGAGCGAGAAACGCTGCGATTCCAAGCAAAAGCCCACCGCCGAAAACGACGATGGGCTTCTTCTGAAAGATAGTCGGGGCGACACGATTTGAACGTGCGACCTCCTGCTCCCAAAGCAGGCGCTCTAGCCAAGCTGAGCTACGCCCCGTGAATGGTTTTGGTGACTGTTGTCCGGTTCGCAGTGGACACCGCGTCGCAGTCGCCGGTTCGCAGAGACCGCATGGAAGAACATAGCGGTCCGGCGAAGTCGGGGGAGTCTAGTGAGAACGCCGCCAGGAATCCAGATGCATTGGTGGTTTTCCATTTCGTCGTCCGTAGCTTACACCAGACTGGCCGATTGACCCGCTGCGGCGATGCCGCGACAATTCGCCGTGAGACATGACTTCCGTTCTTTCAGGTCATGCATTCTGCCGACAGTTAACCTAATGCGGGCGGTCCGCCTGAGCCACGAGTGATGTCCGAATTTCAGACCGTTGCCAGAACCGGAGACATACCTGCCGGCCAGGGCCTTTGTTTTGCCGTGAACGGCACCATGGTGGCTGTCTTTCTGCATGACGGTCAGTACCTGGCGATCAACGATTTCTGCCCGCACATGGGTGCCTCGCTCGCGGACGGGCATGTCACGGAAGCCGGAGCCGTCATGTGTCCGTGGCATGCCTGGTGTTTTAGCCTGCATGACGGAACGTGGCTGGACAATTCGAAAAGCGGGATCAAATCGGCCACGTATGAAGTGCGGTTGCAGGGGGACGAAATCCAGGTGCGAGTGCCGTCAGCAGAGGCCGTTCCGCCGGGTTCCGGAGCAACTTCGCCGAATCCAGCGCCAGCACCGTAACCGGAGTGGCCCATGAGCAGCAGCGACTGGCCGCTTACCGACGATGCGATTCGTGACACCTTCGAGTCGATGCTGCGTGACGGAAGCTGGGGCCGGTACCACGGGCCTCACTGCGCATCGTTGTCCGCCGCGATCGGCGAGTACCTGCAGGTGGAACATGTCACGTTGTGCAGCAGCGGTACGGCGGCGGTCGAACTGGCTCTGCGGGCAGCAGGAGTTTCCGGTGGCGATGAAGTGATCCTTGCCGCCTACGACTACAAGGCGAACTTCGTCAACGTGCTGACACTGCAGGCCGTGCCGGTCCTTGTGGACACGCTTCCAGGACTTCCGGTGCTCGACCCGACTCAGCTGGCAGCCGCGCTTTCAGATCGGACTCGCGCGATTGTGTGTTCTCACCTGCACGGCAGCTTCGCGAGGATGTCCGAGATCATGGCGGTTGCGGCTGAACGGGGAATTCCTGTTGTCGAAGATGCGTGCCAGGCACCGGGTGCGATTCTGAATACCCGGCGCACGGGTTCGATGGGCGATGTCGGCGTGCTGAGCTTCGGCGGCAGCAAGCTGCTGACGGCAGGTCGTGGCGGTGCAGTCGTGACGAACAATGGCGGCTTCCATCAGCGAATCCGGCTGCATACTCAGCGCGGCAACGACGCCTATCCATT
>CAZHET010000397.1:0-6228 GCA_964531585.1 uncultured Planctomycetaceae bacterium | reverse complement strand
TGCGGACGGACGTTGCGACACACGCCAGCGGATCAGCGGAGGCTCAGGGAATCGTCGACGAAGATGTTGCGACAACGTGCCGGCAAGTCCTGCACAGTGTCTTCGCCCCAGACGGTTCGGAAAAACCCGGAGGGCTGGCGAAACGAATCGGACGCGAGATTCAGATCAGTCGCAGCGAATGGCCGACTTCACTGCTGCGCGACATGTGGCAGACGTTGATCCATCTGCAGGACGGACGACGAAAGAGCGCGGCTCATGAGGCCGCGTGGCTTAACCATGCCGGATTCTGTCTGCGGCCCGGATTCGGCTACGCGCTCGATGACTGGCGAGTGTCACAAACGTGGGACCTGCTGAACGGCGGCCTGATCCGCTCCACGCCGGAATGCCGCAGCCAGTTGTGGATCCTGTGGCGACGAATTGCCGGTGGGTTGTCGAGCGGCCAGCAGACGGCCATCGCGTCGCCGCTGCTGAGTTCCATTCGCCAGACGGTGCAGCAGATCAGCACCGGTCGCGGCAAAGGAGGTCCGGTCGTTCTGCACGACCAGGACGCTGCAGAAATCTGGCGACTGTTGGGAGCATTCGAACAACTGTCACCCGTCGTGCGCAGCGAACTGGGTGACATGATTCTGCTGCTGCTGCCGCGGCCGAAACTGGCACCGGTCAGTGATGCTCTGGTCTGGTCGCTGGGCCGTGTCGGAGCTCGCGTGCCGTTGAATGGCAGTTCGCTTGTGACCGTTCAGCCGACAACCGCGGAACGCTGGCTGAACCGGCTGCTGACACTGCGGCTGGATAACGTGACGTCGCTGCCACTGGCGGTCATGGAACTCGCCCGCCGCACCGACAACCGCTTCGTTGATCTCGCCGAAGAGTCGCGGGAAGAGGCGGCTCGCTATCTCAAGGAAATGGGCGGGCATCGGTCGCTGGTAAAACTGATTCGTGAAGGTGGTTCGATTGATCGCGAGACGCAGGACGCACTCTTCGGCGAATCACTGCCAACTGGGCTGCGACTGGGCTGAAGGACCGTGCGGACTGAACCGTGCCGACTGAACCGACCCAATTTCACTGGGCTTGCGTCCCTTCGCGACGACTCGCGGGGTGACGAAATCACAGCCGCGCGCGAATGGCGTCCAGTGCTCGTTCCGCGGCGTATTTCAGTCGGTTGTTGCCGGAGTTCTGAACCTGTTCCAGCGGACGGATGCTTTTCTTTGTACCGATTTTCTGCAAGACCTCAATCAGTGTGCTTTTGGCGTTGTCATCTGTCAGGCTGTCCATGTTTTTCAGCACAGCGTCTTCGGCGGCTTCGCCCGCTTCGATGAGTGCATTCTTTGCGTCGTTGCGGAGACTGCCTTCCGCTGTTGCGTTGATTATCGCAGTCATCGCGTCCGGCTGATTCAGCGACGCCAATTTCTTCAGGGCGGCTCGTTTAGCCGAGAACATGCTGGCGTCACTGTCTGACAGAATCGCCTGAATTTCTTCGGAATATTCGGGCGTTGCCCAGTTACAGAACGCTTCTGCAGCGTGCATTCGAACGGCGTTGTTGCTGTTCCTTCGGTGATTGTTCACAACCTGCAGCACACGTTCGCGTTTGTCTTCGACGACAGCGATTTCGGCCAGACGCTTCAGCGGACCGAATGCTCTGATGCCGCCTTCAGCCTTGCGAATTTCGTCCAGCAGACTGTCGACCAGGTCGGCGTTGGGAACGGTGCGTTCGTGTTCCTGCTGCTGCTTTTGCTCTTCCATCCGCTGGCGCGCCGCTTCGCGCTCCTGACGCACATCCTGCGGATCGCGAAGGAGCCAGGAAATTTTCAGTGGCAGCCGAGCGGTCTCGTCACCATCGTCGTTCTGTTCCAGCGTGGCCGAATACTCCAGACTTACAGGCATACCGATCTGTTTGTCGAAGACCAGATCGCCCTGCCCGCGGATCTTCATGTACGGCCGCGCCTGATTGCGCGTCGTTGTGAACTCGTATTGCTTGCGGATGGTGACGCGGTTGTTCAGTTCCTGCCCCAGCGTGTATGACGAACGTTCGATGGCCGGAATGGTTTCGATGGTTTTTTCTTCCGGTTCGGCGAACGGTGAGAACCCGCCGGGGCCGAAACGCGGACCAAATCCCGGTGGCCGAAAGCGCGGTCCGCCGAAGCCGCGCGGACCAATGCCCGGACCGGATTCCCCGCGCTCGATCCGATGCAGAGTCGTTTCGATTTCCGTCTGCCAGGCGGCGGCACCGTACGGATCGAGAGGTTCAATGAAGAAACGCCCGATCGGCCCAAGGACGAACGGCAGATGCTCTTCGCCGCTGAATTCTGTGATCTCGCCGAACGTGTCAACTCGCAGTGTTCCCTGATCGCTGCTGGACGATGGAAACGATGGCAGCCCGCCGAACCGAATGCGATTTCCGGTCGAACGCGATGATTCTGTGAAGCTGGCGGAAAAACCAATGTCGAACGCTCCGGCACCGGAACTGCCGCGTACCTTGATGTACGCCACCGCCGGTGTCACTCGTCGAGCAACCTCAGTTCCCGCAAGCGCAGCCTGCGGCGCGGCGACCGGAACGCCCAGTCCGTTGGCCTGCAACAACGCTCGCAGTTCGTTGACCGGAACCGCGAATCCGACGGAGCTGACCGACGATCCGGAAAGCTTCGCGCTGGCAACGCCGACGACCTGTCCGGAACCATTCACGACAGGGCCACCGCTGTTACCGGGATTGATCGGTGCATCCACCTGCAGTCGGCGGCCGCGTTTGGAGTCGTTCAGAATGCCGGCAATTGTTCCCGACGTGACTTTCACGCCGGTTCCCAGCACGTCTGAAAGCGGGAACCCAATCGCTCGCACGTCTTCGGCCAGTTGCACGCGGTCGGAATCTCCCAGCGCCAGGACCGGCAGGTTCTGAGCATCGATGCGCAGCAGTGCCAGGTCTTCGCGGGGTTTTTCGGCGATCACGCGGGCCGACCAGGTGCGGCCACCGATCTCGACCTGGATGTCTTTGGCGCCTTCCACGACGTGAGCACACGTGGCAATGTATCCGTCGGCACCGACAACGAAGCCGGTTCCGGACCCTTCTTCGTCGACGACGTTAGCCGCCGCGCTGCCTTTGACGGTGTAGATGCACGATCCGTTGACGACTTTCTTCTCATCGCCGAAATCGGCTTCGATCGTGATCTGATAGACGTGTTCGTCACCCGGCTTCCATGCGTAGCGCAGACGTGCGTCGTCAGCGCTGGCAGCCACAGTCGCGGGAGCCTGCGGTGCCGGTTGCACGATGGGCGGGGCAGTTGCCTGAGTCGGCGGAGTTGAAGGCAGCAGATTCGGCGGAGGCGGCTCGACGGCTGCTGCCATCGACCCGCGCGGTGGCGGTGTTGTTCGCTCCGCTTCCGGTGACTGGGCTGCGGGATCCGCTGGAGCGGGTATCGTAGACGGATCTCCGGAGGGCGACTGAACTCCCGACGGCGCGGGAACGGATGCCGCAGGTGCCTGAGCGATCGTCGGCGAAGCTTCGCGATTCGGCGGCGTTTCATCCGGAACGGTGCTCACTTGCTGTTCCGCGCCGCGATCTCGCAGCAACAGGAACGCTCCTGGAAACACGATCAGGGCCACGAATGCGGCAGCCGCCAGACCAACAAACAGAAGCTTCGTTTCCCTGCGTGCTCGCAGCTCATCTTCGTCAACGTAGTCTTCAGGTTCATCGTGCGGTACGACGGCTCTCGAACGTCGCACGGGAGGCGATGGCGGCGCGCGCCGGACCCGGCCCCCGTCGGCAGCAGTTGGTGTGCGCGGAGCAGGCGCTCGTTGCGGCGCGGCCGGACGCGAGGGGCGCTCAGCAGTCGGACGGGCCGGTGCCGGTCGCTGACGCGATTCAGGCTCGACGGCTTCAACCTGCGGGACCTGCAAAATTTCACCGCATCGCGGGCATTCAATCTGCGTTCGACCCGTATCCGCGCGAAATCGCAGCTTTGAATCGCAGCCGGAGCACTTGATCACGATGTGACTCATGCAGAATCGTTCCTTTGAATATCTGAATACCGCTTTGCAGTCCGTGTGGCGGGGCGTCCATCACCGAAAGACCTGCGATGCCCGGTGCGTCAGCGACGGAACATTATGCCCCGTGACTCCATGCCGCACAACAATCGATGCGGCCGGAACGCGACTCCGCATGCGGTTGTTGGTTGCAAACTCCCGCTGGTTCGTTGTAGGCAACGGCGGCAGGCCCCGGTAAACTCGGCCGGAATGCCGGGGGTGGTGCTGCTGGCATGAGTCGCCCGGATTCGACCGGGGCGGAGTTGTGGCGGTTGAGCCGGCGCGCACGCTGCACGCGACCGGCAGCATCAGACTGGAGACCGGGAAAGGTCTGCACGACCGGTACAGTCGTTTCTGAATCGTGAAGGTGGTTGCGATGGTGGTTTCGAAGGCTCATACAACAGTTGGATTACTTTGTTGTCTGCACGTGATGTGTTTCGGCATCCTGGGACGTCCGGTGGTTCACGCGGCAGACGCGGAAGCTCCGGCGATTCCGCGTGTCTTTCCCGCGGGCGGACAACGTGGCCAGACCGTTAATGTTGAGCTGCAGGGAAAACCCGGAACTCTGCCTTTGCAGATGTGGACGTCTTCCGAATTGCTGACCGGCAGCGTGGCTGAGGACGGGAAGTCTGCGACCATCACTATCGATGAGGCAGCGACACCAGAGATTCACTGGATGAGAATTTTCAACGCGGCAGGCACGACCGATCTGCTGCCGTTTGTGGTCGGCACGGTTCCTGAGATTACCGAGACGGAACCGAATGACCGCGTGGTCGATGCACGGTCGGTGGAAACTGCCAGCGTTGTCATCAACGGCGTGCTGGGGAAATCCGGAGACGTCGACTGTGCCGCGATTCCACTCGTCGCGGGCCAAACGCTGGTGGCTTCCGTCGAAGCAAATGCGAACCTCGGTTCACCGATGGACGCGGTTCTTCAGTTGCTGGGTCCGGATGGTCGTGTGCTGGACCAGAACGACGATGACCGTGGCTTCGATCCGCTGATCGTGATGACCGCGCCGGCGGACGGCGTCTATTTCGTGCGGCTGTTCGCCTTCCCAGCCACGCCCAACAGCACGATTCGATTTGCCGGAGGCGACGACTACGTTTACCGGCTGACGCTGTCGACAGAGGAGTTCCTGAATCACGCGATGCCACTGGCCGTGGTGGCCGGCAATGCGGGTCAGGTTCGTCTGCATGGCTGGAATCTGCGCGAAGACAGGGTCGTCACAGCCCAGTCGCCGACGGCAGACGAAAAATCTGTGGCCATTGCCACATCAGCCGCCGGGGCGCTGCTGGTCGACATCGTGAATTTTCCGTCTGCGCGCGAAGCGGAATTCGATAGCACGTCGACGCTTCCTTTCGCCGTGTCCGGCTGTATCAGCGAGCCTGGTGAAGTCGACACGTTTCGGTTTCGGGGAGCAAAGTCGCAGCAGGTCGAACTATCCGTTGTCGCCCGGGAGAAGGACTCGCTGCTTGATCCTGTACTGGCTCTTAAAAAGGCAGACGGATCCCTCGTGAAGGAAGCAGACGATATTGAAAAGAACAATCTGGACACTCGCCTGTCCATCGCCCTGCCTGACGATGGCGAATATCTGGTCGAAGTCGCGGACCGCTTTGGCCATGCCGGCGAGCGATATTATTACCTGGTCAAATGCGTCGAGTCGCAACCGGAATTCTCTCTGTCAGTCGCATCAGGTCAGTTTACTATCGCGGCCGGTACCGCTTTGGAACTTCCTGTGACGATAGACCGCCGCAATGGTTTCGCCGACGCGATCCGGGTTACGGCCGACGGACTGCCGGAAGGCATCACGTGCGAAGCCGTGGAATCGGCCACTGAAGGCGATACGAGCAAGTCTGTCACGCTGACGCTTTCTTCGACGCTTCCGGACGGCTTCACCGGCACGTTCACGATAGTCGGGACGCAGGTTCGTGCTGGTGAATCGGACGATGCGGATGCGACCGAAGCCCAGGTGTCGCTGGCAACTGCGACCGTCCGAGCAAAAGCGGCAACGGTCACGCTTTGGCTGACGGCGGTGCCTCTGCCGCAACCGGAAGCCGCAGCGACCGCCAGCGAGACGCACTGAGTTCATCCGACGATTCCGACAGATGCGGGCTACACACACAGGCGACCCGAACACACAGGCGACCCGAACACACAGGCGACCCGAACACACAGGCGACTGCCTTGTCAACTTCCGGTGTTGGAGTTCGTCAT
>CAZHET010000396.1:0-6229 GCA_964531585.1 uncultured Planctomycetaceae bacterium | reverse complement strand
CTTCGTTCCAGGGCTCCGGCCCTGGAACGCACTGGCTTGAAGGCTGTGCCTTCCGGGATACCTCGGCACTGAAACGCGCGCGTTCCGCCGTGATGGCGGACTGACGCCGCGCCGCTCGCCAGGCATGATCTCGCTTTTGGGTTTACCTCGTTCCAGGGCTGGAGCCCGTGAACGAGGGCTTTACTTTGGCGGAATCAACCTGATGGCTCGCAGGTCGATCAGAGCGGACGATGGCTGTTCGAGCGCAGTGACCGTCAGTTGCTGGCGGCCGGCGTGGAGGTCGATGGTGCCGATGGTTGACGTTCGATAGTCGCTCCAGGTTCCCGTCCCGGGCACTCGTGCGGTCAGCATGCGAGTTCCCGTGGACAGTCGCAGCAGATTTCCCGCCGTGCTGTTGTCGCAGGCGAAATCGAATTCGACCGTCCAGTGACCGGACTTCGGAACCTGAACATTCCACACGGCGTAATCGTCCGTGGACTGCCACCAGCCGATGTTTCCGTACTGCTGTTCGAAGATCAGATTCGGCCCGTAGATTTCGGCGACCGTCGCGGGAAGCGTCAGACTTCCATCGTCGTTCGGCGTCACAACCAGCGGCGAATTTCCGTCGAACAGTTTCCACGGAGTTCCCGACGACTGCACGAAAGAAATCACGTCGGCCAGATCCTGCGGCGACAGATCCTTTTCCAGACCTTCGGGCATCAGCGACCGGCCGGACGCGATCAGTTCGTCGATGTCCGTGCGTGCGACAACGTGTTCCTTACCGTCGGAGGCCAGCAGAGTCAGGCTGTTGCCGGTTTCGTTCAGCAGCATTCCGTTGATGCTCAGGCCATCCACAGTCACAGCGGTATAGCTGAGAAATTTCGTTTCGACGGCTTTGTTCGGATCCAGAATCGCCGTCAGCATCGCCGGCGTCGAACGGTCCTTCAGCGCGGCCAGGTCGGCTCCGATCTGTTTGCCGACGTCCTGCAGCCGATGACACGTCGCGCATCGCTTTTCGAAGACGGCTTTCCCGCTGGCTGCATCGCCGGAAATTTGCGCCAGCCTGGTTCGCCATTCTTCGACGACGGCCGTGCGAGTGGAATCGGCATCGACGTTCAACGCAGACTGAGCTGCCAGGCGGATCGCGTCGTCGCGGTGATTCAGCAGTCGTTCGCGGTGAACGGCATCCAGATCGGCAGACGTCAGCCGCTTGTCGTTGAGCGCTGCAAGCAGTTCCGCTGTCCATGACGGACGTCGCAGGAACGCGTCCAGGGCGGCGGATCGCAGTCCGGGGCCGAATGTGTTCCAGCGATCCAGCAACATCCCGGAAGTGCCCGGATCATCACGTTCACTGATCGCTGCGACGACGGCCTGCTGAACAGCGTCGGGGGTCTGCGGATCCAGCAGGTTCAGCAGTTCGCGCGAGTCGTTGTCGCTGATTCGCTGCGTTGCTGCTGCGAAGCGAATCGCTGCCGCGCGGACGTCGTCACGGTTGTCAATCGCCAGTCCTGTCATCACGGCGACTTCGGCCGTCCGGTCCAGCGCGACGCGGACGTCATCGGAGGCTTTAGCGCGAGCATTCACGGCGTCGAATCGCCGAATCTGCCGGACGACGTCTGCCGCGGTGTTCCAGTCAGCCGCCGTGGCCGAATCAACGTTCACAGCGTTCAGCATGGCGGAGAACGGTTTCAGAACGGCGTCGGCCTGCTGCATCGCGGCGGCCTGAGCAATCAACTGCCCGAACAGTTCCGAAGTCGTTCCGGCGACCGGTTCGTCGCCAAACTGGTTCAACACAGCGGCGACGTTGTTTTCGTTCAGGGAACTCATCGCAGCGGCGACGATATACTGTTTGCCGGAATGCCGTCGCAGGATTTCGGCCAGAGCCTTCGCGGCGGCCGGATGTGAAGATTCTCCGAGCGAATACGCCAGTTGCTGGACGACGATCGGCGACGAATCATCGGTCAGTCGCAGCAGCTCCGCGGGTGGTTCAAAATCGGCGGTCCGCAGCGATGGTTCCAGCAGTTGAATCGCGTGACGACGACCTTCCGCCGCTGTGTCGTTCAGTGCCGCGGCGAAGTCCTGATTCGGGTTCAGTGACGACAACGCGTGCAGCGCCTGAATTCTGACCGCAGCGGATTCGTGACCGGACGCAAGCCGCTGCAATCCTTCCACGGCCGCCGAATCGCCGCGATGCAGCAGGATTCGGTGAGCAGTGTCTCGCCACCAGCCGCTGGGACTGGCCATGCGTTCGACCAGATCCGCGGTGGGAATTTCGTTCCATGGTTGAACGAACCAGCTTCGCGCTGCCGTAGTCGAGTCTCGGCGAGACTCGACATTCTGTCCTGGCAGCGGCTTTGAGCTTTCAACGTCCGAACCGGTTTGAGCAACGCTGCCGGGGCTGTTTGAGGACGGGCCCCTTGCGCCGGCTGAGCCTCGGCGAGGCTCGCCTACAATCCGGTAGATTCGCCCGCGGTCTTCCCCGGCTCGCAGGTTCAGCTTGCGCTGATACTCCGCGGGAATCCACGTCGGGTGTTCGATGACGAAGCGGTACATGTCTGACACGTAGATCGCTCCGTCCGGGCCGGTTCGAACCATCGTCGGACGGAACCAGTTGTCGCTGCTGGCGAGGAATTCCGAATCGCGTTCGTCGTCGGCTCGATGAGCCTTGAACGTGGCTCCGTCGCGTTCCAGCACCTGCCGCGAAACCAGATTGTGGACCGGTTCGCAGGTGAAGGAACAGCCGTAGAACTCATCACCCAGCAAAGTGTCGCGATAGATCATCGTGCTGCACGCCGACGTGAACCGGTTGGCCGCGTAGAAGTCGTTGAAGCGAGCCAGCGTGCGGCTGGCCGGGTACACGGGCGCGGCTCCCGGGATTTCGGAAATCTGAGCGTGCGTTGTCGCAACCGTCGCGTGAGGATTGCGTCTGAGGTAAGCATCGTTGAGCACATAGTGCCAGATCGGATTGGAATTGTTGTTGCCGAACCAGTTGCCGAAATCGTCTCGCTCGCGACCGTATTGCGTCTGACCGCTGACGGTGTCAATGCGTCCGTCGTCCGGCTGAATGCGAATGTCGCGGCCTCGCACCGACACCCTCGTTCCTGGGCTCTGCCGTGGACCGCGCTGCGTTGCAGGCTGCGTCTGCCGTTGGCTGTTGCCGTCGAAGGCAGAGGCTCCTGGCAGTGCGGGCCGAGGGGCCTGGCCGACGGCTGCGATTTCTCCGCCGCTGTCGCCGTTGCCGAGATACAGCCAGCCGTCGAGTCCCCAGCGCAGGCCGTTGACTCGGTGCTGCTGGTTGCCTTCGCCGAAGCCGGTGTACAGCGTTTCGCGCAGGTCCGCGCGGCCGTCGCCATCGGTGTCTTCGGCGTAGAAGACATCCGGAGCGGCGGTGATAATGACTCCGTTTCGCCAGTGGCTGATGCCGGTGGGGAAGGGCAGACCGTCGAGAAACGTCGTCGCTTCGTCGTAACGTCCGTCGCCGTCCGTGTCGGTCAGAACGCGGATTCGTCCACCGCCCGTAGTCGAGTCTCGCCGAGACTCGACATTCTGTCCTGGCAGCGGCTTTGAGCTTTCAACGTCCGAACCGGTTTGAGCAACGCTGCCGGGGCTGTTTGAGGACGGGCCCCTTGCGCCGGCTGAGCCTCGGCGAGGCTCGCCTACACCGTTCGGATAGTCGCCCATTTCGACGACCCACAGTCGGCCGTTGACGTCCCAGTCGTAGGCCACCGGGTCGTGAATCAGCGGTTCCGACGCGACGAGTTCCACTTTCAGTCCGGGCTTTGTGACCATCGTCGTCAGTGCGGCTTCGGGAGACTTCGGCGCCGGGAAGTCAGTCTGCAATTGTTCCGAATAGAAGTCGTGAGGCAGCAGTTTCTGAACTGTGTCGCAGATCAGGTCTTCCGCATCCGGCGATAACCGCGTGGGCCGACCGTAGTACAGCATGGACGAATCCGCTTCGTAGCCTCCTTCGCGAAGAATGCGCTTCGATGCGATATAGCACGGAACGTCATTGCTGTACGCGTTGATCCACAGCCCGTCGCCGTCAAACATGTCGTTCATGCGAATGGCATAGTCGACGACGACTTCTCCGCCAAGAAACACCATCGCCAGATCATCGCCGAAGCACCACGTCTGAACGGGATAGTCCGGGATGGTCGTGGGGATTTCCTCACCGGCATCCAGCATCGCCAGATAGCGGCGAGCGTGAGCGCCGGGAACGCCGTCCTGTTTCGCTCGCGCTTCCCATTCTTCACGCGAAGGCAGCGGCCCGAGCGGCAGGTCGATGCGCGCGAGGCTGCAGATGATGTCGGGGGAGATCGGCGTGAGATGTGGTGAATCTGCCAACAACCGATTGACCTCATCCGCCACCTCACGCCCGTGCTGCACGGCCAGTTCGTGAGTTCCTCGCGGTGAAGGATTCGCGTCGGCTCCGGTGCCGATGGCGATCAGAGCGACGGCCCCCGGATGGTCGGCTTCGATCATGTCGGCGGCGAATCCCGGCCAGTCGCCGCTGATCTGGTTGAAGTCGCCGGTTTCGGTTGTCGCATGGCAGGCATAGTTGGCCAGCACGGCGATCAGCTTCCCGTTCGCATCGTGAGCGGCCAGCACCGGCAGGCGACGATCGACGGGGCCTTCGTCGGTTTCGCCGAACCCAACCCACTGGCCGTCGGTGAGTGCTCGTCGGTTCTTTGCGAAACCGGCTTTGCCCTTGCCGACGGACAGTGTCGCGGGACGACGAGCTTCGATGGCCTTGCCAACAACGTCGACCAGCTTGTCGACGAGTTCCCGTTCATACTGTTCCAGATGCGGCGCGTGCTCGGCCGGGATGTCGGCGAAAATCAGCGGAGCGAAGTCTCTCAGCCACGGTCCGGAATGCGTGTGCGTGGACGAAACGGCGAACCGTTCGCGAACGATGCCATGCTTTTCGGCGAGCCTGGCGAAGACGACCTCAGTGACTTCGTCAGGAACACCGCAGTTGTCGACGGTGAGCAGGATCGTGAGAGGCACGTTCCCGCCACGCTCCGCGTGATGCAGTACGTAGCCATCACGCTCCGCGTGATGAAGCGCCGCGGGCGTCGGTGTTTTTGAAACCTGATCGCCGCCGTCACGTTCGGCGTCAGAAGGAAGCGAACTACGTCGTCCGTCCGCCGCGGTTGTCCGGTCGCTCGGCTGTTTGGCGTTCGTCACGCGGAGCGTGACGGGTACGCTGTCGCCGATCACGAGTGCTCGGGCGTGGATGCGGGTTGCGATGCCGTCGGATTCCTGAGTGCGGTTGCCGTAGCCGGTCAGGCGCACGGGATAATCGGGCGTGATGTCGATCGCGGCAGCTCCGACGGGAACCAGGCCATTCGCTGCCCGGCTTTGCCCCTGAACGGACTGCCTCGCGGGGGCGGCCTGCCGTTCGGTCGCCGCGTCTGATGCCGCTGAACCGGAGGCGGAGCCTCCTGGCAGTGCGTTCCGAGGCGGAGCCTCGGAACGAGTTTTGTTCGGGTCCGCCGCCAGCAACTCGTCGAACGAAACGCGATAAATCAGGTCGGCAAGATGAGCCGTGTCTTCGTTCTGCCAGCACAGGTGACGGTCGCGGACGAAGAAGCCATTGTGCGTGTCGTCCTCGCGATAAAGCGGCAATTCACTTCGAAGGGATCCGCCAACAATCGATGCCAGGACGGATTCCGGCAATTTTCGAAGATCAGTCGGACCGATGCCGGACCTGCGGGACTCAAGCTTCGCCGCGGCGGCCAACGTTTCTGGCTCCGCGCTCCGAAGCTCCGTCCCCGCGAATGTCCGGTTCAGCCTCTCCGCCGCCTCACGAAACGTCAGGAACTTCACTTTCTTCCCGTGTTTTTCGACGGCGTGGTCGATCAGTTCCACGACCTGTTCGGTGGTGATCCAGCCGTGGGGGTGGAAGACAAGGTTGAAGACTCCCTGCTTGTGGACCGTGATATCCAGAGCTGCCTTCCAGTCTTCGACCGTCTGAGGATTGTTGACTCCATGAAGGTGCTGAGCGGACCAGTCGCTGGGAGCTACGCACGGGAATTGCCAGCACGTGTTGTTGATCACGTACGGGTACGGATAGTTGGTGATGTAGTTGACGAAGTTGTTGTGAACGATCTCACCGCGTTTCAGGTTTTTGACTTTGTACTTCCAGAACCGTTCGTTGCCGTTCTCGTCCAGCACCAGGTCGCGGGGGATGGATTCGTCTTCGGAGGTGAAGAAGTTCATCACGGACGAATCGATCTGCAGGTAATTT
>CAZHET010000395.1:0-6248 GCA_964531585.1 uncultured Planctomycetaceae bacterium | reverse complement strand
GCGAAACCAATATCTGCAATATCTGCCGGTAAATACTTGTGTGGTACGATGAGCCCGATGCCTCGCCGTGTCGAGCGCCCTTTGGCACGCGCGGCTGCTGTTACGATGACGTTTGCTTCAGAATGGCGAGGCGTTCGCGGGCTCGCTCGACGAATTCTGAGTTCGGGAAATCCTTCACCAGTTCTTCGTAGCTGAGAATGGCGGCATCGTTCAGTTTCAGCGCTTCTTCGCATTGAGCCGCCTGAAACAGACCCTGCACCCGCCATTCGTCGTGGGCATAGTTCGTGACGACTCGCAGAAATTCCTTTCTTGCCAGTTGCAGATTGTTTTCCAGACGACTTTGAAGCAGCAGAGTCTCCGCAATCTGAAACTGACAGCGAGCGGCCGTTTCGGTGCCTCGACCATTCGGATGCTGAATGACTTTCTGGAAGTACTCCCGTGCCTTCACGAAATTCGGTTCGGCCTGAAACTTCCAGCGCCGCCCCTGCACATCGTACATCTGAAACAGAAAGCGAGACTTCGGGAACCGGCTTTCCATTTCCGCCGCGATGGGGTCGATGTCGTTGTACCGTTTTGATGCCAGTGCCAGTTCGGCCATAACCACCCACAACCGTTCCGTCCATTCTTCAGCCTGGACCTGGCCGGACAGCACCGCGTTGTGCAGCGAATCGAGTTCTTCGCGAGCTTTGTCGTATTCATTCAGGTTCAGCAGCGCATCAGCGTGCAGCAGTCTGGCTGCAGGCGAGTGTGGGCTGTCTGCATAGTTGGCAAGATACTGGTCGCCGTATTCCCGCACACGTGCCCAGTCGCGATCACCGGCTCGGATTTCAATCAGGTGAAACAGCGCGTTTTGCCGTTCGACAGTGCCGTAAGAATCTGTGGCAACGATGGCCTGAAATTCGCGTTCCGCCTGATCGAAGCGATTGGCCGCCATTTCACTTTCGGCCAGCGACAGGCGAGCCTGCCCGGCGAATTTGCTGTCGGGAAAATCTTTCACCAGGCGTCGATAGATTTCGTCCGACCGCTCGTAGCGGGCATTCGACAGATTCAGCCACGCCCATTCATCCAGAATCTGTTCCAGCGAATCAGAATCTGCAAAGCGAGTCGCCATCTGTTCCCAGACCTGGTCCGCTTCATCGATTCGTTCCGCCTTGCTGAGCAGCCGTGCGGCAAGCTGACCGGAGTCAAAGGCGAATCGGCGTCGTTTGACCACCGCTGCCTCGTCCAGCGCTGCGGCCGCCGGTTCGCTCAGCTTTACAAACACTGCCAGGGATGCCGTGATGGCCTCGTCCGAACGCCCGGCGTCATGCAGACTGTTGGCATGCATGAACGCGGCCTGCGGAGCCACGTGAGAATTCGGGAATTCCTCTGCCAGCGTTCCGAAGGTGTCCGCGGCCTTGTCGTAAAGTTCCTGCCGGTACTCGCTCCACGCCAGACCGGACAAGCCGGCTTCGCGAACCTGAGCGTCTTCACGGCGAGTGGCAGCCGCCTCGAAGAATGCCGCCGCGGCCTGATTGTTTTCTGTCTGCAGCGCGATGTCCGCGGACTGCAGAATTGCCGTCCAGGTCTGAGGCCGGTCGGGGAACTGCTTCGACAGCATAATGACATCCGCCGCCGCCAGGTCAAACTTCTGCAGATGAGCCGACGCGACCGCCCGAGCCGCCAGGACGTCCGCCGTCTGGCGACCGCTCTCCGTCGATGCAAGGAACTGATCGGCATACTTTTGAACGTCGGCAAAGCGTTCGAGTTGCAGACTGCTGATGACCGCCGTGGCAAGCGAACCACGCAGGTGACCGAACTCCGGCTGTTGCAGACTGGGCTGCAGGCGTTCCATCTCATTCAGAGCTTCCGCGTGCTGACCGTTTTCGTGGTAAGCTCGCAGCAGGTAATAGCGTCCGATGGCGGTCGTGCGAGCATCGACCTGTGCGGACTGTTCGACCAGCGGCTGCAGCATCTCGATGGCATCCTGCGGCTTGCCTTCGGTCAGCAGAATTCTGCCTTCCAGAATCTGCACACGTCCCTGCAGTCCGGCCGCTTTTGGCTCCGATTCCAGCCGTGTCAGCAACCGGCGGGCCGTCGGCAGTTGATTCATGTCCAGATGCAGTTCGGCGGCGCTGAACAGACTGTCCGGAACGCGCTGGTCCTCAGGCCAGCGGTCCGCCAGATCTTCGTACATCTGAGCCGCCTGTGCTGGCTGCCCGGCTGCACGTTCCAGTTCGGCGCGTTCGAACAGAATCTCCGCCGCGACTTCCGAATCGCCGGCAGCACTCAGAGCCCGATCAAGCTCTTCACGAGCGTCGTCCGTCCTGCCCAGCGACTGCAGCGACAGCCCGGTCATCAACGCCGCCCGCGTGACGTACGGCGAATCTGTCGGAACCTTTCGAAAACGCTCGATCGCTGCGTCAAAGTCCTTCAGCCGGAACAGCGCCATGCCTGAATTCAAAGCCGCCGACTTCGCTCGTTCCGATCCGGCAAAGCGTTCGATGATCTGGTCGTACGCCTCGGCCGATTCTCGGTACTGCTGCTGGCGGAACAGTGCGACTCCCTGGCGAGTCAGCGCTTCGGCGGCAACTTCGGGAGTCGTGTCGTCCGCCAGACGACGGTAAAGAGCAACCGCTTCGTCGTGTCGACCGCCGCCATCGAGCGCTCGGGCCAGCGAGAACCCGGCGTCGGCCTGGAGCTGAGGATCCGGTGACGCTGCAATCAGCTTCTTCAGCGTGGACTGAGCCTTTTCCCATTCCTGCTGCGCGGTGAAGGAATCTCCCAGCAACAGCGTTGCCCAGTTGTTATGCACGTGCCCCACATGCAGCGTCAGGTACTGCTGAAGCTGTTCGACGGCCGCCGGATAGTCTTTCAGGTAATAGCTGCATTCGGCAAGGCGATAGCGTGCATCTGCGATGTTCGCGCTGTCCGGGTCGTCCGCAATAAACTGCGAAAACTGCTTCCGCGCCGGTTCGTACTGTTCCAGCACATTCAGTGACAGGCCGTAGTACAGCCGAGCCAGATTCGTGCGAGGATGATCCGGATACTGTTCCAGAAATCCGCCGAAGGTCTCCGCCGCCAGGTCAAATCGCTGCTTGCGATACAGACCGACTGCCAGATTGAACTCATCGGACGCTTCGTCGGCACACACGGACGGAGCTCCGGACAGCAACGAACCGGCAAGCAGCACCGCACACACCGGCAACGAAATCGCACGCTTCACACAGCGAATGGAATCAGAATTCTTCATGGTAAACCGCAGACCAGGACAGGTTCAAATTCACGTATCATGAGAGCGGCAGATAAGTTCTCACCCGTGGTATCCGGTACGACGGCCTTCCAAGGCCGTCTTCAGGACTGCATCGACGGCCTTGGAAGGCCATCGTACAGGGAAATTCTTACCTGCCGCACTTACCGCACGTCTTATGTCAGACAGCGCCCGCAAGAAGCTTTGCGGCCGCAAACAGCTTCCGCAGAACTGCCTGGTCTCGATTCTACGATTGAAAAACGGGAATCCGAAGTGTCGACTGCGTGAATCTTCCGCCAACACCCAGGGAAACATCCCAACACATGCCAGACTCCTCTGAAAAGAAGTCGCTGCCAGCCGAACCGTCATCGAATGGCGACGATTCACTGAAACCCGGTTCCGACGGACGGCTGCGGTGCTGGTGGTGCGATGGGCACGACGACTATCAGCAGTACCACGATCAGGAATGGGGCACTCCGGTCGCCGACGACCACCGGCTCTTCGAAAAGATCTGCCTGGAAGGGTTTCAGTCCGGCCTAAGCTGGCTGACGATTCTGCGCAAGCGGGAGAACTTCCGCAAAGCGTTTCGCGATTTCGATTTTGTCCGGGTGGCCAGGTTTTCAGAACGCGACATTGTGCGTTTGCTGAACGACTCCGGCATTGTGCGTCACCGCGCGAAGATTGAAGCCACCATCAACAACGCGGCTCGTGCGGTCGAGTTGGTGAACGAATTTGGATCGCTGGCGGCATGGTTCTGGCAGTTTGAACCCTCGAAACGTGACGAAAATCCGCTGACGTCAAAGTCACAGGCGTGCAGAATGACGACATGTGCCGAAGCCACCGAACTGTCAAAACAACTGCGAAAACGCGGCTGGAAATTTGTCGGGCCAACGACCGCCTACGCCTTCATGCAGGCGATGGGAATGGTCAATGATCATCTGGAAGGCTGTGAGTTCCGCAGGTCCGTGACTGCCGCGCGCAGGAAGTTCAAACGCCCGATGCTGTAGGTCGCTGGTCAGCCGTTAAACGCCGGTTGCACCGTTGTCGGAAGCGCGAGGCTCCCGCCGAGCCGCGTGTGCTTCCCAGGTCACTTCCACGGCCCGGCCAGCCACGCTGCAATTCCTGCGACTGACGAGATAGACTCACCGTTCGTCAGCATTTCATTCGCCTTCTGTAAGCATCTCTTCGTGACTGCCAGCGCTCAAACGCAGAACCAGCCGCCCGGTGTCGATGACTCGCCGCCGGTCGTGCGCCAGTTGCGTGCGAAAATGCAGCAGTACTGGGGCTACGACTCGTTCCGGCCGCTGCAGCGGGAAGCCATGCTGGCCGCGATGGATGGGCGCGATTCGGTTGTTGTTCTGCCAACGGGCGGAGGCAAGTCGCTGTGTTATCAGCTTCCCGCCGTGTGTCGTGACGGCATGGCCATCGTTGTCAGCCCGCTGATTGCACTGATGAAGGATCAGGTCGACGCTCTGACACAGAACGGGATTCCGGCCGCGTTTATCAACAGCAGCCTGAGCACAGCCGAACGGATGGCCGTCGCGGATCGCGTGCGCCGGCGGGAAATTCAACTTCTGTTCGCGGCTCCTGAACGCCTGGTGCAGGAACGCACAATTCAGTTTCTGCAGGACATCGCGATCAGCTTTATCGCCATCGATGAAGCGCACTGCATCAGTCAGTGGGGCCACGACTTTCGACCGGAGTATCGGCAACTGAAATGCCTGCGCGACGCGTTTCCCGACTGCTCGCTGCACGCACTGACGGCCACGGCCACGCAGCAAGTCCGGGACGATATCGCGGTGCAGCTCGGGCTGCGGAATCCGGCTGTGCTGGTGGGGTCGTTCGATCGTCCCAACCTGCTGTACCGCGTCGAACGCCGCACCGACGTGATGTCGCAAATCCGTGAAGTCATTGACCGGCATCGCAACGAATCCGGCATCATCTATTGCATCAGCCGCAACAGTGTCGAAAGTACCAGCGCGACACTGAATGCACTGGGCTACCGCACGCTGCCGTATCACGCCGGCCTGGACGCCGATCAGCGGCGCCGCTACCAGGAAGAATTCATCGACGAGAAGGTCGACATCATCGTGGCGACGGTGGCGTTTGGCATGGGAATCGACAAGAGCAACGTGCGGTACGTCATCCATGCCGAAATGCCTCGCAATATCGAAGCCTATCAGCAGGAAAGCGGCAGAGCCGGACGCGACGGGCTGGAAGCCGAATGCTGTCTGTTCTATTCCGGCCGCGACGGCAAGACATGGGAATTTCTGATCAACCAGTCGGAGAACGAACAGAACCGCGTCGCTTCTCTGCGAGCGCTTGCCGAAATGGAATCGTTCTGCGCGAGCGCCCGCTGTCGGCATCGGCAACTGGTCAGGCACTTCGATCAGGATCTGGAATCCGACAACTGCGGCGCCTGCGATGTCTGTCTGCAGGAAATCGAACCGATCGACGATTCGCTGGTGGTTGCGCAGAAGATTCTGTCCAGCGTGTATCGGCAGGATCAGCGTTTCGGAGCCAGCTATACGGCTCAGGTGCTGCGAGGTTCACGCAGCAAGCAGGTGCTGAGCAACGGACACGATCGCCTGAGCACGTACGCGTTGCTGAAGGACGAATCCGATCAGCACGTGCGAGGCTGGATCGACCAGCTGGTGTCCAACGGATTCCTGCAGCGCACGGGTGAGTACTCTGTCCTGACAATTACGGAAAGCGGCTGGCAGGTTCTGAGAGGCGAACGCACGCCGCAGCTGACTCGTCCCCGCAGCCGTCAGTCGGCGTCGTCCGAAGTCGACAAATGGCAGGGAGTCAACCGGGATCTGTTCGAGAACCTGCGCACGATGCGCCAGGATCTGGCGACCGAACGCGGTGTGCCGCCGTACGTGATTTTCAGCGATGTGACTCTGCGTGAACTCGCTAAGCTGCGCCCGACGAATCCCAATGCGCTGCTGCAGATCTACGGCATCGGTGAACGCAAGCTGGAAGAATTCGGCACGCTGGTGACCGACCGCATCGCGTC
>CAZHET010000394.1:0-6265 GCA_964531585.1 uncultured Planctomycetaceae bacterium | reverse complement strand
GATTGAATCCACTGATTCCATTGCCAATCAGAGTTGCCGCCGATCCGGCAAGATCTCGCGAATCCGTGACGAATCCGTTGGGGCATCCAGGATGGAAGGCCAGACATAGTGAGTTGGTGCCGAGGTTCATTGCGTAATTGCCACGCGCGTAGAGCTGACCTGGCTGTCCCGTACCGTGACCGCGGTCGTATGGAACAACACTTCGGTCGTCTGACGGACAGAGGAAGACAGAAAGGCGCGCAGTTCGAATGTGCCGATTGGTGTCCGCTGCAAGTGAATATCGGGCGTCACTCGCCGCAACGATCATCTGGTGATCAAGTTGCGGAAGCAGCATCGTGGCCCAGTTAAAATGAATGCGGTCCGGTTCAGGGACGGGAGAAATTCCCAGCACCACTCGGTCGATGGTCCCCAGCGGCAGATACCCTCCGCCGTACGGTTCCCCACGCCCGGCGAGAATCACTGCCGGCGGCAGAATATCGTGCGTCGCAGAGTAATTGTGAATCGCAAGGCCAATCTGCCGCAGATTATTCCGACACGTCGTACGGCGTGCTGCCTCCCGCGTCTGCTGCACGGCCGGAAGCAGGAGCGCCAGCAGGATCGCAATCACCGCAATCGTGACCAACAGTTCAACGAGCGTAAAAGCCAGCCGAATACATGGACGCCGCATTTCATTGCCCCCGTGACGGGAAAGACAGTACACGGCAACTCTGCGGGAGCCGTCGGACAACCGTGCCGTTCGGAGAAATCACCGATGTGCCGCTTTCGCTCATGCAGACGAAAGTCCATGCCTGCGTCTCGATGGCCCGATATCTGCACGCGATCAGTTGCCGCTCGAAGACATCGGGCGACGAAAGAGTCGTCGTATCGGATGCAATCACGACGAGGCAATCGATCTCCCGTTGAAATTGCGGTAGCGACGAGAAGAAAGCTTCGTAGCAGACAGCAACGGCGACATTTAACGGTCGGCCATCCTGTCTGGTGAACTGGAAAACTCCGTTCGTCGTTCCAGGTGTGAAACTCCGTCGCGGGCTACTGGCGGCGAAATTCACCAGCGGCTTTTCTGTAAACGGAACCAGACATCGTTTCTCGTGAATGCGGAAGCCGCCACCCGGCTCAACAAGGCACGCACAGTTCAATCGTACAGGCTCAATGACCGCCAGCCCATGCTTGATACTCGATTCCAATCGAACCAGAGGAACGCCAACAATGCACGGTGCGTCGTACTGCGGCACGATTTCGCTAATGAACGAACTCAACCGGTAATTCAACACTGTGGAAATCGCGGCCACGAGGCTCGTCTCGATCAGCAGTTGGACGGACCCCACAACCGCGCGTTGGTCACCCCAAAGCAAAACCGCTGGAAACGCGACCAGCCACCAAACGGGCATACTTAGCGGCGGCAGGCTGACGTACTGAATCAGTGCCAGGCAAGCCAGCAGCCCGGTACGAGCGAAAACCGCCCGTGTTGACACGAGAGCGAATCTCGCACTTGTGTTTCCGTGGGCGGCATCAGACCGCTCAGGATCTACCGAAAGAACGCCTGGCGTGGAACTCATGGCAGATCGACCTCCGGCAAATTGCCAACTCAGATGAGCGCCTTGCGCGGGAAAATTTGCATCAAGTTGAATTTCGACCGCGGCGGCGATAGCGAGCGATCATGATGCCGACGAACACGCATAGCAGCGCGGCCACCAGGTACAAGAGCATTGCGCTGACGCCCCCAGCGCGAAATGTGGGTTCCTCGAGCCCGTAGTGCGTCAGATAGAACTCTTCGCGCGCAACCGGTTCTCTAAGCAACTCGACCAAAACTTCCTGCGTCATCTTGATATCCGAACCTTCCTCTTGAGTCGACATGCGGGAGATCACCGGCGGATCATCGCTACCTACGGACACCTTGCCCAACACCTCGCCCGCGCCGGAATTCATGGGTGTCCGGTACGAATATTCGTATTCGACAACGCGCCACTCATTGTTCGGACCGCAGTACACTGTTGCCTCGGGATATTCTATCAGGAATCCATTTTTCGCTTGGCTGTAGCTGAACGTCACTCGGGCGAATTGCCCGTTCCCCCGATCTTCGCTGACGACGCTCTTGAGCTGGAATTCGGGATCTGTGACGGCTTCAGGAAGCAGGATCCCCTGGACTGCATACTCAATCGCCGGACAGAACAGTGCGATTTCCGAAGCCTGGCGGATCTTTGGATCGTCATCTTCCTGCCGCGTGTTTCTGACGAGCCCGGTCAGCGTCGCGGGGCGCGGCACAGTGCCGACTGGCTCAGGGACGTTGAGTTCGAATCCGTACCTGTCGTTCATACATCGAATGCGTACCCCAATCCGAGTGTTCAGCCGGCTCAGCAGCATTCCGTCCAAAAGGGCGACCTCTTCTGAATACTCGCTGTCGAGTTCGTCGTTTTTTTTCCAGCTTCGAGAAGTGAACCTGTAACGTCCGGAAGCGGACTGTAGGCGAGAGCGCGCAGTTTCCATTGCTTTGACGAAAGCATCCGCGGACACCTCCGGCGTTTGTGCGACATTCGCCGCAGGTACGAAAATGATCGTCAGAATTAGGGTCAACATAGGACTCAGCTTGCGGAGGAAGTTTGCGGAGGAAGTTTGACACCAGCGGAACGATTGTGTTTCGCCCCCGTAGCAGAGAACTGGGCGCGCGGCAGAAGAGCACGTGCCAACAGGCGGGGTGCCGACTCTCAACCGATTGGTGTCCGCTCGATCCTGGAGACCCGCTTTACCGATGGATGTCTGTCTGCCGCGCGCGTTGTCGTCGGCACTACGTCAAACAATCGCTACGGCCCGGAACTCGGCTCCTGCATGCATTCACAATGCTGCCCGTCACCAACATGTCGCCTGCACACACAAACATTGACCCAACCCTCTTCACATTCAGCTCCGCCGCAGTTGTGCTTTGGCTGCGAACGGCAGGGGTTCTCCTGATTGTCGCAATTCGCCAGAATCTGTGAACTTCCTACCAGAACCGCCGCTGCCGTGAAGAGCACAGCACCAGCCTTTGCCACCATCTCGATTGTCATCAGAATCGTACGCATTGCAGCATCACTCCTTTTCAAACTCACTTGGTGAAAGTTCGGACTCGTCCGAACGCACGACGCCTGAAAATGTCACGACCACGTCGAGTGACGGGTCCGATTTTGAAAACATCCGCACGGATTCGGAAAACTCGCCGGGACGGCTCGGTGCCAGAACTTTGAAATCCACGATGACCTCCGTGTGACCGGGAACATCGATCGGAAATTCTGGCGTTGCGACGCACGAACAGGAGGTCTGTGCTCCTGACAACTGTTCAGGTTCGCCGGAAATGTTCCGAACGCACGCCTGCGTTTCGACGATGTCACCAGCATCCAGTTCACCGAGACTTACGACAGGTGTCGATGTCACCAGCCGTCGGCCGCTGAGCCACTCGGGCACGGCCTCGATACTGCCCGCACGGTAGTACCCGGCGCTTGCGACAGCCACCACGGCTGCAACCGTGGCCAGAGCAAAGGTGCCATACGCTTTAACGCCGGGCTTCCCGGCATATGCATCGCTGGAATTCACGCTTCTGGCTCCCTGTCAAATGAGTTGCTGCCAGTTTCATGCTGCGTGTGTAGTGTGTAGTGTGTAGTGTGTAGTGTGTAGTGTGTAGTGTGTAGTGTGTAGTGTCAAGCCCGTCGAAGCGGCAGCTTCAAATTTGCCGAACATCACCTGAAGAACTGTGCGGAAGCAGATCGGGATCTTCTACTACCGGCAGCCATAATGCGTGCTTGAGGACAAGTGGTGGGTTGAGATTCTCCGGCTGGAAATCCGGGCGTTCTTTACAGGGAGCCAGCATTGCTGTAGGTGCTCCGCCTCCAGAACGGTCGTCGTCATTCCCGCGAAGGCGGAAATGCCGCCGCGCGCACGGGGCTATTGGCATTCCGCTCATGAGTCTGCGCGTCCCGCAATTTCGAGTGCGAAACGTCCGCGGGCGTGCGTGGCTTGTCTGTACGCGCAGAGTCCATGCAGCTTCGCGCTTTCTTCACGGGAAATAGATATGCTGCGCGCCGCGTGGCGTCGTCAACACTTCCGTATCGCCCGGCCAGTAAGAAACCGGCATGATGTCCGAGGATCCTCGATCCGAACGAACAACCGCGGTCAGTCATCTGATCGCCGCCGCAGCCGCGTTTGCGACGTACTTTTGCATGTACGCGTTTCGCAAGCCGTTCACGGCCGCCACGTTTGAGGGGCAGGAAGCCTACGGGCTGGCATTAAAAACGGTGTTTGTGCTGTCGCAGCTTGCCGGTTACACGCTGTCGAAATTCATCGGCGTCAAAGTGGTGTCCGAGATGCCTCGACATCGCCGAGCGTTCGCGGTGCTGGGCCTGATCGGATTCGCAGAACTGGCACTGGCCGGTTTCGCAGTACTGCCGCTGCCCGGCAAGGTGCTGATGCTGTTTCTGAACGGACTGCCGCTGGGCATGGTGTTCGGGCTGGTGCTGGCTTATCTGGAAGGCCGACGTCACACCGAAGCGATGGCCGCGGGCTTGTGCGCCAGCTTCATCATGTCGTCGGGCGTCGTGAAATCCGTGGGAACATGGCTGATGGTTGACCACGGAGTCAGCGAATTTCGGATGCCGTTTTACACCGGCCTGATCTTCATCGCGCCGCTGCTGCTGGCGGTGTGGGTACTGGATCGAACTCCGGACCCGGAGGAAGAAGACCGGCTGCTGCGTTCTGATCGAAGCAGCATGAATCGTCAGCAGCGCTGGGATTTCTTTCGAGCCTACGCGCCGGGACTTTCGCTGCTGTTGCTGGTGTATGCCGGTCTGACGGTCGTGCGCACTTTGCGTGATGACTTCGGAGTGGAGATCTGGCGGGATCTCGGCATCACGGAGACTCCCGAAGTGTTTTCTCAGTCCGAAACTGTCGTTGCGATCGTGGTCACGATTCTCAGCGGAATGGCGTTCTGCATTCGCCGCAACGTGACGGCGTTGATTGTCGTGCTGCTGCTGATGTCGGTCGGTTTCCTGACAATCGGCGCGGCGGTGGTGCTGCAGTCGGCGGGAAAGCTGGCGGCGTTTCCGTTCATGGTGCTGTGCGGCGTCGGCTTGTACGTTCCGTACGTGGCGTTTCACACAACGGTGTTTGAAAGGCTGATCGCAGCGTCTCGCCGAACCGGCAACCTTGGCTTTCTGATGTACCTTGCCGATTCAATCGGCTATCTCGGTTTCGCCGTCATCATGGTGGCGCAGACGTTTTTCCCGGCCGAAGGTGAATTCCTGCCGTTCTTTCGCACAGCGACGATGTGGACGGTGGTGTTTTCGCTCGTGGCACTGGGCTTCAGTGCGGCGTACTTTCGGAAGGTGCTGAGTGATTCGCCGACGGTCGTTGCGGACCGGCGGGTCTAACGAACAGCAGATTTGAGTTTCCTGCATGACGACTAAGCCAGCGAGTTCCAGGTTCAGCCTTGCCGCGGTCTTCACTCAGCCGGGCCAGTCGATGGAATTGCGCGAACTGCCTGTCGCCGAACTTCGCGATGGCGAAGCATTGGTCAGAATCACCTGTTGCACGATTTGTGGCAGCGACCTGCATTCGTGTAGCGGACGACGTTCGGTGCCGCGGCCAACAGTTCTTGGGCACGAAATCATCGGCGTCGTCGAACACGTGCCCGCTTCGCCGCTGACCGACCTGCGAGGTGAGGCACTTCAACCGGGTGACCGGGTTGTCTGGTCCGTTGCAGCGAGCTGCGGAAGTTGCCGCAACTGTCGTCGCGGGTTTCCTCAGAAGTGTGAGGACCTGCACAAGTACGGCCACCACAAGCTGCAGGAAGACTGGTCGCTGAGCGGCGGGCTGGCTCAGCACTGCCACCTTCGAAAGGGCACCGCGGCCTTGAAAGTTGGCGCGTCACTCTCGGACGAAATTCTATGTCCGGCAAGCTGTGCGACGTCGACGTGTGCCGCGGCGCTGCGAACCGCCGGACCGGTCGACGGCGACCACGTGCTGATTCTGGGAGCGGGAATGCTGGGGCTGACGATGACCGCGATGGCGAAGTCCGCCGCAGCGGCATCCGTCACCGTTTGCGACGTCAACGAACAACGGCGGGCATTGGCGGCTCGCTTCGGAGCCAATCGTGTTGTCGCGTGGAATGATCTTCCGGCCGCGGCTTCCGAATCTTCTCAGGCGAACGGCGGCGACGGGTTCGATGTCGTTTTCGAAATGACGGGACAGCCCGAGGCCAATCACGCGGCCATCGATCTGGCGGGGACCGGTGCGAGAATCG
>CAZHET010000393.1:0-6266 GCA_964531585.1 uncultured Planctomycetaceae bacterium | reverse complement strand
ATCTTTGCCACCAGCCCGTCCGCCGTGGCAGCGGCGACGGGTTCGGGCGCGAAATCGGGAGGCAGCGAGATCGCACACGCCTTCGCCTGGTTGCGGCAGAAGTGTTGAAACAGAGTGCCGATCGCATGGCGCAGCGACGCGGCGTCGGATGGTGTCGCGTCAACCGCCTTCTGCAGCCGCTCGCGAACTGCGGGCTTCGACAGGTGAAACACCAGATCATCGGTTCTCAGGCAGGGAACGTACAGGCCGGTGTCAAAGCCAGTCAGCGGATCGTCGAAGTCATTCGTCAGGTACACCTGATCCAGCCCGCTGCGGTCCAGCACCGTTTGTTCCCAGTCCGCCGCCGCCATGAGTTCCGCGGAGCTGTCGAACAGGGCTTCCCAGTTGCTTTCCGTCAGTCGGTCTTCACTGAAGTCGAAAAAGACACGGCACATTTCCAGCAGCCACGAATACTGCGCCGTGTTTTCGATCGTCTGCAACCACGGAACGAGCCGCCCGACTTTCTCCTTCGGCGAAATTTCAGGGTCTTCGATCTGCGACTTCGCCAGACCGGCCGAATGAGTCAGTTCTGTGTAATAGTGGTAGCCCAGAATATCGGCCAGAGTCGTGGAAGCAGCCGCATGAGGGTTGATGTGCGTGTGCGGGTCGATCAGCCGCAATGCTTCGAGTTCCGAAAGAATTTCCTGAGTAAGCTGTGCGGACATGAGAATGCCGGATTCCTGCTGAAATAAATGCGATCGCCGCGGAGCTGCCGACGACAACTGCACGAAGGCCGAAAACACGAAGGCCGAAAACGCAGACGACACAAGCCCGATCCGCGAATGCGGCCAGTGTCGTGGCCACGGATTCCTCCTGCAAGACACCGTACCGTTTTTTGCCGCGGCTGGTGACACTGGTTGGCTGCAACAGTGCGGATCGGACTTGCTGGCTGGCGGCTGTTCCCGCAACAACGGTCGTTGGTTGTTGCGATCTGCAGGCTGATCGTGGCTGATCGTGGCGTGGCGGGATAACCAGAAAGTGCGCGGCTTTGCGACCAACGGTCGTGAGTGCGGCTGCGCTGCTCTGCCCTGCGGTTTGCGTGGACTTTCGCGGGGCGAAATCACCGCAAGGGGCGGCGTCGGTCGGCTTTCAGCATCAGCAGGCCGCAAATGCCAAGCACGCCGGCGAAGCACCAGACCGGTTTTCGCACGTTCGACAGATGTTCTGTCTCGCGGTCGTATTCGGCCTTTTCCCAGGCGGCCGCCAGTTCGCCGACGTCTGTCACACGAGCACCATCGAGAACAGTGACGATCAGCGAGGGCGATTCGACATCAAAGCGTGCGAACGCGGCATCCCGTTGGGCGGTTCGGTGATGCAAGCGGAATTCGATGACACCGGCGAGTCCCAGCAGCAGGACCAGAAAGGCAAATGCAACACGGCGAGTCATGTCACGCTCCTGATGGCCAGACAGCGATGGAATCCGCCCCGTCGACGCACAGCGTGCTGCTGCCGCAATCTCGCTGTCTATTTCACGAAGACGCTTTTCTTCAGCTTCGCAAGGCGGGATTTCGTGCGAGACGCTGCGTTTTTGTGAATCAGATGCTTAGCCGCGGCCTGATCGAGTGCCTTGCACATCGCCGAAAACGCTTTGTCCGCTTCTTCCTGAGTCGGCTCGCCCGCCAGCAGCGTGCGAAAATTCCTCTGACGACCTCGCAGTTCCGATCGCTGAGACCGATTCAGGAGGCGTCGCTTCTGGCTCTGACGCAGGTACTTAATTGCCGCTGGAGAATTTGGCATGTTTTCTTGTGTGAGCGAACGGGCCTTGGAAACTATCGCGAATGCAAACTGCCACCGGGGCTGATGTCGACAAACAGGCGGCCGACAACAATGCTGCCGTGGGGCGACGCAGACTAATGATCGCCCGAGAGAATTTCCAGTCTAAACGGCAGAATCCTCGCCGGACTGGGTCCCGCCGGTCCGCAGCACGGCTTCGGCCTGCATGATGATGCGTTCGCAGATCCCCGATTCCCGCATGTGGTCAACGGTGCGGCCGATGTCGTAGGCGACTCGGCGGAATTCGACCATGCCGTCTTCAATGATGGCGTAGGCGGCCCGCGGATCGCCATCCCGCGGCTGCCCCACGCTGCCGGGATTGATGACCTGAGTCCGTTCGAGCTGCACGTGCATCGGCACGTGAGTGTGGCCGACCAGCACGAAATCGACGTCGACATGTTCCAGCCGCTGAGCCCACTGTTCGGCCGAATCGGGCACGTATTCATCCATCGGGTCGCGCGGAGACGCATGCACCAGCAGGTAACTGTGGCGACCATCGGAGAGGTGCTGCGTCACCGGCATTCGCGCCAGCCACGTCAGATGGGAGTCGTTCAGCACATCGAAGTGATGGGAACGCATGGCCGCAGCAATGCGGCGAAACGCTCCTCCTGGCCGCAGAGTGACTCGCTGAGCCACCGAGTGATCATGGTTTCCGCGAACCGCCACGCTGGCAAACTTCTGCAGCCATTCAACGCACGGAACCGGGTCGGTGGCGTAGTCAACGGCGTCTCCCAGAAAGAAACACGCGTCAAAGCTTTCATCAATAGCGGCCAGCGCCGGCCAGTTCGCATGCACGTCGGCCAGCAACAGAATCTTCATTAACGCCCCTCCGCGAGTGCTTCTCGCCCACGCGGACTTCTCGCACGAAACTCTGCCCGCGTCAACGGAAGGAAGCGGCAATCGTCTGCACAGCCTGCACGGCGCACCTGATGTCGTCTGCTGTCGAGAACGGTCCGGGGCTGAGCCTGACGGTGCCGCCGCGGTCAAACGTGCCCAGCGTGCGGTGAGCCAGCGGTGCACAATGCAGTCCCGCCCGACACCGTACCCCGGCGGTCTGTTCCAGCAGCACCGCGACTTCCCGACAGTCCAGATCAGCAATGTTGAACGATACGATGCCCGCGTTCATCGCCGGATCGAAGCCGTAAACAGTCACGCCGGACGTGGCCTGAAGTTCGTTCGCCAGCGTCGCCGTGAGTTCGTTGATGCGCCCGTGAAGAACGGCCACAGTCTGTTCCGAAACCCAGGCGGCGGCGGCATTCAGTCCGGCCAGTCCGGGAACGTTGAGGTTTCCGCTTTCCAGTTTCTGCGGCATGTCGACGGGCTGCGTGAGCGATTCGCTGCTGGTGCCGGTTCCGCCGCAGCGAATCGGCCGAATGTCGCCCTGAAGTCCGTCACGCACGTACACGAAGCCGGTTCCCAGCGGCCCCGGCAAGCCCTTGTGTCCCGCCGCTGCCAGCAGGTCGACGCCGGTCTCGCGGACACTCAACGGCCAGTGCCCAACGGTCTGAGCGGCGTCGAGCAGCATCAGTGCTCCGGCATCATGTGCGGCTTGAGTGAGTTCGCCGATCGGCTGGACCGTTCCGGTGACGTTCGACGCATGATTGACAATCGCCAGTCGCGCGGGGCGAAGATTCAGCGCTACTGCGAACTGTGCCACATCGACGATGCCGCTGATCGGGTCGAACGGCACACGCTCGATCTCTACCGCGAATTCCGACGCAAGCTGTTCCAGTGGTCTCAGGACCGAATTGTGTTCCAGAGTCGTCGTGACGACGCGATCTCCCGGTTTCAGCAGACCGCGCAACAGCAGGTTCAGGCCGTCCGTGCAGTTGAAGGTGAAGGCAAGCTGATTCGGGTGACCGGCGTCGATCAGTTGTGCGACTCGCTGGCGGCACTGCCTGACCAGCCGGCCGACGTCTTCCGTTCCCGAATGACTGCCCCGCCCGAACGCCGCTCCGCCGCCACGCAGGCAGGCATCAGCCGCCGCGTAAACGCATTCCGGCTTCGGAAAACTGGTCGCCGCGTTGTCCAGATAATGGGATGACATTCGAAACCGGGGTACTGGGTTACTGACAGCGGGGCATGTGCTGCCGAACGACCTGCATCCATTTTGCCCCGGTCGCGGCGAATTACGAAAACGGCGAATCACGAAAACAGCACTTCACCGTCGCGGCAGCTCACTGTGGTGGCGAATCTCGAAGTTTCCTGTGGAGCCACGCTACTTCTGCATTCACAGTCGGCTGAAGTTCCGCGATTCGTGCCTGGATGTCCATACTGCAGTGAAAAACCGTAAGCACCACAATCGAGTCATCCTGCACGTCGCACACCAGCAGATGTTTTTCAACGCGGTAAAATCGAAGTGCGGATGCGAAGGCAGGTTCCTGGCGCAGCAGGTCAGGGCGTTCACGGATGCGATCCAGCGCCAACTCGAGTCGTCGCAGGTATTCTCGCGTCCGGGAGATCCCCCATTTTTCGATGGAGTGCTTCTGAATCTCGCAGATGTCGCGAACGGCCTGCCCGGTGAGATGAACTCGGCAGGCCTGGGGTTCAGGCGGCTTTTTGCTGCGTTTCACGTCGTGTCGTCAGGAGTGTTGTTGATCGAGCAGTTCCTGAAGGTTCCCGCGATACTCATAGAGTGTGCCTTCGATCGCGTCCTGGTATCCCGCCAGAATGGAATCACGCAGCGCGGCAGATTCCTTTTGCTCCTTGCATCGCCGCAACAGGTCACCGACGAATTCACTGGGGCTGCTGTAAAGTGTGCCGTCGCCGCAGTTCGCGTCGACGAAGGCCCGTAGTTCGTCCGTCAGGGAAAGATGCAGTGATGCGGGCATTTTGAATGACCAGGAAGGCAAAAGTGCAGCCAGCAGAGAAACGGAACCGGCGCTGCCGATTCAGGAAACGCGGCCTTTCCCGCCACGACAGGGGTTCTGGCTCCTTGCCAGGAAACCCCATCCCCCAAAGGGCAGGCCACTGCCGCAGGACGACGCCAGCGGTGTCGGGAATTGAATTCTCTTCGCAGTTAATGCTCTCGGAATCGGTCACCATACGCCAGGCAACGCGTCGAGTGTGCAGCCGATGCTACTTGCACGCGATCCCGGCGTCAATAATCGTCACCGGCTGCGTGTCGCCATTCAAGACATCCCCGCCTGCAGCGCCCGCAGGTGGCGTTCGAAGTGGTCGGCAAGGACTTCTTTGTACGTGTCCGGGTGACTTTCCAGAACCGCCCGCAGCGCCGGACCCAGTGTGGCATCGGTCAGCGTGGAACCAAACGTGCAGTGCAGGATCTGCCGGCCTGGCCTGGTGAAGCCGATGCCTTCCGGAACGTCGCTCCACAGTTCCAGGTACTCACGTTCCAGCACCTTCAGATCACTGACGTCGGCCGCCGCCGGAGCAGAATCAAGCGTTGCGGAAACGTGATACGTGGCTTTGTCGACATCGTAGCGCGAACGGCCGAAGTCAATGATGCGCCGGAACAGGGTCTCGTCATGCCGCGCAACGACTCGCAGAGCTTCCAGGTAACTGGTGCCGGCCGTCTTCACGTGAAATCGGCCGCGAGTCCTGCGAGCCAGCAGCGAATACATCGACAGCTTGTCCGACCCCGAATGCAGACTCAGTTTGTAACCGCCCAGCAGATCAGCGATCGCCGCGTGTTCGCCCAGCGAATTTTCCAGAGCCGCCAGGTCGCCCTTGTAGTCGACGCCCTTTTCCAGATCGCCGATGAATCTGGGAGCGAGGCTGACAAGCTTCATTCCGCTTTGCAGGCACTGATCTGCGATGATGTAGTGTTCTGCCAGTGTCGTTGGCTGGTCGGTTTCATCGACCGACAATTCGATTTCGTAATCCTGCCCCGACCGTTCATGAACCTCGCGGATGTAGTTTCCCATGGTGATCGCGCGAGCCAGCGCTTTGCCGTATTTCACGGCGGCTCTCATGCAGGCTTCTTCCGTCAGTTGAATTGTTGTGCCCGTCGAAAGCTGCACACGGGAACCGACGCAGGAGTCGTACCACTCACAAAGGTCCTGCACGCCGGAAAATTTGTCCCGCACGGTGGCTTCGTCATAATCATCGGCCGCCTGATCGACGTCGTCTGACGGATCAATTGTGAAGAATGTGAAGCCCGCGGCCGCGGTGACATCGACATCGTCGGGCGTTTTCAGGTGGTCGGCGTCCGCTCCGATTTTCCGCGTCCAGCCGGCGGCGACCGCTGCGTTCATCGCGTCATCCATGACCTGCCGCGCGGTTCGCTGAGTGCGAGTCATTTCGCGGATCGACTGTTGCGGAAAGATGGCTTCGATTCCACTTCCGGCGCGGTTCATGGCCTCAATATGGCCTGGAGTTGCCAGGCCGGTGCGATCGCCGAATCCAAACGAAGGAGCCAGTCCCAGGGGAGAACATTTCATGGTCAAACAGGTCTCTGTCGAATCACATGTGTGTTAAGGATCGTGCGGAAAATA
>CAZHET010000392.1:0-6274 GCA_964531585.1 uncultured Planctomycetaceae bacterium | reverse complement strand
AGGAACGCCGCGCCGCCCTCATCTCCGCCGCCGTCACCGGCAAGATCGACGTGCGAGAATTTGCGGGTATGAGGGGGCAAGGCGATCGCTGCCGGCTAATCTCCGTAGAAATTCGCCCGCATAACTGATACGATGTCTTGATCGTCGAATTGCTTAATACTTACATCAGGACCACCTAGACGCTTGAAGCCTTACGATGGAAGACGCCGAACCAAAGAAAGACGATTTTTCTCAAGCTTTTCGGGAAGAATTACCACCGGATTGCCCACCTGCCGATGCAATTGAAATTGTCGAAGACATAACGGTCTTTCGTTTGGTTCAAACTGCCCCTGCGACAGACGAAGATTTCCGATCATTACGAGACTTGAAGCCGAAGAAACCGTTCCCCGATTTATCGGAGTGTCAACTGAAAGGCTTATCAGTTCACAAAGACAAATCGGATTCGAGAAATCTTTTAAAACTACCAAACCTTAGAAATCGTTTGATATACAAGGTGACACTAAGGACAGGTGCAGGAAAAATCAAGCAGACGAACAAGCCATCACACCACACTTGGTGGCCGTTCGCTGGATATGACATTCTCACAAATTGTGAGATCGAAAATTCATGAAAAAGCTAACCTTTTCAAAAACGCTTTACTTTTACGATGAGCCGCAAGTGATTGAACTTCGCGACGCTTATGGTGGTAGCTTTGTCGCAGTGTTAGTTGATGATGATCAGTATGTCGCCACTGGCGTTGCTCCGGAAACACTCCGTAGATTTCGCGAAGGGGCGGTCGATCTGCGAACGGCGATGCTGGAGTTTGGTGAATCTGAATGGTACTTGAGTCTCGGCGAAATCGATTTCTCGAAGACCTTGGAATTCGAAGTATCGTCGGAGCCGTTATCGACGACTGAATATTTACCGGAGGTGGGATTTACGCTTCACGCGGTTTCTGACGCAGATCAAACATTGGCGGAATCACAAAGCCGAAATAATCTTGTGTTGGAGATTTCAGTAACTCCACCGGAGGCAGCGAACGAGCATCGCATTCGTGTGAATACGTTGGCAGGACTGTTGTTCAATTTTCAAAAACTCGTCCAACATGCATACGGTGCAGCCTGTCGTGAACTAAGTGCGACGGCCAAGCAGAAAATTGAAACAAACAAGGGCCATCTGCTGGATGTTGTCGTTCCTGCGACTGAAGGATCATTTCGCTTGCTCTTGGAAGCCGCTCAGTCTCCCGATATGCTTGGGCAGGCGGAAGTGGCTCGTGCTTTGACTCGGGTCGACTCGCTTTTTCGAGCATGCGAGACACCGAAATCTGCACTAGCCACAATGAAACAAAATCGTGGGCACTTGGCTGCGTCGTATCTGCGGCTTCTCGCTTTCCTCGACGAGCACAAGATGGGGCTTCGGTATTCGTGGGCAGAACCAAACCTTGCTGCCGCGATTGTGAACAGTGTTTCGATGGCTCAAGCTGCCTCAATTGTAGAAGTACTTGCTGGCGTAGCGGACTTAGGAGCCGAAGAAATAATCCTGGAAGGTGAATTGCATAAGGCTGACGATCGAGGGCAGTGGCGAATCACGACCGAAACTGGCACGTTTTCGGGCTCAACGCGTGAGGGTGGCCCTAGTCTTCGGGGGCTAAGGATTGGGGGGCATTACCGTTTCCAATGTCTCGAAGAGATTGAAACCCATGAAGCAACGGGACGAGAGAAGCGAAATTTGTTCCTACTCGAACATGAACCTGTGCTCTAGAAACTCGTAAGCCGCACGGGCGTTCATGAATCTTCACAAAGAAATCAACTTCGAGACCGAGATTTGCGAACATCTTGCCGCGAACGGTTGGCTGTATTCCAACAAAGATGCCAGCGGCTTCGTGCGTGGTCTCGCTCTGTTCCCCGAAGACGTGCTGGCATGGGTGCAGGAAACTCAGCCCGACGCATGGGAGGCTCTGACGAAGAGCCACGGCAGCTCCGCCGCGGACACGTTGCTGAACCGGTTGCGGCAGTCACTCGACCAGAAAGGCACACTCCACGTCCTTCGCGACGGCTTTGATGTGCTGGGCCTTCGAAAAAAACTGAAGATGGCCGAGTTCAAACCGGCCTTCTCTATCAATCCCGACATCGTGGTTCGCTATAACGCCAACCGGCTGCGAGTCGTACGTCAGGTTCGCTATTCCGTTCACAACGAAAACAGCATCGACCTTGTCCTGTTTCTGAATGGAATTCCGGTCGCCACCGCCGAACTCAAGACCGACTTCACTCAGAGTATCGGCGACGCAGTCGATCAGTACCGCTTCGATCGCGATCCCTCACCGAAGGGGCAGGATCCCGAGCCGCTGCTGGCATTCCCGTCCGGTGCTCTGGTTCACTTCGCCGTCAGCAGCAGCGAAGTGCAGATGACCACGAAGCTGAGTGGACCGCAAACCAGGTTCCTGCCCTTCAATCTCGGCGATGATGGCGGCCCCGGAAATCCCGTGAACCCCGGTGGCCACAAGACGGCGTATCTGTGGGAACAGGTCTGGGACCGCGAGGGCTGGCTGGAAATCCTCGGCCGCTATCTGGTCGCCGAACGCGACAAGAAGAAGCAGATATCGTCCATCATTTTTCCGCGTTATCACCAGCTCGACTGCACTCGCAGGCTCACGTCGGCCGTCCTGAACGAAGGAGCCGGCAAGAAATACCTGATCCAGCATTCGGCAGGTTCCGGCAAGACGAAAACGATCGCATGGACGGCTCATTTCTTTGGTGCTTTGCACGGGCCTGGTCGTGAGCCGCATGGCGCTAGCCGCGGGTCGATGTGCAAAGAGGTCAACGTACCAGGGGCTAGCGCCTTGCCGCTCACAGAAGTCGCTGACACCAAGGTTTTCGATTCGGTCATTGTGGTGTCCGATCGCACCGTGATCGACGGCCAGTTGCAGGAAGAACTGGCTGCGTTCGAACGGAAGAAGGGCGTTGTCGCGACGATTTCAGGCAAGTCGGGCAGTAAAAGTGCAGAACTGGCCGAAGCTCTTTCCGGCGATAAAAAGATCGTTGTCTGCACGATCCAGACGTTTCCGTTTGCGCTGGAAGCCGTTCGCGAGCTGGCGGCCACGGAAGGCAAGCGTTTTGCCGTGATCGTCGATGAAGCCCACAGTTCACAAACCGGCGAAGCGGCCGCCAAGCTCAAAAAGGTGCTTTCGGCCGAAGAGCAAAAGGCAATTGAGGATGGCGGTGAGGTCAGCAGTGAAGACCTGTTGGCTGCAGAAATGGCGTCTCGTGCCGGTGACACGGCCATCACGTATGTTGCCTTCACCGCGACGCCGAAGGCGAAAACACTGGAGCTGTTCGGACGCCGCCCCGATCCCGCACAGCCGGCCAGTGAAGGCAATCTGCCGCAGCCGTTTCACGTCTATTTTCAGACCGGCTTCGATCAGCCGCTGCTGTGCGCCATGTACGTTGACAAACGACTGGCCGGAATTCAGGCCGTGCAGACGCTGTCCCGGCTGAATCGCTGCTATGAAAAGGAAGGCGTGAAGAAGGAGGACACGTTCGTCCTGGATTTCGTCAACGAGGCGGAAGAAATCCTGGATGCCTTCAAAGCTTACTACGCCACGGCTGAGCTTTCGGCGGCAACTGACCCGAACATCGTGCTGAATCTGCGTGCCAAGCTGGATGATGCCGGTTTCTACGATGAATTCGAAGTCGACCGCGTTGTCGATGTGGTGCTGAATCCTGCGTCGAAGCAAAAGCAGCTTGAAGCCGCCATTCAGCCGGTCGCCGACCGCCTGCTGAAGCAATTCTCCGCCGCCAGGGCCGGGCTGAAAGCGGCGAAGGAAGCACAGGACGACCGTTCCGCTCAGGCGGCGCGGGACACAATGGAAGCGTTGATGCTGTTCAGAACCGACATGGTGACGTATCAGCGAGCCTACACGTTTCTGTCGCAGATCTTCGACTACGGCAACACGGAATTCGAGAAGCGATCGATCTTCTACAAGCACCTGATTCGGTTGCTGAAGTTCGGCCGCGAACGCGAAGGCGTGGATCTTTCACAGGTGGTACTCACGCATCACAGCCTGAAAAACAAGGGTCACCAGGCAATGAATCCGGCTTCGGGGGAATACCCGAAACTCAACCCGATGGGCGAAGCGGGCACCGCTCTGGTCCGCGAAAAACTGCAGGCGCGTCTGAGTGAAATCATCGAAAAGGTGAACGACCTGTTCAAAGGCGAGCTGACGGACAACAACAAGCTGGTTTACGTCAATGACGTGCTGAAGGGAAAACTGCTCGAATCCGAAACACTGACGAAGCAGGCTTCCAGCAACACGAAGGAGCAGTTCGCGAACTCACCCGATCTGAAGCGGGAAATCCTGAGCGCCGTGATTAACGCACTGGATGCACACACGGAAATGAGCACCCAGGCGATAAACTCCGAAGATGTGCAGCGCGGCCTGAAAGAAATCCTGCTCGGACCGGCAAAGCTGTATGAGACGCTACGGGGGCAGGCGTGAATCTATTCACGTCGGACAGAACCGCCATACGTGGACGAATTCAACGACTCGCAGAAGCCGGTCGTCTGCGATGCGTTCTCGGTACAGACTGGCCATTTCGTCGTTGATATGCCCCATGATCGCATCCACCGCCACCTGATCGCCCGTTCCGCTGGCCACGGTTTCGAAAGTGTGCCTGAGCGAGTAGAAGCTGACTCCGTGCGTCTTCAGTTCCGTGGCCTTCAACAGCCTGTTGAAGGCGTCGCACACTTTATCGATATTGCTGCTGCCGGACGGTCAGGTTTCGCACCCAGCGCTGCCCGTACTTCGTCAAGAACAGCAGATCGGCGTCGGCTGCGCTTTTCGGGTTCGGTCGATGGTCCAGAGCCTCGGCAAGGGCAGCCTGTGTTTCCGGCCACAACGGAATTCGTCGGGCAGTTGCGGTCTTGACTCGAGGAAAGTTCAGCCAGTCATTGTCGATTGATCGAATGGTGACCTGGGCAAGGTCGCTGGCACCGAGTCCGCCGTTCACACCGAGCAGGATCATCGCTCTCAAAGGAACCGTCGCCTGTTCAATCAGCGTGCTCAGCTCCGCGGCCTGAATCGTCTTCAGACCGTGCAGCTTCTGCTTCCTGCTGCGGTCGATTCGCATCGATTTCTTCGATGGCCGCTTGAAGTTCTGGCCGAACCGAACCGGTTTGTCGATGAGTTCTTTCTCGAACCCAAAGTTGAACAGCATTCAACAGAGAGTCACCTGCGTTCCAATCGCATTCAGCCCTCGTCTTTTGCTGAGCTTCGCCCGATAGCTGTCGAAATCCTCGACCCGAATATCAGAAACCAGTCGTTCTCGACCAAAATGCGGCACGCTCAGCTCGCACGCCTTGTGAGAGTCGCGGAACGATCGGGGAGCCAGTTCGCCGAAGTGCACTAAAGCCTTCTTAACAGTCAGGAAGCGGTTCACCAGATCCACGATCCGGCAGCCGTCACGGGTTGTTGGCGGTTGTCGTCCGGCTTGCAGGTACTTACGATCGCGGAGATACTGCGATTCAGAAGCCGCGGGATCGTGCCAGGGACCGAAGTAACGGATCCTCCCAGGAATCTTCCTGCACCATTGCCCGTTGCTGTGCGGCGTAAGCGGGAAATCTCTTCGCGGTTTCTGGGGCTTCTTTCGCGTGGCGGACATCGACTTCAGATCCTCCGAACAGGAAAAGCGGTTGTCGGCACGGTTGTCGCTCCTGTCGCTGCCGTCAATTCCGCAAATGCGGGGCCATAGCTCAATCGGTTAGAGCAGCGAACTCATAATTCGTTGGTTGGGGGTTCGAGTCCCTCTGGCCCCATTTTCATCCCGCAATACCGCAGCGCTCGAAGGCGAAGTCCTTCAGGCGGTCTTTCGCGCTGTTCACAATGCGACAGACTCGGGATTCTGACAGCCCCAGCACGACACCCACTTCCCGAAGTTTCAGTCCTTCCAGGTAGTGCAGTGACAGCGCGATTCGCATTGTGTCCGGGAGGGCCTCAATGCCGGCGATGAGGACTTCACGCATTTCCTGTTCTTCGAACGAATCGGTTTCTTCCGATCGTGAAGCAGCATTGCCGTGAAGAGATTCGCTCCACGACTCCGGTCGTGTCAGGCGTGAGGCTGAGATACATTCCGTAACTTCATCGATCGACATTTCCGCAGCCGCCGCCAGTTCTTCCACTGTCACCGCATGGTCCTGCTGCTCCCGAATCTGACGCAGTCTCGCGATCTTTTGCAGCATCTGCTGCGACAACGGACAGTTCCGACGCAGTTCGTCGAGGATCGATCCGCGAATCCGCTGG
>CAZHET010000391.1:0-6283 GCA_964531585.1 uncultured Planctomycetaceae bacterium | reverse complement strand
TTTAGGCGTAAACACAGGCTTCAAGCCTCTAACGATTGAGTCAACACATCCGCGACCCATTGATTGAGGCTTTTGCCCGCCGCCGCAGCTCTAGTGGCAATTTCGGCATGCACTCGCGGCGATACGCGCAAATTGAACCGTCCAGAATACGCTTTCCGCGGTTCTACCCCATCTTCCTCGCACATATCCAGGAAGACCTTTAACGAGGTCTCGCCTTCCTTACGCAAGCTGTCAATATCCTTGGCGTAGAAATCGGCCCCGCCATTCAGACCGACGAATTCACCCCGGAACATGTCGATATCCGGATCATATTGCACAACGGCCCGATAGCCCTTGATTTCCATCGTATTCATCATGGTTCAACCCCATTTTCTTTCAGCCATTTCCGAATGCTGGCAACTGCACCCTTATCAGTATCAGGGGAAGGATGCGGCCTGTGAAAAACCTTCTATCTCCGAACAAGCGAACGCCGATACGAGCCCCCTCATGCTCACTCAATTCCGCGCCAAGCCGGCTGTTCCGTTTGGCGGGCAATACAGAATCATCGACTTCACGCTCAGCAACTGCCTGCACTCCGGACTGCGTCGGATTCTTGTGCTTCCACAGTACAAGTCTCATTCGCTGATGAAGCACCTGCGAGACGGGTGGTCGGTCTTCAATCCGTCGCTTGGCGAATACATCACTCCGGTACCTCCACAAATGAGGACCAGCGATTCGTGGTATTGCGGGACAGCGGATGCGATCTACCAGAATCTCTACCTGCTGGAACGCAGCGGTGCATCAAGAGTTGTGGTGCTTTCCGGTGACCACATTTACCGGATGGACTACGCAGAGATGCTGCGGTTTCATCGCGACGCTGCGGCTGAAACGACTGTTGCCTGCATGGAAGTGGCCCAGGAGGATGCGAAATCGTTCGGCGTGATGTCGGTTGACTCCCGGCGCCGGATTACGAGATTCGAGGAGAAACCACTGAATCCCGGGACGATCCCGGGGAGTCCCGGCCGATCTCTGGCGTCGATGGGAGTCTACGTTTTTAACTGTGACCGGCTGGTGACGGCACTGCGGGAAGACCACGCCAACGCGCAGTCAACGCATGATTTCGGGCGGGACATTCTGCCGAAGCTGATCGAGGATCAGAGCGTGTTTGCGTATCCGTTCGGTGGCGCGTCGGGGCGCGTGAGCGTGGACCGGTATTGGCGCGACGTCGGGACGATCGATTCCTATTTTGAGGCCAATATGGACCTCTTGCGACCGGTGCCGCCGCTTGACCTTTACCAGGCCGACTGGCATATCCGAACGGCTGATGCTCAAAGCCCGCCCGCCCGGACGTGTGACGGAGTCTGTGGAACGGAACCGCGTCTGATCAATTCGATCATTTCTGCGGGAGCCATTGTCAGTGGCGGGATCGTGATCAATTCCATTCTGTCGCCTGACGTTCGCGTGGACGGCGGGGCTCATGTTGTGGATTCGATACTGTTCGACGGGGTCACGGTCGGAGCGGGTTCGCGGGTGACTCGCTGCATCATCGAAAAAGGCGTGACCATTCCGCCCGGCACAATCGTGGACTTCGACTCCCTGTGCGACGCGCCGGGATGTGTCATTTCGGAAAAGGGCGTCCTGGTGATTCCGAAAGGCTATGCGAGCTGGGCGAAGCACAGTTCGCAGTTGTCGCACGCGACTGACAACGGTCGGGAGCTTGTTTTTCAGCGAGCGTAAGCGTGTCCGGAAGTTTCTCGCAGGATTTGGGCACTGGACGCCGCACGGTCGATACGGGTAAAACAGAAGGTCTGCGACCGTGTTTTTCCCGCCTTCCGTTGCCGATCCCTGCTCATGTCACGAATTCTGATCGGGCTTCTGACCGCATTTGCCTGCCTTGCAGAGCAGCCTCGTGCTCTGCCGGATGAGACGGCGGTTGTGACCGTTGACTTCGAGAAGGACGTGGCACCTCTGCTGCGGGCGAAGTGCTTTGACTGTCACGGACCGGAGACGCAGGAGAGTGGTCTGCGGCTGGATCGTCGAGCGGCGATGCTGCGTGGCGGCGATTCGGGTGAGCCGGCGATTCTTCCCGGCGACAGCGAACGCAGCCATCTGGTTCAGCTTGTCAGCGAATTGGAAGCCGGCAGGCTAATGCCTCCTGACGAATCCGACCGGCTGTCAGACGACGAGATCAATCGACTGCGAAACTGGATCGATCAGGGAGCGGTGTGGCCTGGTGCGGATGGTGCCGAGGACGATGCGGCCCTGGCGAAACCGGATCACTGGTCGTTTCAACCGGTGCGACAAATTCAGCCTCCGAAGGTCGACGACGACTGGGCAGTCAACGGCGTCGACGCATTCGTTCTGCGGAAGCTGAACGCAAACTCACTGACGCCGAATCCGCGTGCCACACGAGCCGAACTGATTCGGCGGGTCTACCGGGATATGCTTGGGCTCCCGCCAACGCCGGAAGACGTCCGCGCGTTCGTTGCCGATGAGGGGCCGAATGCCTGCGAGCGGCTGATTGAAAGCGTTCTGAAGGACGCACGCTACGGTGAACGCTACGCACGGTACTGGCTGGACCTCGTGCGGTTCGCGGAGACGAACGGCTTCGAAACCAACCGTGAGCGTCCTCACGCCTGGCCTTACCGAGACTACGTAATTCGTTCGTTGAATGATGACAAGCCGTACGATCAGTTTCTAAAGGAGCAGCTCGCCGGCGACGCGCTCGGCCTGCCGGCGGCGACGGCGTATCTGGTTGCCGGTCCGTATGACCTGGTGAAGAGTCCCGACATCAACCTGACTCTGATGCAGCGGCAAAACGAACTCGACGACATGATCAGCACCACCGGCACCGCGTTTCTGGGACTGACACTGGGATGTGCCCGGTGCCACAACCACAAGTTCGATCCGATTCGTCAGACAGATTATTATTCGCTGCAGGCTGTCTTCGCAGGAGTCCGGCACGGTGACCGCGAGTTGCCGCTGACGGCAGACCAGCAGTATGAAGTCACACGGCTGAGCCGCCGGCTCGATCAGTTGCGAGACCAGCTGCGACCGTTCGCGAAGGACGCTGATCGCCACCGTCCGGCGGTGAGTGCTCGCGGCAATGAGGAAGTGTTCGCACCCGTCGCAGCTCGCTTCATCCGGTTTACGATTGCGGCGACAAGCTCTTCGGAACCGTGCATCGACGAACTCGAAGTCTTCAGCGGCGCGAAGAATGTGGGGCTGGCGGCAGACGGTGCGGTGGCTGCGTGTTCCGGCACATTGCCGGGCTATGACATTCATAAGCTGGAACACATCAACGACGGGCTGTACGGGAATGCGCACAGTTGGATTTCCGACGAAGCTGGTGGCGGCTGGGTTCAGATTGAGTTGCCGGATGTGATCACCATCGATCGCATCGAGTGGGCTCGTGATCGCGACGGCCAATTCGGCGATCGGGTGGCGACGGAGTATGTGATCGAAGTGGCGGCTGAACCCGGTCAGTGGGTGGAAGTGGCTTCGTCGGCGGATCGGCTGCCGTTCAATGGCGGATCTCCCGCCGAAGTGGAATATGAATTTGACACGTTGCCGTCTGCTGATGCTGAGGCGGGTCGTGCGTTGCTGCAGGAACTGCGCGACACCGAACAGGCCAGGGCAGCGTTGCGTGCCTCGTTGAAAGTTTACGCCGGACAGTTCGAGCAGCCGGAACCCACCCACCGCCTGTTCCGTGGCGAACCGACGGCGAGACGCGAACAGGTCTCACCGGGAACCGTCGCGGCGCTCGGAGAGTTGCAGTTAACGCAAGAAACCGCCGAGCAACAGCGGCGGCTGGCACTGGCCGAGTGGATCGCGTCGAAGGACAATCCGCTGACCGCGCGGGTGATCGCGAATCGGCTGTGGCAGTTCCATTTCGGCACCGGTCTGGTGAGCACACCCAGCGACTTTGGAGCGGCCGGAGTTCCACCGACTCACCCGGAACTGCTCGACTGGCTGGCCGCGGAACTGATGCGGCACAACTGGTCACTGAAGCACATCCATCGGCTGATTCTGAATTCGGCGACATACCGGCAAAGCAGTCGCCCGCGCGAAGATGCGCTTCGGCAGGACGCGAGTACGCAGTGGTGGTGGAGATTCCCGCCGCGGCGGCTGGAAGCCGAGGCAATTCGAGACGGCATTCTGTTCGTCACCGGCGTACTTGACGAACGCATGTTCGGTCCCGGGTTCAGCGGATTCGAGGTCGAACTTGAGAACGTGCGGCATTACTTCCCGAAGAAGGAGTACGGGCCGGAAGACTGGCGGCGAATGATCTATATGACGAAGGTCCGGCTGGAACGAGAATCCGTGTTTGGAATTTTCGACTGTCCGGACGCGGCAACGTCAGTGCCGAACCGCAGTCGTTCCACAACGCCCTTGCAGGCGCTGAATCTGTTCAACAGCAGGTTTGTATTGCAGCAGGCGGAATTGCTGGCGGCGCGTCTTCAGAACGACTGTGGAAACGACATGTCGCGGCAGATTACGCGAGCGTTCTGGCTGTGCTTCGGCCGTGAACCGGACGCGGACGAACTGGCCGACAGCAGGGCATTCATCGATGACGAGGGGCTTGCTGCATTCTGTCGCGCGATGCTGAACAGTAACGAGTTTGTGTTCCTTCAGTGACACCGATCGATGCAACACCGTTCCCCCCAACTCACCGGCCATCATCTGCTCAACCGGCGTGGATTTCTGGACCACGCGGCGACCGGACTCAGCGGCATCGCGTTGTCGATGATGCTGGCCGAACAGGGCTTGCTGAAGGCGGAGGACTCGCCGACGGGAACCGTCAGCGGACAGGCTCCCATTCGGCCGAAGATTGATCCTGCTCATCCGTTTGCGTCACGCCGGTCGCACTTTCCCGCCGCGGCGAAGCGGGTCATCGTCATTTTCTGTTCGGGAGCCTGCAGCCACGTCGACACGTTTGACTACAAGCCGGAACTGATTGCCCGCCACGGTCAGCCACTGCCCGGCGCGGACAAGCTGATTACCTTTCAGGGAGAACAGGGCAACGTCACACGCAGTCCGTGGACATTTCAGCCGCGCGGCGAATGTGGCAAGATGATCTCCGACCTTGTGCCGCATCTCGGGGCGCTGGCTGACGACATTTGCTTCATCCACTCGCTGAAGGGCAAAACGAATACTCACGGTCCCGGCGAGAACTACATGTCCACGGGATTCACGCTGGATGGGTTCCCCAGCATCGGAGCCTGGACGTCGTACGCTCTGGGTACGGAAAACGAGAATCTGCCGGCATACGTCGCCATCCCTGATCCGCGGGGCACGCCACAGAATTCCGTCAACAACTGGGGGCCGGGATTTCTGCCGGCGGCGTTTCAGGGCACAGACTTCAATGCGTCGCTGCCCATTCGAAATCTGGAGCGGCCGGCATCGGTTTCCGAGTCAGCCGACCAGCGGACCCGCGACTTCCTGAAACGTCTGAATGACCGTCATCTGGAACGTTTCCCCGGCGACACGGAACTTGCCGCGAGAATTTCCAGCTACGAACTTGCCGCGAAGATGCAGCTCAGCATTCCGGACGTGCGCGACCTGTCGAAGGAATCCGCCTCGACTCTGGCGATGTATGGAGCGGATGACACCGAGAATGCTCTGAAGGCCGCCTACGCGAAGAACTGCATTCTGGCGCGGCGGCTGCTGGAGCAGGGGGTTCGCTTCGTGCAGTTGTTCAACGGGGCGTATCAGACGGGCGGCGAAGGTGTCAGCAACTGGGATGGTCACAAAGTCATCGAAGAACAGTACAGCATTCACGGCCCGGTGCTGGATCAGCCGACAGCTGCGTTGATTCGAGATCTGAAACAGCGCGGATTACTGAAGGATACGCTGGTTGTGTGGTGTACCGAGTTCGGACGTATGCCGACATTTCAGAAGGGGGCCAGCGGCCGGGATCACAATCCCGACGGGTTCACGTGCTGGCTGGCGGGTGCCGGAGTGAAAGCTCCGTTCAGCTATGGAGCGACGGATGACTTCGGCTACAAGGCGGTCGACAATGTCGTGACGGTCCACGACTTCCACGCCACGATTCTGCACCTGCTGGGCCTGAATCACGAGCGTCTGACGTTCTACTACAACGGCCTGGAACGCCGGCTTACCGATGTCGAGGGCCACGTGGTGACAGATGTGCTGGGATAGTTCGCGGGTATCGTCGAGGCTGTTAAGGCGAGCGGCAGAAAAGGACCTACCTGAGCCAGCGTCGGGTCATCGCCGATCGGCCCGGGGCACCAACACCCGCGGCTAGCGCCGACGGCTCACGTGCGAATCGTGACCGGTAAAG
>CAZHET010000390.1:0-6303 GCA_964531585.1 uncultured Planctomycetaceae bacterium | reverse complement strand
AATACCAGATTGTCGCGTTCGAACTCGCGAATCACGGCCAGCAGAATCGTGTCGTCCTTGCGATTCTTGCTGGCATACCGAAACCACATGTGCAGCGTGCGCCAGTCCGGCATCAGCCGAATCCAGCGAAACGGATGAAACAGAACTGTCTTTTCGATCTTGCCGGCCATCACGATGCGTTCCACACCGGCTCGCCTGAACAGCCGGATCGCCTTTCCCAGACGAGCCAGCGGAGCAAAACGGAAGCTGTCGCACACATTGGACAGTTCCTCCGATGCCATCCCCGCCACTCCCAGCGCGTACACCGAGTGGCCGGCTGCCCGCGCGGCTTCCGCAAAGTAAATCGGGAAATGCCCGGCTCCTGCGAGCAGTCCAATTCGACTGGGCGGCATTGCTGCAACGTCTCGCGGTGAACTGCGGGTAAACGGGAGAATGTCCGGGTTGCTGGCGTCCGGTATTTCAGTGCGTTTCGAACTCATGGACGAACGTTGGTTTCTTCCTGACGGATCAATTGACTTCCAAATTTTCTGGCAGCCGACGACGGTTAAGCCGCCCCCTGCGCCTGAGTAACAGCGGTCTGCTGCGGCTCTTCGAGTTGCCGCCGAAGGCGATGGATCTCTTTCTCGAGCGCCTTGAGGGTCGAACGCATCTCCGGAAGCCGCTTCAACGCCATCAGTTGACGCGACGTTTCAGCGGCAGGTGCTGCAGGGGCTCCCAGATAGGCCTGACCGCCGGGCAGGTCGCGGTGAACTCCCGCTTTCGCTCCAATGATCGCGCCGTCGCCAAGATGAACATGGTCGGCGATGCCGGCCTGCCCCGCACAAACGACGTAATCACCCGTCGTACATGAGCCTGCAAAACCAACCTGAGAAATCAGCAGGTTGTGGCGACCAATGTGACAGTTGTGTCCAATCATCACCTGATTATCGATGCGAGTACCGCTGCCGATGATTGTTTCGCCGACCTTGGCCCGATCAATCGTGGTTCCAGCACCGATTTCGACGTCATCGCAGATGCGGACGGTCCCAAAATGCGGCAGCCGTACGTGTCGGCCGTCGACCTGCCGGTATCCGAATCCGTCGGCACCTATCACGCATGTCGCGTGAATGATCACGTCGCTTCCCACGATCACACCCGAATACAGGACCGCATTCGGATGAATCGTCACGTTGTTTCCCAACCGACAACCGTCTGCGACCACAACGCCGGCACCGATGTCGCAGTTGTCGCCAATCACCACTCCGTTACCGATTGTCGCGCAGTGGCCGATTCGCGGTTCGTCTCCAATCACGGCAGTTGGTGAAATCCAGGCTGAATCAGCGACTGTCGCCGCCGATCGAGCAAACCGCGGACTAAGCAGTTCCGCAATCTGCAGAAAGGCGACTTCCGGTTCGCGAACGAGCAGAAACGTGATGCCAGAGTACGCGACGACGTCCGCGGAAAGTGTGTCCGGTGCGATCACCGTCGTTGCCGCTGACGTCTTGAGTCGCAGCAGATTCCGGGCGTCTCCCACGAACGTGAGTTCCTCGCAGGAAGCGCGATCTACCGTTTCGACTCCTGAGATGACCTGGTCAGGATCTCCCAGCAACGCGGCATCAAGTCGCGCAGCGATCATTCCGGCAGTCCAGTAGTGACCGTTGCCTTCCTGGCCCATTTTGAGGCTCCCTGCCGTGGTTTGAACGCAATCACCGTGAATTTGGCGCAGAGCGCCGCAGTTCACCGGCGGCGGTTTTACGAAACATCTGCCGCTCAACGCAAGACGAGGTGAGCCGGTCACTTCACGTCCTTGCACCCAAAGCAGCGACTGCAAGACTCACAAGTATTCTTACTAAGCGACCCATATCTCCCAGTCTGACTATTCTTCGCCATGCCCTGACTCGCCCCTGGGCATGTAGTCACGTGCATCGAACGCCAGCCCGCTCCTCAGGCAAGTCACGATGATTTCCGTCCAGGCCACTGCGGGCTCAGGCAGTTCCTGTCCAAAACGAGTCAGAATGCACCGTTCGAATTCTTCGAGACACGGTTCATGACTTTGCTGAAGTCGGAAGTCCTGGCAGATTAGATAAATGCGCTGTATCACGCGGACCCGGCGGAGCATTTCAGTCGAGAGTTCAGTCACGAATCCGCCCATCAATGAGGTTGCAAAGTTTGCCCGGATTGGTCACGACTTCGGCGTCAAGGGGACCGGCTTCGACCACAGGTTGCGGGCACTGCGGACGTTTCGCGACCTCTGCCAGGTGCAGTCGCCTTCGCGGCGTAATCACTTGCGGCATTCGCATGCAGAGGTCAATGAAGCCGGCATTCCACCCATCATCGATGATCGTGCATTTGCGGACTGCCCATCGGGTCGAAGTCCGATTTCAACGGTCAGCCCGGATGTTGCGGGCCACCTGTGTCGGTCACGCAAGCTGTGAGAATCTTGACCCCGGCAATTCGTTGCATCGCCATGACCGCACAAACCGGTGAACCCGATTGACCGGGACAATCGGCAAATACGTTGTTGCCTCGCGGCCTACGGCAAGTCAGGTAAGGTGTCGGGACGCCCGCCAACCAGCCGTCAGAATCGGTGCTATCGGTGCCTTTATTTCCTTGAGACCGGGGCAGCCGCGTCTCAAAATCCCTACGAGCTGTGCTGAGAATCCGGAGGGTCGGCGGCACGCACTTTGTGAGTGCATGCAGGTTGGCGCGTCGGTCAGGACCTAACGTCTGCATGGCCGCATGTGCAGATTTCTGCGTGATCGGCGGAGGACCGGTTGTTCCTGGGCAAGAGGCCGTTCGTTAGTTGCCAGCGATCATTGGCGGGATCGAATTATGAGCGAGCGCAAGCGATTTCAGGATACAGACGCCATTGACCTGCCACCTGAACTGTTGGAGCTTGGTGAATTGATCGCCGAATTGGACGGTCATCAGGGCGTGAGCATGTCGCTGTGTTATCAGCGGGTCGTGGAAGCAGTCCATCGCCGCCGCCGGATTCTGGGGCTGGTTCAGGAAGCGTTGTCACAACTGCGGCTGGACGTGAAATACCTGATGTTCGATCTGGAGACGACACGCAACGAACGTGACGCACTGCAGGAACGGATTGAAGAGCAGGATCGCGAATTCTGAGCAGCAACCGGCGACCGTCCAAACTCGTCGACCCAGGCCCGCTGCACTGCACCCTGACGACTGTCGCGGTCTGCGTCGCAGTCCGCCTTGATCTGCGACTTTCGTCAAACAAAAAACGGGTGCCGCTGAAGCTTCAGCGGCACCCGTTTCTGATTAGCATGGGTCGTCGTGCGACGAGTTAGACATTGCCGCAACGTGCCGGTTAGTGTCTGTTTGCCTCGCATTTCACGAGGCAAACACGGCGTCAGGCAACTTCGAATTCTTCTTCGTCTTCAGTGATCCCTCCGCCGACAATCGAATTGTCGACGAACAGATTTCCGACGCTGCCTGGACCATGGTCGTAGCAGTCATCGGTGTGCCACAGAGGCAGCCCTGCAGCATACCGGGCAGCCAGCATCATCACTTTCTCTTCCGAACCGGGCTTTGCTGCAGTCGGCGAACCAGGGTCAACACCCAGCGACTTCAGCTCTTCCTCAAAGCCAGCGTCGAGATCACTCAGAAACTCGTAGCCTTCAATTTCCGAAAGTGACTCAAGGCTTCCTTCCACCTCGGCATAGAATGACGACATTCATGGACTCCAATGGGCTCAAAACGATGTGTAGTCGTACTTTTGTCCATTCCATTGGCTCCGGCGTTGAATCCAAGCAATGTCACCCAGACACACTGGAAGGAGGCGTCGCGAGGTGACAAATCAGCCAGCCCGCCTCGACAAAACTCACTCGAAATTCATGAATCCATTCCGACGTTGATTCTTTGTAAAATGCCGCAGAATGTCAACAAAAAAGCATTGCCGCGCAAGTCGATTCCAGAGGAAATATCCCTGCGAAAATCGCGTGCCAAATGCGTTGTAAAATCGGAAAAACCGACTGCGGGAATCGGAGTCCGTCAATCGCGCTGCTACGGACTGCGCAAGATGCCTCGTAGCGATGTCCACCGCGCAGGATCAGCGATCGGCAACTAATCCGGGCGAGCCACGTGATAGCGCTTCAGCTTTCGGTCCAGCGTCGACCGCTCGATTCCCAGAATCTGAGCGGCCCGCGACTTGTTCCAGTCGGTGTGATCCAGAGTCGTCAGAATGTGGCTGCGTTCGATATCGGCCAGCGACAGCTCCTCGTATTCCTCAGTCGACTGCCTGGCCGGTTCGCTGTGGGACAACCTCCCGGCCAGTGACGATAACTGGATGTCGCTGCGACGAACCACTTCATTGCGGCACAGAATTACGGTGCGTTCGATTGTGTTCTGGAGTTCGCGAACATTTCCGGGCCAGTCGTAAGACGTCAGCAGTTCCATGGCTTCATCGGTGAAGCCCGTAATCATCCTGCCCGTCTTGTCGACGAATCTTTTCAGGAAGAAATCCGCCAGCATCGGAATATCGTCGCGCCGTTCGCGCAGCGGAGCGGCGACCAACTCGGCGACATGCAGCCGAAAGTACAGGTCTTTTCGAAAATCACCATCCTCAACGGCTTCTTCAAGATTGCGATTCGTTGCCGCAAGAATGCGAACATCCACCTGAATGGCCTTCCGTCCGCCGATGCGTTCGAACGGATGACCTTCCAGCACACGCAGGAACTTCGCCTGAATCCCCGGACTCATTTCGCCCACTTCATCCAGAAACAGCGTGCCACGATCGGCCTGTTCGAACCGGCCAATCTTCCGGTCTGTTGCTCCTGTAAATGACCCCTTCTCGTGGCCGAAGAGTTCACTTTCCAGCAAAGACTCGTTCAGCGCAGCACAGTTGAGACAAACGAACGGACCCTCTCGACGCGGACTGCTGAGATGGATCGTGCGGGCGATCAGTTCCTTGCCACAGCCGCTTTCGCCACGAATCAGGACACTGGCATCGGTGTCGGCAATCAGGTTCAGCCGGTCACGCAGGCTGGTCATTGCCGAACTTTCCCCAATCAGCCGCTGTTCATGTTCCAACTGACTGCGCAGAGACTTGTTCTCGTTGCGCGCCTGATCGAGCCCGGATTTCAGACTGTCCCGTTCGGTGACGAAATCCAGGGCGATTGCCAGTTGCCGGGCAACGGCCATCGTGAAATCCAGATCCTGCTCATCCAACGCATTGTCCGGATTGGTGGCGTACAAATGCACCAGACCGCGAACGCGGTCGTCGCAGTGAATCGGCGCACAAATGACGCTCATTGCTCGCATTTCGCCAAGGCTGTCGAAGACCGCCAACTGGGTGTTGTCTTTCACATCCTGAGCGAGAATGGCTTCGCGTCCGGACAGCACGATACGTGACAGATTGTCAGACACCCGACGGTACGGCAAATCCTTGACGCTGTCGTAAGCGACAACCTGGAGATCCGACGGAGAGGGATTATCGGGGGCTCCCGGCTGCACGAGCAACACTGCGGAAATGTCGGCGACCGTTTCACGAGCGAGGCTTTTCAGCACCACTTCAGTCAATTGACGACGGCTGCGAGCGGCTCCCATCTCCAGGCCAAGCTGGTACAGTTTGGCCAGCTCGAGTCCCGAACTCTTTGCGACGTCGGCGCTGGAATCGCGTCCGCCGACAAGGAAGCCAGGCTCCACGCTGCGATGTAGAATTGCCGGTTCGTCAACGTCCCCCACACCGCGGGCGGTTGCTGTCTCGCGATCACCCAGTGCTTCTGGCAGGACCACTTCCGGTGGCCGCTCGAGGTCGAGTGTAAACGCCAGGCGGCACAGGCCGATGCTGATGACGTCGCCCGAATTCATGGCGAAATCCCCGGAAACGCCCTGAGAACCAACGATGGTGCCGTTGCGGCTCTTCAGGTCACGCAGTGTCCACCGACCCTCAGAATAGAACACTTCGCAGTGATTTCTGCTGCAGGCCTCATCCTGAAGAACGATCTTGTTAGTTTCCGAACGGCCGATCGTGATGACGTGTCCCCGTCGCAGACGGACGACGTCGCGCCAGGCGCTGCCGTCCCAACTCAACAAGAACGCCGCATCGGGGTCCTGATCAACGTCCCGTTCTTCTTCCCACAACGTTTGGTCAGTATGTTCAGATTCTTCCGACATAGCGTTTCTACTGACTCAGAATGGGGCAGACCGTCACGATTCGTGCAAAATGGTACACTTTGTGCCGTGGATTCTGCCGTTTCCGTGGCGTTAGTGACAGTCCGCGAAGAGATAATGCGACCAAATCCGATCAATTTCGCCGACTACACCCAAGGCTCGCGGATGACATCCGGGTCGTCGATCGCCGGA
>CAZHET010000389.1:0-6311 GCA_964531585.1 uncultured Planctomycetaceae bacterium | reverse complement strand
CGTTCAGACACGTGAATTTCGGGACGGGGCCGTAGCAATAACGAATCCGGCGATCTGCCTCAATACGAGTCTGACGGTGCAACAGCTCAGATCAGCCCCGGCCTGATGCAGGACCGCGGAGTCCCGCTTCGGATTCGTGAGCCATCAGCCACGTTGCACACGCGGCCAGCATCCGCGATGCGTTGAATCGGGAGGTCGAAGCTCCTGCTGAGCCACGTGTGCCGAAGAACGCCCAACGCGGCAGCGACTCGGCAGGGACTTGATGCGTGGCGGCTCACCACCAGATCTGTTCCGGAAAGAACCGGCTGACAAGGTCGCGGTAGTACGGCATCAACTTCCCGACGTCGGGCGGCGTATCGCATTTTGTGTACAGGTCATACGGATTGAACTCTCTGACCCAGCGGAACATCTCCCGATCTCGGTCGTTCATCAGCCAGTCGTACTCGCCTTCGCGGTGAGCTGCGTAGAACGAATGGAAGCGGATCATGTACTGAGCCTCCTCCGGAACATATGGCTTCACAACGTGATACAGATATTCGTCGTGGCCCCAGGACATCAGCACGTTGTCCAGACCGCAGCCTGGCTGGTACATGCCGCACTGAGTCTGATACTCGGGCACGGCGGCATCCGGGTTGTCTGCGAAGAATTCCGGGTACACGATCTTTGACGAATACCCGCAGCCGACGGGAAACGTGTCGCCGGTGACGGCCCACTGAGGCTCGCCGAACAGGCACAGCACCTTGCCCATGTCGTGAATCAGCCCCGTCAGAATGAACCAGTCCGGCTGCCCGTCGGCTCGAATGGCTTCGGCGGTCTGCATGGCATGAGCGATCTGCGGCAGCTCTATATCCGGGTCACTGTCATCGACCAGTGCATTGAGAAAATCCATCGCTTCCCAGATGCCCATCTGCTTCGTCTTCGGCGGCAGATAACGTGACCGAACGGATCGCACAAAGTCGACAGTCTGTTGCACATGGTTGAGCCGATAGAATTCGCGCACTCCGTCCCGCGTGTCGTCGCCGTAGTTGCGGAACCCGTCCGGCTGGCCATCACCGGGCTGAGCGTCGGTGCCGGCGGCCTGCGGATAGCGGCGGCGCACGTCGTCATCCCATTCGTCGAGATCTCGCAGCGGCCCGGTGGTTCCTGAATTGGCGATGTAAGTCATCAGCATGTCCTGTGAAAACAACGAAGCAAAAAACAGGTTCAGCAGGCCGGTCCGACCGCAGTGAGTTCCGGAAATCCGGCAGACTCGTCACCCGTGTGCGGCGCGAAATTTTACCGTGATTCGCCGGAAATCGCCTGCCATGCCAGCAGCGAATCACGAACGGCACGCACGTCGTGGATTCGCAGCATGTCGGCACCCAGTTCGGCCAGCGCGATCGAGACTCCCAGCGTTCCGGACTGGCGTTCTTCCACCGTTCGGCCCAGCAGCTTTGACAGGAACCGTTTTCGCGAATGTCCGATCAATACCGGTCGCTGCAGCCTGGTACGCATCTGCCCGACCGCCTGCATCAACTGCAGATTGTGTTCTGCCGTCTTGCCAAAGCCAATTCCGGGATCGACGCAGATTCGTTCGGCAGGAATTCCCAGAGCGGCACAGGCCCGCAGTTGCCGCTGCAGAAATGAGGTGACGTCGGCCACGACATCGTCATAGACGGGATCGTTCTGCATCGTCTGCGGAGTTCCCCGAATGTGCATCAGACAAGTGCCGGCCTGAGTTTCCGCGCAGACCGACAGCATGTCCGCGTCGAAGGTACCTCCAGAAATGTCGTTAATGATCTGCGCCCCCGCCGCCACGGCTGCTCGCGCCACTTCGGCTTTGGTGGTGTCGATGGAAATCGGGATCTCGATCTGCGGTGCAAGCCGTTCGATGACGGAAATCGTGCGCCGCAGTTCTTCGTCGACGGACACCGGTGCGGCACCGGGCCGGGTCGATTCTCCGCCGATGTCAATCAGGTCGGCACCATCTGCCGCCAGCTGCAGTCCGTGAGCAACAGCCGCATCGACTTCAGAATGTCGGCCGCCGTCCGAAAAGCTGTCGGGCGTGACGTTCAGAATGCCCATCAGCAGTGGCAAACGATGTCGCTGCAGCCGCCGGTTGAGGAAATTCCATGCGAACGACATGGTCACTCTGCATCAGAACGCCGCAGCACCAGCACACTGCATTCGGCGTGACGGATGACGCGTTCAGCCACCGAACCCAGCACCAGCCGCTTCATTCCGTGATAGCCGTGAGACGGGATGACGATCATGTCGGCCGACTGTTTTTTCGCGTAGTCGGCGATTTCGAGTCCCGGTATGCCCAGCAGCACGATCTGATGAGCGGCCGCAGCTCCGTTGCCCTGCGCAAGCTTCTCCAGATGGCTGCGGACGTGTTGCATGCGGGTCTTGTCGGTGACTTCGCCCATCAGCACACCCGGCGACAGGTCATCGATGGGAAGCAGCACGTGCAGCAGATGCAGGCTGGACGGATCGTCGACAAGCTGCAGCCCGGTACGAATCGCGTTGGCCGATTCGCCGGAGAAATCGACCGGAACAACCACGGTGGAACAGGCAAGCGGCATGGCTTTACGTTTCAGGTTCAAAGTTAGAAGTCACAGTTGTGCTACTTCAACGCTTCTGAATCTCACGTTGTGACAAAGCACTACACTCTGGAAATGGTCGGGAAATCACGCCGCGTTTTCGAACTCACCGGATTTCAGTCTTCGCATGTAGTCGTCCAGATGGCGTTTCACTTTTCCGGACAGCAGCACGGCTCCCAGAATATTCGGAAACGACATGCCGAGAATCATCAGGTCGCTGAGATCGAGCACTTTCTCAGCAGACATCACGGCTCCCAGAACCACACAGATCAGGAACAGCACGCGGTAAACCATCGAATAGCCGTCTCCAAACAGATACGACCAGCAGCGTTCACCGTAATACGACCACGAAATCATTGTCGAATAGGCGAACAGCAGCACCGCAGCGGCCAGAACATACGGGAACCAGGAAATCTGACTTCCCATCGCAGCTGTCGTCAGTCCCGCTCCGTTCGTATCTTTGATGAATTGCCGGAACTGCGGGTCCGTAACGTCATACGCACCCGTGATCACGATGACCAGTGCCGTCATTGTGCAGACGACAACCGTATCGATGAACGGTTCCAGCAGCGCCACAATTCCTTCACGCGCCGGATAGTCGGTCCGGGCGGCCGAATGAGCAATCGCCGCAGAACCGACTCCGGCTTCGTTGCTGAACGCGGCACGCTTGAAGCCCTGCACGAGGACTCCGATAAACGCACCGTAGCCGGCAGCCGGAGTGAACGCCGTGGCAACGATCATGGAGACCGCGTCCGGGATTGCCCCCGCGTTCTTCCCGAGAATGAACAGGCACGCCAGAACATACACGCCGCACATCAGCGGCACGATCTTTTCCGCTGTCGAGGCGATGCGTTTGATGCCGCCGATGATGACGACACCGACCAGAAATGCCATCACGACTCCCAGCCCGAACCTGGCGTTCGTTTCCTGCAGCCATTCCACACCGCCGAACGCCGCCTGGACTCCTTTGATCGCCTGATTCACCTGAAACGCATTGCCGCCGCCGAACGAAGCGAAGACACACAGCACGGCAAACATCACACCCAGTACGGTTCCCAGCGGCCCGAGCCCCAGTTCCTTCAGCCCGCGCGACAGATAGAACATCGCTCCGCCCATGATGCGACCATCGGGACGCACTTCCCGATACATCTGCCCCAGAGTGCACTCGGTGAACTTCGAACTCATCCCCAGCAGTCCGGCGATGATCATCCAGAATGTCGCTCCGGGACCGCCGATACTGACGGCGATGGCCACCCCGGCAATGTTGCCCAGCCCGACTGTTGCCGACAGGGCGGCCGTCAATGCCTGGAAGTGACTGACTTCTCCCTCATCCGTCGGATCGTCGTATTTGCCGGCAGTGACTCTAACCGCGTGGCCGAACGCTCGCAGGTTGATGAAGCGCATTCGCAGCGTGAAGAACACGGCACCGGCGACCAGCCAGGCAACAATGAACGGAATGCCGCTGTTCACCGCCTTGAATGTGCGAGCCTGGTTTTCGTCCTCCGCATTTGCCAGCGACACGCTGAAGCTTCTCAGCGGCATGTCGATGAAAAAGCGGTTCAGCGCATCAGCGATGACAGCGCGTTCCGGTTCGGTCACTTCGCTGCTGGCGAGGGTGAGCGAGAAATCGGCCTCCGGGCGATTGACCGTCTCTGCCGACTTCGTGACCAGCGGCTGAATTCGCTGCGTCAGTTCGAGCAGTTCTTCGTCGAGATCCGCAGCCTCTGACTCCGACAGCTGCATTCGAACAAGATCGACCGTCCACTTCGCACTCTTTCGTTCTTCGGGAGTCAGACCGGCCTCCGCCGTGGCGATCAGTTCCGACAGGCGTTCGCTTTTCAGCGGCATCTCAGCCAGCTTTTCTTCGAACTCGCGGCGTCCGAGAAATTCGTAGAACAGCACGCTTCCGATCACGTTCACGGCCGCGCCGGCGACTTCGTCAACTCGGTTTTCGAAACGCCGAAGCAGGTTCGTGCCGGCCGATGCATCAGCTTCCGCGACAGAAGACGTTGCCGGTTCGACGCCTGCTTCCGTCGCTGGTTGGGTCGCCGGCACGGCAGTGGAATTTTCGGCCGTCGACTCGACGGAATCCGCGGCGGTCACGTCTGCAGGCTGCTGAATCGCCAGTGCGGACGCCGTCTGCCCCAACATGCCGACACTCAAAATCAGGGCAGCAGGAACCAGAACCGTCAGTAAGGATCGTGCGGAAAATAAGTGTCTGACCCCAATTGTGCGAAGCACCCGAAGGGCCGGTTCCCGGCAATTGGGGTCAGACACTTTTTTTCCGCTCATTGCTAAGCTGCGTTCACGCATGATAGATCGACTGCTCTGTATGATATTCGCGTGTGGCGATTTTATGCGGCAGGAGCATACACCAGCGGGGCGCTCACGAAAACACCGGTGAGCCCACGCCGAACGTGCAGCGCAGAAACGACGGAACGCAGGCCGTGACGATGCCGCTCAGTTTTCTGCACCCGCCGGAATCTGCGATTCGTCCTGACCGAACCGGCGGCCGAAGCGATTGCTCAGGAAGTCTGCCAGCGAGATGTCTTCCTGCCGCACGAAGCCGCGTCGCGGAAGCAGGCCCTGGAAGTGCAGGTCCACCGCCGCGCAGATTCCCGCAGCCGTCGTCACCTGAATGGCTCCCCAGTGCCGGTTGTTGATGTCCTGGTGATAGATCCGGCGAGCGTCACTGACCTGTGTGTACTGGCCGCCGCGAATGCCTGACACCGACACAAACGTGATCACGACGTCCTGATACGTCACGGGAATCGCGTCCTCCAGAATCCGCTTCAGCTCCTGACGCTTCTCCGACATCTTCAGATCGCGGATCAGAAACTGCATCAGCGACTGATGACCGGGATAGCGCACCGTGCGGTAGTTCAGTTCTCTGACCCGGCCCTGCAGTGTTTCGCACAGACTGCCCAGGCCGCCGGAGGTGTTGAAGGCTTCATACCGAATTCCATCCAGCGAAAACTGCTGCAGGCCTTCCAGCGGCAGAACTTCACGAATCTGACCGTCGTGAATCACCGTGCAGGGATTGCAGTACTCATTGATCAGCCCGTCCGTTGACCACGTCAGATTGTACTTCAGACGATTCGTTGGAAACTGAGGCAATGCTCCAACCCGCATGTGGACCTTGTCGAGCGATTCGAACTGCGACGCTATGTCGTAGGCGGCAATCGAGATGAATCCCGGGGCCAGCCCGCACTGCGGCATGACGATCGCCCCGTCGGCACAGCGTTCCGCAGCGGCTCGCACCGCACAAGTCGTCGCGACGTCTTCTGTCAGGTCGAAGTAGCTGGTTTCGGTCGCCACTGCCACTTCCGCGATCAGTGGGTTGAAGCCATAGGCCAGCGCCGAAATCACGCAGTCGCGGTCCGCCATCAGTTCCGACAGTTGCCGCCGGTCTGTCGCATCGAGGGGAATCGTCTTCACCGGCGCGATCTCTGCCGCCAGTTTCTGCAGGGCATCTGCGCTGCTGTCAGCGACAACGACGTCGTAGTCTTCCGCGCTGTGCAGAAAGGCGGCAATCGCCCGCCCAATCTTGCCGGCCCCCAGCAGTAGTACGTGATGCATGAATCCGTTTTCAGAGAGGTTGGCGATTTGCGATCTGTGATTTGAAATCCGAAATCGGCGATTTGAAATCTGAAATCTGAAATCTGCCCCGCACCGCAACGCCGTTAAGAGTTTATTTTCGTTTAACCCGTGGCCGAGAGGCCAGGTTGG
>CAZHET010000388.1:0-6317 GCA_964531585.1 uncultured Planctomycetaceae bacterium | reverse complement strand
ACCGCTGCGCGGCACAGCTTGCCTGAACGGCAAGCTGTGGTACCCGGTGCGGCTTCGTGGCTTTGTGTGAGGCTTTGTCCGTGTGATCCCGTCTGCGACTTCGTCCATCGTCCGATCTTCCGCCGACAGGCTGCGCGTGGGGTTGTTTGCCGGGGCGTGGCCCGTGCGATGGACTCTTCGCCGATACTGTCTACGATCGGCGCTGAGTATTCTGATCCGGTTCCAGCAAACTGAGAATTCACGCGATGTATGACGCCATCCTTGTTCTTTCCTTCGGCGGCCCGGAAGGTCCGGACGATGTCATCCCATTTCTCGAGAACGTGCTCCGCGGAAAGAACGTTCCTCGCGAACGCCTGCTGGAAGTGGCCGAGCACTACTATCACTTCGGCGGAATCAGCCCGATCAACAGCCAGTGCCGCGAGCTGATCGACGCACTGCGTGCAGAACTGGATGAGCACGAGATCCGGCTGCCGATTTACTGGGGCAACCGCAACTGGCATCCGATGCTGGCGGAGACGCTTCAGCAGATGCACAACGACCGCATCCGACGAGCGCTGTGTTACATCACGTCGGGTTTCAGTTGCTATTCCGGCTGTCGGCAGTACCGTGAAGACATCGTGAAGGCGAAAGCCGAGGCGAATACCCCGGATCTGGAAATTCACAAGCTGCGAGTATTCTACAACCACCCGGATTTCATTGACGTCGTCGCTCGCAACGTTCAGGCGGCGATCGATGAGTTCGACGCGGCGGTTCGCGACGACGTCAGAATCTGCTTCACGGCTCACAGTATTCCGTTTTCGATGTCCAGTACCTCGGACTACGAAAAGCAACTGCACGAAAGCTGTCGGCTGGTTGCGGAGAAACTGTCGCTTTCGGCCGACCGCTGGGATCTGGTCTATCAAAGCCGCAGCGGCCGGCCTCAGGATCCCTGGCTGGAACCGGACATCTGCGACCATCTGCGGTCACTGTCTGAGGACGGAATCGCGTCTGTCGTGATCTCTCCGATCGGGTTCCTGTCCGACCACATGGAAGTGATGTACGACCTTGACGACGAGGCTCGCAAGGTGTGCGACAAGGTGGGTATCACGATGCACCGGGCGGCAACGCCGGGGCATGACGTTCAGTTTGTGTCGATGATTCGCAAACTGCTTCAGGAGCGTCTGAGCAACGGAGAACGGCAGGCGATCGGTCGCTTTGGTCCGAACCATGACATTTGCCCGGAAGACTGCTGCCCTGCTCCGGCAAGGCGGCCGGTCCATTCGTAAGTCCACGCAGTCGTTGAGTCGAACGTCCACGGCCTGAGTCCTGCGGGTCGCCGGGATGATCGGCCGGAAATTCCCAGGGGAAACCCAGCAACCGCAAAACGTTCGCCCGGATAATCTGCAAACGACCATGGTCGGCTTGTTCTGACCGTGACGACGTGCGGAGTACTCGTCGTAAACAATCGGATTTCAGGCGAGACTCGGTTTCTTGTTGTGCGAATTTGTGGAGCTTGCAATGAGCGTGACTGTGAAGGAATTGCCGTGGGCACGTGTTGAAGTGGACGCATCGAAAGGCTTCGTCCGAGTGATGCAGCGATGGGGATATCAGTGGTCGAGTGCTCTGGGGGCTCCGGCCTGGAAGCAGGCAGAGAAAGAGAAATTTCACGAGGCAATTGTGAAACTGGTCACCAGCCGCATCGTCAAGAAGAAGCTAAACGTAAGCTCGAAGCATCAGTGTCTGCTGCATCCGAAAATGGACCTGGTCTTTGACATCGGCTGGGCGTTGGAGAAGTACAAGCATTGGACGGTTCTGGCACGGAAACTTCCGAAGAGCAGCACACCGACGACCCTGATCAGCCAGGTCGACTGGTCGAAGCGAGTCATTCTGCTCGACAGCGCGGATGTGGACGACTATCACGTCTGCAACGCCGCCAAAGCCTGTCGGAATTTCAACGCCGTCCCGCATGAGTTCGTGCATACTCTGCAGGGGCCGGACGAATACAATCCGGGAGTGGCTCATCTGGATGATACGGACAGCATTTTGAACATCGGAAATCAACTGCGACAACGTCACGTCAAGGTCTTGCTGACGGAACTGAACAAGATGATCCCCGGCTGGACGTTTACTTACTGACGACGCGACAGCAGAGTCATCGCGGTGACGGCACTACCGGCCGGACTTCGTCACCGCGAAGACTCGGGCGTCCTGAGGCTTCAGGCCGGCGTGCCGGCGCATCACGACGGAAACACCGGACGTCTGCGAATCGCCGAAGACCCAGACTTCCTGCACATACCGCGACGAGATCACTCGCACGATGCGGCCGGGTTCACCCAGCGTGCGAATCACCTGATCAGGCGACATGCCCTGCACGACTCGGCCTTCGCGCATGGCCAGTTCGATGTCTGTGCGAGGCAGTTGCTTCACCTGATCCGTCGTCATCCAGCGGTCGTGCAGACGCGTCCAGCCGAAACGTTCCAGACGCTGAGCGATCGGTTCAGCTTCCTGCGGGGCCGTTTTTTCTGCCAGTTGCCATGCCTGTTTCAGCAGATCGATTCCCTTCTGCTGATGCTCCGGGTCTTCCCACTGTTCGAAGGCAAACAGATACTCATCGGCCGTTCGCAGCAGGCCGGACAGACCACGGTCTTCGAATCGATCGCGTTGAACGGTCAGCCAGGCGCGCAGCGCCTGCTGAAGATCATCGTGTCGGTCGTGCCGGAGAAGAAGAGTGCTGAGTTCCTGCAGTTGCGCGCGAGTCAGTTGCCGGACCTGGCTGAGTTTATGGTCGACGTATGCCGTTTGAACCATGGCCGCGGCGGCGGTTTCTTCGGGCAGTTCGGTCTGAAGCTCCGACGCCAGTGCGAGGCCGTTGCTGCCATCTGCTGCCAGTCGCTGCTGGATGTCGGGAAGTCGCACCAGGCGGTAGAACCGGCGATGCAGGGCGCGTCGCTGAGTGTCCGACGCTTTGTCATACGTTGTTACGGCATCCTTTAGAAACGCCTGGTCGAGTTCGGGCGGCAACGTCTGAGACGCATCATCCCAGCCGGGTAGTTGTGTGTGGATATCGTCCAGCAGGGCAGTTCGGTCGCCGGTCCTGACACTGAAGCGTGCGGCCAGCGCTTCGAACCGCACAGACACGATTGTTCGCGGATCGAGTCCCAGCGATTCGGCTTTGTCCGCCAGAGCCGTCAGTTGCTCCGAATTCTTCGCTGCCAGAGTGCGTTGCGCGCGGAGTGCTCGTCGGCGCAGGCTGGTGACGTCGGACTGCAGGTCGGTGTCGTTGTAGTGCTGAGCGATCGCTTCGTACTGATCGGCCAGTGCGAACAGTCGGGCAGGTTCGGTGTCTGCGATCGCGGCAGCGTCTTCGGAGATCTGCTGGCGATCCGTCTCGCCAATCACAACGCGTGACACGCTGAACTCGAAACGGTCGCCGACTTTTCGCAATCGGCCGGACACGGTCAGTCGCTGGCCGGCCTGCATCCTTTCCGGCAACTGTGTCCCGCGTTCGGAGTTGAAGCGAATATCCAGAGTCGCCAGGCGGAACTGCCGTCCCAGACCGCCGTCGAAGCGACCGGTGATCTGCAGCTTTGTGTCGTCAGCCGCCCATTGCGTCCACTGTTCCTGCTGCTGCAGCATTTGCGGAGCCGTCAGCGTCTGCCCAACCGCACGACCACTGTTGAACAGCACGAAGGCGACCGCTGCGACCGTTGGAATGCAAATCCGCAAACGACTCATCGTCAGTCTCCCGTGCCTTCACCTGTCACCGGTTGCTGTTCGGTCACGATGGAATTATTGCGCAGACGCCAGGTCGTCGAGTTTTCCACGAATTCCCGCTGTTGCTGCAGTCGCTGCTGCAATGCCTCATCGTTATCGATAGCCAGTCCGAATTCCCGGCAGTGCGCCGGGCTGGTTATCAGGACGAACGATTCCGGCTGCAGCTCGAACAGCCAGACACCGCTTCCTTCACGTGGCGGGGCCTTCATCGCGCCGACTTTCGCCGCGAACAGAAACTGTGAGCTGTCGGCGATCGAAGTCAGTTCTGAAAGCGCTGGTAAAGCGATGCGAATATCCACGCCGTGGTGGCCGGGAGTCACCGGCATGTCGACCAGCCATGCCGCGTTGTCCGCGGATGCCGTGAGTTTCGAATCGAAGACGAAGATGTGCCCGACGGTATCGCGCTGGACGGCTTCCGTGGCACTCGACTTCAGGCGGCCGTCGTCGGTGTAGGCTTCGAACAGCGAGTTCAACAGATCGCCGTGAGCCAGATCATGGAACGTTTCTGTTTCCTGATGCAGATTCAGCACGCGGCGGAATTCGGCGTCGTGGTATTCCAGAATTTCGCCGGCGGCAACGGCGTCGGCAAGAACCGGCTGGAGCGCCGTCAGGTCGGAATCCGCCAGCAAAGCGTCCACCTGATCGAGTGACGTCCGCCATGTCTGACGTGCGTCTTCGAGGTTCCGCCGGTGAATCATGAACGCGGACGTGCCGAGCACAATGCCAAGCATCGCCAGGACCAGCAGCCGAAACGGCGTGAACGTCCGCTTTGCAATGCCGACGAAATCAATCTTCGGCAGAGTGAACTTCGGCAACTGCAGTCTGGGTGCAGATTCTGCTGCGGCTGCGGCGGAGTCCGCACTTGCCGCCGGTGCGTCGCCGTTCGCTGCTGACCGCTTCGCTTTCCGCGACCGCTGCGGGTGAGTTCTGGTCGGAACGAATTCGCCGAAAACGGTTGCCAGCCGGTGGGCGAACGAACCGCCAATGACTTCACTGCTGACGCTGTCTGTCGCGGGATAAACGTTGACGGGCAGGACGAAGTACACGCTCTGGCATTGCGGGCAAGCGGTTTGATGCCATGCCGTGCGGCGAGTCCCTTCCAGCAACTGACCGCAGTCACACGTCAGTTGATAGGCGACCGGAACCTCCTGAGCGGCTGTCCCCAGCAGTCTTGCTTTCGCTCGACGCATCCTGCTGACAGTTGCAGTCGGAGCGGTCGTGGGAGTCGTGGTCGCAGTGGCGGGCATAGCCGTGCTTCGTGCGGGAGAATTACCAGAAATGCAACGGGACGCAGTCAGCAGAGGCACCGCGACGTTCGGTAGATTGTACGCCCGAATTCTCGCACGTCGATGCTGACGGCAGAGCCGACCGGTGCCGCGCGCATGCGGTCGCCTGCAGCGTGGTTTGCACGATCGCGCCGCGCACTGCATGAACATCCGAGCAAACATCCGCGTACGGCGCTTGCTCATCCGACTCACGCGGCGCACAATGGACCGCACGATAACCGATCATCGACGCTGGCTGCGTCGTCGATTCGTTGTCACCGGATAACTCAGCGCAACCTGCCTGCCGAGCCCCCCGCCATGCACCGCCGTCAGACGCCTTCCTCCGTTCGTGAAATCCTGCTGCTGAGCACGCTGCTGCTGGCGTTCTCTGCTCTAACGGGCCGTCTGGCGGTCGCCGAGGAGTCGTCGCAAACGGCGGACAACGCAGCCGCAGAAGACAAAGCCACGGAAGACAAAGCCACGGAAGACACAACTTCCGGGGAACAGGCCGAAAGCACACCGGCGGACGAAAAACTGCCGGAAGGGCATTCCTCCCACGGTGAAGTCTTCAACGACGGGCCGCGTCAGGCCGCTTACCTGATGGATGGAGTCGGCAAGGTCGACTTTCCCGTGACGACCGACAAACCCGAAGCCGCCGCGTTTATCGTTCAGGGAGTCGCCCAGCTGCACGGATTCTGGTTCTTCGAATCCGAACGGTCGTTCCGTCAGGCGGCGGCGATCGATCCCGACTGCGCGATGGCGTACTGGGGCATGGCGATGTCCAATCGCAAGAACGAAGACCGTGCGAAGGAATTCATCAAGGAGGCCATGGACCGGAAGGACAAGGCGTCAAAACGCGAACAGCTCTACATTCAGGCCTTCGAACGCTACATCAACGCAAAGTCCGAGAGCAGCGACGACAAGCGTAAGCGGGCGGAAAAATATATCGATGACCTTGAAGACCTGCTGGCCGACTTTTCGGAAGATGTCGAAGCCAGGGCGTTTCTGTGTGAGTTCCTCTGGTCGGCACGCAGCGACGAAGTGAAGATCACCAGCTACTTCGCCGTCGACGCGCTGATTCAGGAAGTTCTCGACGTCGAACCGCTGCATCCCGCTCACCACTACCGCATTCATCTGTGGGACAACGAACGTCCGGAGAATGCGCTGGAATCGTCGGCGCGAGGCGGCCTGGCAGCTCCTGCGATCGCTCACATGTGGCACATGCCCGGCCACATCTATTCGCGGCTGAAACGCTACCACGACGCCGTGTACCAGCAGGAAGCGTCGGCTCGCGTCGAT
>CAZHET010000387.1:0-6323 GCA_964531585.1 uncultured Planctomycetaceae bacterium | reverse complement strand
TCGTGGTGATGTCCAGAACACCGGCAATCAGACCATCGCGGATGAGTCCTTCCATTGCTTCGCCGCCGTTGCCCGTGGCGTGAAACACCAGCACTTCGTACCCGGCCGCTTCCAGAATCGACTGAGCATGCAGCACGCATGGCGTGGTCACTCCGAACATCGTGGCGGCGATCAGCGGGCGGTCACTGGACTCCGTTTCGTCGCGATTGTCGGCCGATTGCAGCATTCCGGCCATCGCGTCGGCCGCCCGAGTCAGCACGGTGCGACTGATGCGGTTGATGCCGGCGATATCGACGACGGAATTCATCATGACGATGTCACGCCCGCCGACATACGGTCGAGTCTGCCCGGACGCCATTGTGCTGACCATCAGCTTCGGAACACCCAGCGGCAGGCTGCGCATTGCTGCAGTGCCGATGGTGGTTCCCGCCGAGCCGCCCAGAGCCATGACGCCAGTGACGCGGCCGACGCCGAAGTCCCGCTGTATGAGGGCAGCCACACCTGATGCAGCCACTGTCACGGCGCGGCCGCGGTCACCTGCTTCCCGCACAGCGTGCAGCGAACTTCCAGCGGCGGCGAAGACGTCCTGCTTCGAAATGTCTGCCGTCACGTCGGATTCACCAATGCAGCCGGCATCGACAATCACGACGTTGACACCGTGGCTCCGCAGCCTCTGCGAGACGAACGCGATCTCGCGACCCTTCGTATCCAGCGTCCCGATCAGATAAACTGACATCGTTGGCCCTCGCTCGGGTTGACCTGTTCGCTTGCAGTACCGGCGTTCGCCGGACATCGCCCCGACATAAGCACGACAGCATACTCTATGGTTCGCCTGGATCGCATCTACACACGTTCCGGAGATTCCGGAAAGACGTCGCTTGCCGACGGAACCCGCGTTTCAAAACTGGACGAACGCATCGTCGCCGGAGGTTCTGTGGACGAACTGAACAGCCTGATCGGAGTCGCGATCGCCTGTGACGAACAGCGATCCGTGTGCGACCTGCTGGAAATGATTCAACAACGGCTGTTCGACCTTGGTGCCGACATCAGTTGCCCGTGGCATCCGGACACGGCGCCGGCGGAAGACCGTTGTCTGCGAACCGACGAACAGCACGTCACATGGCTGGAATCGCAGATCGATCTGGTCATTGAGCGGCTGGAACCGTTGACAAGCTTCGTGCTGCCCGGAGGAACACAGCTCGCCGCGGCGCTGCACACGGCACGTTCCGTCTGTCGGCGTGCGGAACGCGCTGTCCTGCGGCTGCAGCTTGCACAGACCATCAATCCCCAAATCGCCGTCTATCTGAACCGACTGTCCGACCTGCTGTTTGTGCTGGCGAGAGCCGCCAACGACAACGGCCGTACGGACGTGCTGTGGAAGCCGGGACGCTGATCAGACGGCCGACGCCGTATCGAAAGAAGCGAGACTACGTTAACAACACCTCAGTTCATTCGGGAGTAAGCGACATGACCAGACCCGCGATCACATTTTCGTTGCTGTGCGCCGCAGCGCTGGCGGCCTTTCTGAGTTTCTGTCCGGCACGGGCCGATGACCCGGCAAAGCCGTCGCGAGTTCTGATGCTGACTCACAGTGCGGGCTTTAAGCACAGCTCGGTGACGCGAATGAAGGAAGACCTGTCTCCGTCTGAAGTCGCCATGATTCAGCTTGGACAGCAGTCCGGGCTGTTCACCGTCGACTGCACTCAGGATGTCGCGGATTTCACCAAAGATAATCTGCAGAACTACGACGTCGTGATGTTCTACACGACGGGAACGCTGCCGATTGCCGAAGCCGACCTGGAGTATTTTCTGCAGGACTGGCTGAAGCAATCCGGCCACGGCTTTATCGGATTTCATTCGGCGTCCGACACGTTTCACGACTACCAGCCGTACTGGGACATGATCGGCGGAACATTCAACAGCCACCCGTGGAATTCCGGAACGACGGTGACGATCACGGTTCACGAACCCGATCACCCGACGATGCAGCCGTTTGGCGGGGAGTTTCAGATTCGCGATGAGATCTACCAGTACGATCACTGGCAGCCGGAAAAGGTGCGCGTGCTGATGAGCCTGAACATGGCGAAGTGCGATCCTCCCAGGCCATATCATGTTCCAGTCGCCTGGGTAAAATCGTGGGGAGACGGGCGAGTGTACTACAACAATCTGGGTCACAACGAAACCACGTGGACGGACAAGCGTTTTCTCGATTCGGTGACGGCCGGCATCAAGTGGATTCGCGGTGAGGTCGAGGGAAAGTCGGCACCGAACCCGGAAGTGTCTGCATCGCAGGAAAAACTGGCAAGACAGGCGGTTTCTGACAGGTAGGACGCCGCCTCGACCATTTCAGCGGGTGCCAATTTCTGGCCGTGGCTTGCGAAAACGGTGTGAAATTCGTTCAATGGCGATGGGGAAGAAGTGACTGGGTGGACGAAACAGGGTCGTTTCGTCGTCGTGTGACTCGCTGCCGGAGAGCCCTGCCAAACCACGAACGGCTGGCAGGCCGCATTGCTCGCTGCGCGGCTGAGATTCATTCATGGAAAACGTCTTCAAGCTTGTCGATGTATCGCACCCGACGTGGTTGCTGTACGTCTCGCTGCTGGTGATGGCCGTCTATTTTCGGTTTTCCCGACTGCTGTCTGTCCGCAATTTCGATCTGCTGCTGCTCCTGCTTGTCTCAACAACGCTCGTGGTGTCAGCCAGTCAGTCGGTACAGAGCGGGCCGGCGGTGACGTCGATGGACCAGACCGCTGTCGACGGAGCTGTCGGTGCCGATGCTGATGCCGACGGTGATGCCGACGGTGACGCCGACGGCCTCGTGGACGATTCAGGTCGCTCGCAGGCTGACGGCGGTTCACCACAGGTCGTCGAGAACAAGGCACCGACCACCGTCGCTGCTGAGTCGGTCGCTGCTGAGTCGGTCGCGGCTGAGTCGGTCGCGGCAGAGTCGGTCGCGGCAGAAGCTGTCGCAGCAGAAATGTCGGCGGCCACATCGTCGGCTGCGGTTCCCGCGGCTGCCGGGCGGCTGGCACAGACTCCCTGGAGTTCCTTCATTCTGCTGGCGCTGTCCGTGATGCTGATTTGTCGGCTGGTTCTGGACGAAGCCCTGACTCGCCGACCGAGGCTGGAACAGAACCTGAATCAGGCGGGGCTGACGTTTCTGTGCGTGCCCTCCTTCCTGATTCTGATGATCAGTGTCTTCGTCGGTTCACCAACGGGCAGCACCGTTGCCGCCGTCAAGTCCGGTCGCGCGCTGCTGCACGCTCAGGAATCCGGCGTGGTGGCGACCAGCGGCGAACAGGCAGCGGCCGGAGCAACTCCGACGATGATTGCCGCCGGAGCAACGGGAGTCGCGGAGAATCTGGAAAAGCTGACGTCCACCGGAAATTCGCGTTCGAAGGGCGAACGCGACGAAGCGGTCGTTGAGAAATGGGTGGCGCGAGTTCTGGTCGTTCTGGCCCACACGCTTGTCGTGCTGGCACTGCTGTACATCGGTCGGCGCCACTTCAGCAGCATGCAGCTCGGTGTTTCCATGAGCTGCCTGTATTTGCTGCTGCCCTGCACCGCGTTCCGTGTGCATGAGATCAGCCACATACTTCCCGCGGCGTTTCTGACATGGGCCGTCGCGATGTATCGAAGGCCGGCGGTCGCCGGTGTCCTGCTTGGACTGGCCTGCGGTACTCTGTTCTTTGCGGTATTCCTGCTGCCTGTGTGGGCCGTCTTCTATGGCCGCAAAGGAAGCCTGAGATTTGGACTGTCGCTGGCCGCGGTCGCTGCTGCCGTGCTGACGACCTATGCGCTGACATCGGCGGACACGGATTCCTTCACCAACAAACTCGTCACAGCGGCCAACTGGAGTGTGTTCCGCATTTTTGACAGCTCGATGCCGATGACCAACAGTGCAATCGGACAGTTGTTTCTGCGCATTACGCTGGCGTCGGTGTTCTTTGTAATGCTGACAGCAATGACTGTAATTCCTCGCAAACGAAATCTGGAGAACCTGCTGGCGAATTCGACGGCACTGGTCGTGACAGCCCAGCTTTGGTATCCGGAAGAAGTCGGTGGGTATGTGCTGTGGTATCTGCCGCTGTTGCTGCTGGTCATGTTCCGCCCGAGGCTCGATCGATTCGTCCCGCCGGAAATCCCGGATGGCCGAAAGTCCGCGCTGCCCGTCGATCAGAATTCGGTCGCCAAGTCCGGCGGCACACTGCCGCGAGTGACGCTGTACAGCTAGCGCCCTGACTCGCGGAGGTGCCCGGTCTTGTGCGAGCCTCTGCGTCTGCCTTCGGTGTCCCGCGGCATCTGCCGGTTTCGCCCCTTCTGGCACGGCGATCCGGCACGCGTCGTCACGTCGCGTCGTTGTTCTCGGGGCGACCTTCGATGTAGAACCAGTTGTGGATCGGCTGCAGAATCGCCTGCACTTCAGCCAGCAGAGTTTCGTCCGGCCGTGTTTCCGCCCAGTCCACCCATTCGGAGACTCGCTGTGGGTTCGCGGATCCCGTGACGCACGTCGCAAAGTGCGGGTTGGCAATCGAAAACTGCAGTGCGAGTTTCGCGATGTCGGTTCCCGCAGCCGCACAGTGCTCGGCAGCTTTCTTCGCGACGGCTCGAACCTCAGCGGTGGCCTTGTGCCACACGGGCAGCGGAGCACCAGTCAGCAGCCGCGCCGAAAACGGTGCCGCGTTCATCAGGCCAACGCCTTTCGCCTGGCAGATCGGCACCAGTTCCAAAGCCATATCGTTCTGCAGCGTGTAATGGTTGTACGTCAGCAGCACGTCGATGTCAGCGTTGTCCATCACGTATTTGAACATCTTCATCGGATAGCCGCTGACTCCAACGTAACGGACTTTGCCTTTCTGGACCTGCTGCCTCAGCGCGGGCAGAGTTTCCTCGACGATCTGCGACATCTCAACGAATTCCAGATCGTGGCACAGCACAATGTCCAGGTAGTCAACCTTCATCCGTTCGAGAGAAACGTCCACGCTTTCCGCGACGCGGCGCGCACTGAAATCAAAGTGCTGCGGAGCATAACGGCCAAGTTTTGTGCCAAGGTAGTAGCTGTCGCGGTTCAGCTCCGGCAGGACCTGCCCGAGCATCACTTCGCTCATCCCGCGACCGTAATACGGAGAGGTGTCGATAAAGTTCATGCCACGATCGATCGCGACATGAACCGCCTTCAGAGCTTCGCCGATATCGACGCTTCGGAATTCCGCTCCCAGTGAGGATGCTCCGAATGACAACGCCGTCACATCCAGATCAGTCTTGCCAAGTCGGCGTGTTTCCATGATTGGGTTTCCGGAACAGATGCGATCGAAGTCAGAGGGAAGGACTGTGAAGATCGAAATGATCCCGGCGTCACCGCCGCGGTGCAAGTTGACGAGCATTCCCGCCAAGGCATTTCCCGCAGAGTTCTGATCGACGCAGCAGGATGAAGGGTGCAGAACTGCACAACGACGGCTGTCCCGAACGGGACGCGTGCATTGTGGGAAAGATGTGCGGATGTTGCAGCTTCGCACATCTCGTGGGAAACGTCTCAACGCGGCGCGATACGATCGGCTGCCGACATTTCGAAACGCGGGACGATCCGCAACTATCGCGGCACCAACACCGGAACTGTCAGAAACGGGCGGGGCTGGTCACCGCGAACCAAGGCCACCATTTGTCCGCCGGACTCCGCCGCCGCGGAGACAACTCGGAAGTTGCGAGTTTCGACATCGCCCTGCGACTGCGATGAACCCTCGAAGACTTTGATACCTGAAGCGGGTGCGTTCAGTGTTACATGCTGCCAGTCATCGGCGGGCGCGGAGATGGAAAAAGTGCCGGTCAGCACACCGTCACTCGTGCGGCTCAGGATCACACGTTGTGGACGTGCGGTCCAGTCGTTTCGAAAATTTGCCTCCACGGGAACTCCGATTCTGTTGGGTTCACCGCCTCCCCGATACGTCACGCCGATCGCTGTGGAGAAGTGCCCGGCAAGACCACGCGTTGAAAGAACCAGCCTGACTTCACGAGACTCGCCGGGATCAAGCTGAAAATCCGGCTCGTCGGCGGTCGTGCATCCACACGCCGGAATAATCTCAACCGCGACGGCCTCGCTGCTGGGGTTTTGCACCTGAAAATTCAGACTGATGTCCCGACCGTCCGCGGCGATTTCGCCGAGATTCAGTTGACCCGGGGCAACTGTCACGGCGGGAATCAAAGACCGCTCGGCATCCATCGTCCGGTTTTCACAACCTGCAATCGCGGAGATCGATAACGAGATCAAAAAGATCGCGGCGTTGCTGCCCGCGGAGTATCGGCGGAACAACCAGATCACAAGTCCA
>CAZHET010000386.1:0-6334 GCA_964531585.1 uncultured Planctomycetaceae bacterium | reverse complement strand
GAAATCACCGGCTGGCCGCTGGGACACGCTCTGATTGTCGGCACCGCACAGAAGCGGCTGATCTCCGCAAGAATCTGGCACAACGCGCTCCCGTCCGCGTTTCAAACGTTTGTCAGCGCGACGGAGAAGATGTCCTTCGGACGCGGCGAGGGCCTGCCGGGACGCATCTGGACTTCAGGCGAAGCCTGCTGGATCACGGACGTTCGCGAAGATCCGCAGTTCATCAAGCGCGAAGGGCAGGATTTCCCTTCCGACATCGTCACGGCGTTCGGCTTTCCTGTGCACAGCAACGGAGCGCTCGTGGCAGTGATTGAGTTTTTTCACACACAGCGAACGGCACCGGACAATCATCTGATGCTGCTGGCCCGAGGCATCGGTGATCAGCTTGGTCAGTTGCTTCAGCGCATGCGCGCTCAGCAGGAGCGGGAAGAACAGTTTCGGTCGCTGCTGGATTCTTCGGCCAGCGGCATCTACGGGATCGACACTGCCGGCAACTGCACGTTCTGCAATACGTCGTGCCTGACGCTGCTTGGCGCGGCCTCAGTGGACGAACTTGTCGGAAGAAACATGCATTCGCTGATTCATCACACGCGGCGGGACGGCTCGCCGCATGCCTGGGAAGACTGTCCGATCTACCGCACAAGTCACGATGGCTGCCGGACACATTCGGATGACGACGTCTTTTGGAGGCTGGACGGCCATAGCTTTCCCGTGGAATTCTGGAGCTTCCCCAGACTCAAGGACGGAAAGGTCATCGGCTCTGTCGTCACGTTCATTGACATCACAGAGCGGGTTACGGCTCAGGCCGACCGGGCACGCCTGGCGGCCATTGTGGAGTCCTCCGGCGATGCGATCATCGGCAAGGATTCTTACGGGCGCATCGTGTCGTGGAATGCCGGCGCGGAACACATCTACGGGTGGAAAGCTGACGAAGCCGTTGGCCGGACAATCTCGCTGATTCTGCCGCCCGGGATGGCCCGGGAGGAGTCAGAAATTCTGGAAGCAATGAAGACCGGCCGCCGCCTGGAACAGTTTGAATGCCGCCGCCGACGGCGCGACGGAACCATTATCGACGTTTCGATCTCTGGATCCTCCGTCCGCGGCCGCGACAACAGCGTCATCGGTTCGTCGTCCATCGAGCGAGATATTTCGGTGCGGCGCCGACGTGAGGAGGAGCTGCGCGAGGCTCGGGACGCAGCGGAAGCCGCCAGCCGCGCGCGCGGTGAGTTTCTGGCGAATGTCAGCCACGAACTCAGAACCCCGATGAACGCAATTCTGGGCATGCTGGACCTTTCGCTGCATGAAGAGCTTTCCGACGGAATGAGGGACTATCTGCGGACAGCCAAGGATTCGGCGGATTCCCTGCTGCTGCTGGTTGACGAGATCCTGGACTTTTCGCGACTGGAAGTCGGGCGCTTCGAACTTGACCCGGCACCCTTCGACCTCCGTGACGTCCTCGATGATGCCGTCAAGACCCTGGCGATGCGAGCGTCAGAAAAGGGGCTGGAACTGGCCGCTCACGTGCCTCGTCATGTGCCGGTGGATCTGATCGGAGATGCCGTCCGACTGCGACAGATCCTGACCAACCTCGTCGGCAATGCCATTAAGTTCACCGACTCCGGCGAGGTCGTTGTGGATGTCAACGTACATCCGCCGGTCGACGACAGCGGTGCGGCGCACACAACAGCCAGCGCGCACACAAGAGCCAGCGTGGACGCAAGAGCCGACCCGGCAGGTCTGAAAGCCACACCGCTCCCGGCCGCGGAGGACAACACCGCCGACGATGACTCCGCCGACGATAACTCCGCCGACGATAACACTGCCGACGAAACACGCCAGCGGTGGAATCCCGGAGATTCCGTGCGCCTGCAGGTCTGCGTTGCGGACACCGGGATTGGAGTCGCTGAAGTCGATCAGAAGAAGATCTTCGCACCCTTCACACAGGCTGACGCATCCACGACGCGACGACATTCCGGAACCGGGTTGGGGCTGGCGATCTGCGTCGAACTGGTGACACTGATGAACGGCCGCATCTGGCTGGAAAGCCGTCCGGGAGCCGGCAGCCGCTTCTACTTCACCGTTGAGCTGACGGTCGCCGAAGCGAGAACGAAGTACACCTCCCGACAGCGGAAGTCGATGAAGATGTTGCGACAGCTCCCGGTGCTGGTCGTGGATGACAATCCCACGAACCGACTGATTCTCGAAGAAACACTGAACAGCTGGTCGATGCAGCCGACTGTTGTCGAGTCCGCTGACAAGGCGATTCATGCCCTGAAGGACTCGGCCGAGTCAGACCAGTCGTTCCCGCTCGTCATCGTGGATGCCCTGATGCCTGAAAAAGACGGCTTCATGATGATCGAACAGGCACGCGACGCAGGCGCTCTGGCTTCCGCCACGATTCTGATGCTTTCGTCTGCAGACCGGCAATCGCTGCGACACCGCTGCGAGACACTTCCCATCGCGGCGTATCTGGAAAAGCCGGTGTCGCAGTCAGATCTGTTCGATGCCAATCTGACTGCGCTGGAAGGCCCGCAACTGGCGGGAAGCCAGGAGACTCACATCACGCCGGTCGCCGCCGGTCTGAATATCCTTGTCGCGGAAGACACGCCGGCGAATCAAAAAGTCGTCAAAGCCATTCTGACGAAACGCGGCCACCGCAGCGTGATCGCCGGCAACGGCAAGGAAGCCCTTGACCGTCTGCAGCGCGAAGACTTCGATGTTGTTCTGATGGATGTCCAGATGCCTTCGATGGACGGATTTGCGGCGTCCGCTGCGATCCGCAAACGGGAAGCCGGCACCGGACAACACGTTCCGATCATCGCGATGACAGCACACGCCATGCGCGGCGACAGGGAAAAGTGTTTGTCCGCCGGCATGGATGATTACCTCACGAAACCGATCAATTCGACGGAGCTGCTGAAACTCGTCGAGCAGCACGCCGTCGCTCCGACACACGCAACAGCAGGCACACACACAATACTGCCGTCAGGCAGCAAAGATGCAGCCGGAGAGCCCCCGATGGCAGCTCGCGTCAATCAGAGTACGGTGAATGCCGCGACACCCGACAGCCAGTCGCGGGATTCTGACGGTCCGGTGCTTGATATGCAGGCCGCGCTGAAACGCGTCGACAACGATTCGGGGTTGTTGCGACAAATGGTTCAGTACTTCTTTGAAGACGCGCCGCCGCTCGTCAAACAGTTGCAGCAATCACTCGCCGACGACAACTCCGACGAAGCCGCCAGAGCAGCACACAGCCTCAAGGGACTGTGCGCGAATTTCGATGCATCCGCGGCCAGTACAGCGGCAGCACGCGTCGAGAACGCGTGCCGCAAGGGCAATCTGGCAGCCGCACGCACGGCCAGACAGACTCTTGACGCCGAAGTTGAAACGCTCAGCCAGGCACTGGCACTTTGGCAGACGGAAACCTGCTGAAGTTCTGCCGTGCCTGCACAGGTTTGCGCGCCAAAACCGCGGCGCTTTGCGGCTGCCAGCTTCCATCGCCGTGCCACCCTGATCGGCCACATCACTGCGCGATGATCAGCCAGCACGATCGGTGTTCGTTCGTCGCGTGCGATGCCGGTCGGTGCTGGTGGCAGCATCAGCCGACATTCGCTGCAGATTGCAGGTTCCGCACTGCCGGATCCAGTTTCGGAACGCCACCACACGTCATCGGCTTCGAAGATGTGATGGCGGATGTTCTTATCGAACTGTCGACATAGACACAGCAACAGATAGACACAGCAACGGTCGGTCGCGAATCGCCGGTTCGTACAATGTTAGCGCACAGGCGTTGTTAGCGCACAGACGTTGTTAGCGCACAGGCGTTGTACCGTTTATCTCGCGCACCAGCGATAGCTCCGCGAGACGTACCGACAAATTTCCATGCTGGCAGGCTCGGGCAGGGCAACCGCCCGGGCCTGCGGTCTTATGGCTTCATGTGGCTCCTCAACGGCTTCCGCTGTCGGAAGTCTCGTCATCATCAGGCGGTGAGTGAGCCTTGCCCAGCGAGAGTGCCTGAAACATTTCCTGCACTCCCGCGGTGTATGCGCTGACTTCGGCACGTCGTGAGTTTGCCGTGTCGCGGTCCAGGCAGACGGACGAAATCAGTTCTTCAAGTCGCACGCTTACCCGGACATCCGACAACCGCTCGTATCCGTTTCTGATCAGTGAATCCACAAGAGGACGAATCCGTCTCTGATCATCCACGATGACCTTGTCGTCGTGCTGCTGGATCTGCCGGCAGCCGATTTCCGCAAGGGCACGAAGCTGCGATTCAATTACAGAGTTTGTCTGCTTATCAGTCATGGTGTTCTCCTTGATACATGGAATTCTACGAGCGCCAAAGCGACTCGGTAAGCAATTCCTACACCGGATGAGCGCAACTGAGAAGGCACCGCGGCAGACAAGCAGTTTCTCTGCGCGATCGCCGACCTGTCCGTCTGATCGCCGCGCGATCGGTGAAACTGCTCGACACGGTTTCCACGAAGAGTTTATGACAGTCCTGCGATTGGCACGCATTATGCCCGTAACGTGTCGTGCCGGCCGGAATCACGGCCATGCGGAATTTCCGCGGGGAAATTCAGGAACGCAGACGTCTGACGAAAAGGGGAAAGTCGTGAAAGCGCTGATCGTGATAATCGTCGTCGTGCTGATTGCTGCACTGCTGGGTTGGATCAGCTTCTCCGGCGGAGACGGCTCGGCGTCGGTCACTGTGGATACACAGAAAGTTCAGGACGATACCAAAGATGCTGTCAATAAGGGCAGGGAGATCGTGAACGATGGCGTGGACGCCGTCAAAGACGCGGTTGACTCTGACGAGATTGATGATGACGAGATCCATTCTGACGACGTCGATGTCGAGATCAATGACGAACCGAGGCCCGCGGTGCCGACAGACAATGGCGCGGCGGGCACTCCGTCGGAAATCCGCGAGCAACAGGCCGTCCCGAATTAGCAAGCAGCGAGTTTGCGGAACGCTGTTCTCACCCGATTGATGGAAGCTCACGTGCGGCGACGTTCAGACAGGTGAGGCTGCTATTGAGCCGCGTTTGCCAGAAAGGTGTCGAGGCAGCACTCGCTTCGCCCGGCGATCCATCAACACGCGGATGACGAAGCACCAGTGGTGCCGCGAGTTAATCTCAGTCCGGGCGCTGTGCCTGGATGCTCTACAAGACGCGTAAGGAATTAATCACATGGTCCGTTCATTGCTCCCTAAAGTGGCCGCTCTGTTTTGTGCGCTTGCCTTCTTCGGCTGCGACAACAAAGAGAAAATTCTCGATGTCGATACGCCTGATGGCGGCGTTGAAGTTGAAGTCGACCGCGATACAGGCGCGTTGGATGTGGATGCGGACTAAGAGACCCAACTCCCGCTCGCACCGAACTGTCTGAAGATGTCCGACGGTCTGCGCAGCTTCAGTCTGCATGCAGCTTCCGTCTGCTTCTGCTGTTACTCTACATTGCTCTCACCCAGGAAGACTCTGATGCCCACAACCACCACGCCCCACGTTGCCCCGCTGAGTCTTGCCGATGCACCTCACGATTCCGTGGGGCTGCTGAAGGCAATCGAAGACAAATATGGGATGGTGCCCGGCATCTTCGGCACAATGGCTCACCAGCCGGACGTTCTGAGAGGTGTCGTGGCAATTAACGACGGAATTCAGAAAGACCTGCCCGGCACATTGCGTGAACTGGCTTACTATGTGTCCTCGCAAGCCAATGCGTGCGACTATTGTTCGCATCATCATCGAAAGGCTGCGGTTGACGCGGGAGTCACAGAAGAACAACTGGACGCTCTCAGCGGCTACGCTGACAGTGATCTTTTCAGTGACGCGGAAAAATCCGTGCTGGCCTATGCGGAAACGCTGACAAAGACGGCTGACGTGGATGACGCTACGGTCGCCGCTGTGCGGGAACACATTTCCGAGGCTCAGCTTGTCACGCTCGCGGCAACCGTGGCACTCGCCAACTTTACCAATCGTTTCAACCACGGGTTGAATGTTGAGCTGCCGTGAACTTTGGCGAATGGCGTTTGACCGGCGGAGGAGCAGCCGCTGATGGAACTTCTCGGGCGTGGCGGATCAGCGAGTGGAAGCCGCCACTGCAGGTTGCCAACTGCAGGTCATTTGGCGCCATCATCCAGCAGATTCGTGCCTTCGTCCGGGCGCCGTGATTTTTCAGCCTGGTCCTGAATGTCCACCGCTTCACTTGTCAGATTGCCTTCTGCGGCATTCGCAATCTCATCATCTTCAGATTGCTGAGGCGTCGACGGTACAGCGCGTGTGGAATCGGGACGATGTGTGGTCTTCGACTCGTCCTGAATACTGACCGGAACTCC
>CAZHET010000385.1:0-6356 GCA_964531585.1 uncultured Planctomycetaceae bacterium | reverse complement strand
GGCGGTGACTCCTCAGGCGACGACTCAGCCGCCGCAAACGCAGCCACCGCAAACGCAGCCACCGCAAACGCAGCCGCCGCAAACGCAGCCGCCGCAGACAGAACCGCCGCAGGCCGAACTTCCGGTGAATGAGTCCACGGCAGTCAACGACCTGCGACGCCGGATCGAACAGCTCAGGGTGCAGGTTGCCGATGCGCCGCTGGACGAGCTTGTCCGCACGGAAGTGGAACAGCTGTTGGCGCGAGCGGACACGGACATCGCCTCCGCGCTGGCTCAGAAGGCCGCTGCTGACGCGAAGAGCAAACTGATCGAAGGCTTGCCGGCGGAAAAAGCGGAACTCGACAAACCACTGGAAACGCCGTCGCTGCCGGATCTGGCATCGCTGTCCATCGCCGACCTGGAAGCGCGGCGCACGCAGAAGCAACTGGAACTGAATTCCGCCCGGCAGCAGCAGACCTCACCCGAAGCCGCCGCTGAGGAAGCCACTGCGCGCAAACGTGATCTGCAGCAGCAGCAGGCGACTGTCGACCAGTCGATCACAGAAAACGACGCCCGGCTGAAAGCGCTGCCAACGGAAAACGCGACATTCAGCGACGCCGTTGCGCGTGCGGCGGCCGAAGCACGGAACCTGCAGTTGATGGCTCAGCGGGAGGCTCTGCAGGCGGCTGAGGCCGAAGTGGACACTCGTCTGGCGCTGGGCATGCCCGGCATCCGGGCACGTCGCCAGCAGAAAATTGTCACGGCGGCGGAACAGGAGCTGGAAGCGCTCAGGGCGGCGCTGGAAAAGCGTTCCCGCGACGAGTCCGCCAGGCAGCTTGCGAAAGCGCAACTGGCGGTCGATGACCTGAGCAACATTGAAGACCCGGCACTTCGCGAACTCGTAAGCAAACGGCTGGAATACGCTGCCATCAACAACCAGTTGACGGAGCAGTCCATTCCTCAGCTTCAGCAGAAACGTGACCGCGGCCAGGACGCGCTGCGAAGGCTGAACGCAGAAGCGGAACGCATTCAGGACAACGTGACGGAATTCGGACTCAGCGGCACGATCGGCCGCGAACTGCTGGATTTTCAGGAGCGTCTGCCGGACGTCGACGACGTCAACCGGGAAATCGAGCGGCTTGAAGCTGAAATTGCTGACCTGCGGGTGAAACTGAACAACTACGCTGCAGACCTTGACGCTGCGGAAGCCATGCGCAGTGAGGTCGAAGTCAGCGAAGATGAAGAGTCCATTCGCAGGGCTGAGCAGATCGACGGATCAATCGACGTGATCCGGTCGCTGCAGGACAATACCACGAAACTGAAATCACTTCTGGGAGAACTGGACGAGCAACAGAGGTCTCTGAAATCGTTTGCTACCAAATGGAACAGCTATGTCAGCGAACAGGCCCTGTGGGTACGCAGCCACGAAATGCTGTCGTGGAGCGACCTGCGGCAGGCTCCGCGGGAAGGACTGAATATTGTCAGTGAGCTGCGGCAAGGGCTGCCCGATCCGGCCAGCAGGGGCGGGATATCGGTATGGGTCATAGCGATTCCGGCTGTGATCGCCGTTCTGCTGCTGCTGCTCATTCAGGGACGCGCTCGCCGGGCATTGGTCGACAGCGGCCAACAGGCGAAGCGTCGAGCATGCATCAGCATCCGTCCGACGGTCAACGCGATGCTGCTGAGTTTCGGCATGGCGGCAGAATGGCCACTGCTGCTGATGTTCGCTGGGAACGTCCTTCGGTTCGGCAGCGGCAGCCACACCGTCTGGGCAGGGCTCGGCACCGCGATCGCTCAACTGGGAACGTTTACGCTGTGGCTGAACTTCATTCGGCAGATCCTGCGACACGATGGACTGGCGGACGCTCACTTTTCCTGGGACACCGTCGTCAGTGAACGGCTTCGTCGCTGGCTGAGAAATGCCATTCTGTTTGTCTCACCACCACTGCTGCTGCTGCTGGTCGTGCGTTATTGCGCGGATGGTGAAGAGCGGCTGGAACGCCTGCTGTTCGTCTTCATCATGCTGTTGAACACGGTCCTGCTGGCAAAGCTGCTGCTGCCGCCGGGCAATCACTTCGTGCGAACGCTGCTGAACACACGCGGCTGGCTTTACAAGACCCGCGTCCTGTGGATCGGGTTTCTGGTCCTGCTGCCGCTGGTGATGGGCACACTGTCCGTCATCGGCTTCCATTATACAGCGGTCGAGTTGTGGATTCGTCTCAGCGTCACGGTCGTGATCGCCTCACTGCTGCTGGTTGCCGACAGCTTTCTGCTGCGCTGGCTGCGGCTGTCTCACCGAGCCACGCGGATGGAACTGGCCCGCGAACGCGCGGCGCAGCGAGAACAGCAGCAGACGGAATCGGGCGAAGAAGTCGCGGCCTCGTCGATTCCACCGGTCCCGTCCGATGACGAAGGACTGGCGGTCTTCGGTCTGCAGGCGAACTCCCTGATTCGCAATGCCTGCGTGCTGACACTGATCGGTTTCGCGTGGGCGATCTGGTTTGATGTCCTGCCGGCTCTGAAGGTGCTGGACCGCCACGAACTGTGGTCGGTCAGCGAGCAGGTGACCGTTGCAGATCCACAAGGCGACGATCCCGCGAAGACCAAAACGATCGTCGAGAAGCACGCGGTCACGGTCGGCAGCATCATTCTGGCGGCGTTCACGGCGCTTGTCACCATCATTGCTGTCAGGCAGTTACCGGGGCTGATTGAAATCATCATGCTTCGCCGCATGAAGTTTGAAGCCGGTATCCGCTACGCCGTCACCACGGTCACCCGTTACCTGGTGCTGATTTTTGGCGTGGCGATTTCCTTCAGCCTGCTGGGACTTCGCTGGTCTCAGGTGCAGTGGCTGGTGGCCGGTCTGTCGGTTGGCCTGGGCTTTGGCCTGCAGGAAGTTTTTGCGAACTTTGTTTCGGGCATCATCATTCTGCTGGAACGACCGATTCGCATCGGCGACATCGTCACGATCGACGGAGTCAGCGGAGTTGTGTCCCGCATTCAGATCCGGGCGACGTCGATTACCGACTGGGATCGTCGCGAGTACATTGTTCCCAACAAGGAATTTGTCACCGGCAAACTGCTCAACTGGACGCTGAGCGATACGACGAACCGCATCGTCGTGCATGTCGGCGTTGCGTACGGCAGTGACACCGACCGGGCTCGGGAAATCATGCTGCAGGTCGCCTCGAATCATCCCAACATCCTGGCAGATCCCGCGCCGCTGGCCACGTTTGAGAACTTCGGCGACAGTTCTCTGGATCTGGTGCTGCGAGCGTACCTGCCGAATCTGGAAAATCGCCTGAACACGATTTCGGAAGTCTTCACAGAGATCAACCGCAAATTTACGGCCGGGGGGATCACGATTCCGTTCCCGCAGCGGGATCTGCATGTTTTCGTGAACAAATCCCCGGATGCGCCGGGTCAGGCTGTCGGAATACTGACGGGGGACAGTGCGCCACAACGGGAGCAGCATCCGGAATGAGAACTCGACACCAATCGCGACCGGCCTTCACGGTTCTGGAGCTGCTGGTCGTGATCGCCACGATTGCCGTTCTGATCGGGCTGCTGCTGCCGGCGATCCAGCAGGCTCGTGAGCAGGCTCGGCGAATTCAGTGCGTCAACAATCTGGTTCAGATCGGCATTGCACTGCAGAGCTATCAGCAGACATACAGCGTGCTTCCTCCGGGAAGCGTCAACTCGACGGGGCCGGTCAGCGCTCAGGTACCGGGATACAAGATGAGCTGGATCGCTCAGATTTTGCCGCACATGGGAGAGGAAAATGCGTACCGGCAGATCAACTTCGGCGATCCGAACCGCAGCTTTCTGAATACGGAAGAACTGGCGGAGTTCGATGCAGTGGTTGCCGAATATGCGGCGGAGCAGCAGGAAGCTCAGCCCGTTCCGCAGGTCGAAAGTGGTTTCGACGTGATCAACGAACCGACGCTGCGATATGACCCTGACGGTGTAGGGATCCCCGGCGCAGACAAGGTCTACTTCGACGATCCGGCCTTCATCGGAAGTCAGGTCGGAATGCCCGTCGTCGCGTTTTCCTGGCTGAGATGTCCCAGCAGCCCGGCCGGTCCTGGAACCAGCGGGCCATCACAGTCCGACTACGCGGGGTGCCACAACGGCGATGCCAAACCTATCCACGTCGATAATGACGGCCTGCTGTACCTGAACAGTGCCGAGTCACTGCACGCCGTTCCGGACGGTACGTCAACGACACTGCTCGTCGGTGAAAAGCTGCAGCAAGCCCTTGACCACGGATGGATGACCGGCGACGAAAGCACGTTGCGGAATTGTGGCTTCACACTGACAACCACGTATGCGGCTCCGACGGCCTGGGGCTATGCTCCGCCGTATTCGCCGGAGCAGAACTACGACGATGCTGACGCCGAAGCGGGGTCTCCAACACCTCCGCCGTCGGGCTTCGCCAGCTATCACACAATCATCAGCAACTTCCTGTTTGCGGACGGAAGTGTTCGGGCCGTTAACAATCGCATCGCCGTGGATGTACTGAAGCGACTGGGAAGCCGCAACGACGGCAGCCTGATTTCGACGTCTGAATTCTGATGACAAACTGCTACGACCATCCGCGGTACTGGGATCTGGCGTTCGCTGACGACACCGACGAAGAATCGGATTTCGTCGAAGCAGCGGTTCAGAAGTACTGCCCGTTTCCTCTTCGGACAATTCTGGAACCCGGTTGCGGCGGCGGGCGACTGCTGGTCGCAATGGCTCGCCGGGGCTATGACGTTGTCGGCTGTGATTCGTCGACGGCAGCCGTCGAACACTGCCGACGGCGGCTCAGCGAATTCCCGTCCGCCTGCAGCGTCCATGTCGCCGATATGGTCAGCTTTCGCACGACGGAACCCGTCGACGTCGCCTGCTGCTTCGTCAACACTTTCCGTCATCTGTTGTCCGAAGATGATGCCGTGCAACACCTGAACTGCATCGCCGATTCGCTGCGTCCCGGCGGTCTGTATTTAATCGGTATGCACCTGCTGCCTCCCGACGCTGATGAGGAGGACGAAGAAGGCTGGTCGGCCGAAGCCGACGGCATCCGCATCGATGTGCATCTGCAGGTCACATCGTGCAGTCGAATCACTCGACGCGAAACACTGCGGTTCGAACTGCAGGTGGACGACAACGGCACGCCGCTTGTGCTGCATTCTGAGTATCCCATGCGCATTTATCAGGCCGACCAGTTCCGGTCGCTGCTTCGCAAAGTGCCGGCATTCCGCCTTGCAGACGTGTACGACTTCTGGTTCGACATTGAGGAGCCGCTGCAGCTTTCCGATGAGCTGGGCGATACGGTGTTCGTTCTGCAGAAACAGAGCGGCGACTGATCGAACAAGCGTCGCCGTGCATTGAAAAAACACCGCCGGTGAGTCCTGACGGACGTCGCGCTTGCCACGGTTTCCCTTGCCGCGGTATTCTCGTTCGCTCCGGCCGTGTCCGTTCCCGCTGTTTGCCTTACCGAGTCTGCGTATGCCCAGTGCCTGTCACCGTTCCATCGTGCGCATCGGTATTCTGCAAGTGATTGTCACCACGATCGGCTGCTTTTGCGCGGGGCACACGGGTGCGGCTCAGTCTGCCGATTCAGGCGAATTTCCGCGGCTCGCGACGTCATTCCGTGACACACAGCAGGCCGTCCTGAAACAGTATTGCCAGGCATGCCATTCGACCGCGGATCAGCAGGGTGAACTGGATCTGGAACAGTTTTCGTCGCTTGCCGACGTGCGTCGTCAGCCATCCGTGTGGCAGAAGGTCGCGGAGATGCTGGACAACGGCGAGATGCCGCCGGCGGATGCCGATCAGCCGTCACCGACACAGCGAGAACAACTTCGCGAATGGGTGCGGCAGTATCTGGAGGCGGAAGCTGCGGCCAACGCCGGTGATCCGGGCCCCGTGGTCCTGCGCCGACTCAGCAACGCCGAATACACCTACACCATCCGGGATCTGACCGGGATCGGACTCGATCCCGCGCGGGAGTTTCCCGTAGACAGCGCAGCCGGGGAAGGATTCACCAACACGGGTCATTCGCTGGTCATGTCACCTGCACTGGTCACCAAATATCTGGACGCGGCCCGGGAAATCGCCGATCACGCGGTGCTGCTTCCCGATGGGTTTCGCTTTTCCGCACACCGTTCGCGGCATGATCGGACGAACGAAAAACTCGACGACATTCGCCGCTTCTACGCTCACTATTCAGACAGCAGCGGCGGCGGCACGGTGAATCTGCAGGGAATCATCTTTGAAACCAATGGCGGCGGACGACTGCCACTTGAAGCGTACCTGACGGCGCTGGTGACTCATCGGGAAGCACTGGCGGGCGGAACGCTGACATTTGAGGACGTTGCAGACAGGGAATC